>NZ_FUWO01000006.1 GCF_900167405.1 Globicatella sulfidifaciens DSM 15739
ACTTGGGTATAATTGCACTTTAATCGTTTTCGTTAACTGCATCTTGTCACCTCTTTCCTCTTAAATACATTATACCATCTATTTAGTGAACACATTAACGATAACCTAGTAAAACCAACAAAAAGAGCTGCCTATTTCGCTAATTTCTCCTAGGTATTAATACCGAGGTTTACTTAGCTGACAGCTTGTATATGAAGGTATAAAAAAATTGAGTGATAATTTCCGGTTAAATACCGAATTTTATCACTCAATTATGCTGTTTGATAAAGAGTAGGGTGACATAGTGAAAATTATTTTATTACGATATCTTAGTCACGCTCTTATCTCCTAGCAAAGATTATTTGATTAATCCATTATTTTTCAGCTACTTCTGCAATGGCTTGTAGGTAGTTAGCAGTATCGGCTAATGTAGCACCTGAAACAACATCAGATACATTTCCATCTTCACCTAAACCAGCAACTTCTTCAATGCCAGCTTTTAATTCTTCGATTGTTTTACCATTAGCATAAGCTGCAACCGCGTTTAAGTTATCTAAGTAGCTTACAGTAGAACCTGCTTTATCAGTCATCAATTTAGAATATCCTTCGTTATTAGCAATCTTAGAAATTAATAGTGAGCCTTCTGCAATCCCTTTACCAAAATCAGCATCTGAGTTTGGTACACCTTTAAAGTCGCCACCTGCTTCAACGATTTGGAATTCGTCAATAGCAGAAGCAACTACTTTATCGCCATCCACTGCAGCACTTACTAAAGCAAATGATTTAGTACCGTGAGGTGCCGCAATTTCTTGTTTTAATACTAGATTATCAGCGTTAGCTTCAACTCCAGTAAATTCATAACCTTCAGTTATAGCTTCCGCAATTGCTTTTAAGTAGCCTGATGTATCAGCTAAGGTAGCACCTGAAACAACATCAGATACATTCCCATCTTCACCTAATCCATCAACTTCTTCTACTAATGCTAAAATTTCATCAGCAGTTTTTCCTTTGGTAGCTTCAATGATCGCTTTAAAGTTTTCCCCGATGGTGACAGTAGAGCCTGCTTTATCAGCCATTAATTTAGAGTAACCTTCATCGTTGTCTAATTTACCTACTAATACTTGGCCTTCCGCATAGCCAGCACCAAAATCACTATCTGAGTTTGGAACACCTGTAAAGCCACCATCTTTGGCTACGAATTGAAATTCATCGATTACAGCATCGACTAATTTGCCACCTTGTAATAAAACAGTTACAGCAGTGAATGCTTTGTCTCCGTGAGCTGCTGTATAGTAACGACGCATTGTGACAGCTTCTTCTTGAGCTTGCACAATAGCAATATCACCAGTAAATTGTGTCGCTACTGGAACAGCTACAGTAGCAGCTGATAACACTAGCAAACTAGATAAAACGATTTTTGATAATTTCATGTGAAATTCCTCCTAAACTTGATAGCTAAATTATAGCATAGGATTAATTTATTGTGAATCCTTTCATAGATAATTTTTATAATAAAATGAAAAATGCTTCACAAATTTTAGTAAATAGTGTATTCGCGAAAGTTTACGTATTTATAGATAATAATGAGTTAATCATGACTTGCCGTGAAAGATCATGTTAAGAAATAATCTATTAGCTAAGGGGGAGAGATTGTGAATAAAATTAGCGATATTTTCAAAGAAAACAAAGTGATGCTTGTGATATTTATTTTAGGTATCGTTTATTTTCTGTTTCAAAACCAACCAAAACCTGTATCAATTTTATCAGAAAGCGGAGAGATGATAATGGATGAGGACCTCTTAACCATGTCGACTACTGACTCAACGGAAATAACAACCCAAGAAATGATTATTTATGTAGATATTAAAGGTGAGGTTAGAGATCCGGGTGTTTATCAATTATCAAATGGTGCGAGGGTCATGGATGCGATTGAGTCTGCCGGAGGGTTAACCAATGAAGCCGATGAAAACCAATTAAATTTAGCTTTATTACTCAGTGATCAAATGGTGATAGTGGTGCCAAACATCAATCAAACCTTGGAAGAAGAGTTTTCGATGGTCAATTATTTTGCTAATGAAACAGATGAAGATCCTCATAATGAATTAAAAATTAATATTAATGTTGCAGATGTAGCCGAATTGACTTTACTGCCTGGTATTGGTGAAAAAAAGGCGCAGGCAATTATCGACTATCGTGAGGAATATGGTTCTTATCAAACAATTGAAGACTTAATGAATGTGAGTGGCATTGGTCAAAAAACTTTTGATAAGTTATCAAGTATGATTTCGATAAAATAATGATACAAAGGATAATCAAGATGAAATATTTAAACAATCAATGGATTTTCCTGGCTATTATGGCCTATATTGTTCAAAATTTTTGGTTAACGCTACATTGGGGATGGGGATTACTAGGGGTTGCTTTTTTTATCCGCTGTCTGTTTTTAACTAAAATATTGAAACAATTTGTTTTCATCGTCATTGTAATCAGTAGTGTGGTCACCTTTAGAACCCGCACGCAACCTCTAATATCACAAGAGGAAAATACTTATTTATTGCAAATCGACCCGATATACTTAAAAGGCGATGAAGAATATATAACGGGACGAGCCAAACTATGGTCACAAGGAGAATGGTTAACTATCAATGTTAAAGGGAGTCAATTATCAACACTTCATCAATTGGATCAAGTGACCTTATTGCAAGTAAAAGGGCGTGTAACGATACCAGAAGGTGCTAGAAATTTTGGTGGCTTCAATTATCAAAAATATTTACAATCACAAAACATTGATTATCAAATTGAAATTAAAACAATTGAAAGAGCTCAATCGGTTAACAACTTTTTTTGTTACTTTTTAAATTGGCGATGGCAATTGTTAAATCATTTTCAAAAATTGGATCATATTCGTTTGTTCAGTCTTTATAATCGCTTAATTTGGAATTTATCATCAACTCAATATAAGACGCACCGTGAACGCTTAATAGAATTTGGCATCATCCATTTTTTTGCTATTTCAGGTTTTCATGTCACTTTAATAAAAAACAATATCGATTATTTATTAAGACGATTGGGCATCATCAATGAGGTAGGGAGTCTGATAATAGATGGATTGTTAATTGGCTATACTTTTTTAACCTGTTTTCCAGTTGGAGTAGTAAGAAGCGTTGGCAGTCACTTTCTGAAAAAATATGGGTCACTCTCGCGAATGGATAATTTAAGTCTGCTGGTTTTAGCTTTTCTCTGGTTCAATCCTAGAATTGTGTTATCCACGGGCTTTCAATTAAGTTTCTTAATCTCGTATATTTTGATTTTTATTGAAAAAATTCCGAAACCTTTACCTTTTTCGCAATCTATCCAATTAGCCATCATCTGTACGCTATTTACTTGGCCCATCACGATGCGACAAAATTATTATTGGTATCCTCTCCAATTCATTTGGGGTCTGATTATTGGCAAAGTGTTTGATTGGGGTATTTTTCCATTAGCTGTATTATTAACGCTCCTATCTTTTTCGCCAAAAGGACAGCTACTCGTTCAGCGTTTTGATTTTCTACTTGAACCGATTGAATTATTCCAACCGAAAATATTAGTCGGTCATTATTCTTGGGTTTTTGTCATCGTATTGATGGCAGTTGCAGGTAGATGGTTGGTAGATTGGCAACAAGCGTGGAAATTCACCATTATCAGCTATATAGGATTGATCTTAATAAGTGGAAGATGTCATTTTGAACGGATAATAGTATTAGATGTTGGACAAGGCGATGCTGTTTTATACCAAGCTGCCTTTTCTAATCAAGGCTGGTTGATAGATGTCGGGGGTAAAGTTTCCTGGAATCGTGATGCAAATAGTTCTCAAGATCAGCCAGAAGAAAATTATGCCAAGAAAACCATTTTGTCTGCTTTAGCTGCGTTAGGCGTTCGGCAATTAGAAGGGATTGTCATTACCCATCCTGATGCTGACCACTTTGCTAATTTACCGGCAATTATCAAAACTATCCCTGTGAAAGAAATCGTCATTTCCAATATAGGATTCCATCATCAAAACTGGCAACAAGTAATGGGACCTTATCAGAATCAGTTACGATTAACAATTTTAGAAGCGCCTGGTTGGCAGACAATTATCCCTGATACATTATGGGGATGGTTTGATACTAATGCGCCAAGGGAAGATTTAAATGAAAGTTCAATTGTCACCCTGTTAAAATTATCGAATCGCTCATTCTTAAATATGGGAGATTTAGGAAAAATTGGTGAGCAAAAATTATTAACGACAACACCTAATTTGGACATCAATCTGCTAAAAGTTGGGCATCACGGTAGCAATACCAGTACTAGTAAACAATTAATTGAGCAAACAACACCAGAAATGGCGCTTATTTCTGTGGGGAAAAACAATCGTTATGGACATCCTCATCAAGAAGTCACGGTGCTTTTACAGCAAGAACAAATCCCTTATCTATCGACTGCAGATAATGGAGCCATTGAAATAATGGTTATTCCCTTTAACGGTATTAACATTCGACATGCATTATCACCATAATGTCAATCTAAAATCATGTGTTGTTCAGTTATTAGTCATTAATAAAAAAAGTAGCTAATATACGCATTGTTATGACTGTGCAAGCGACGTAATTTAAAATCCGATAAACTTAGAATGTTTGCAGTGAAAAATTGCGTAAACAAGAATTTTAATAGAACGATTGAAGTGAAAGTAAAGGAAAGTCTAATTTTTATTATGAGAATTGAATGAATGGTAGGGAATATATGGAACTTTATCTTGATTAATGGTGGCAGAGATACTCACTAGTCATTAAGGGGAATACTGGATCGGCGACATTTTGAATGCGTTTTAATAAGACAGTATCATTTACCGTTAATAAACTAGTAAAATTATAGAGAGGAATGCTTTTAATTCAATGGCTTAAATGATATAATCTAATAGATAGACTGTACATTTGTAGAAAAGTGATGATAGAAATGTATTTTTGAAGGATTAGAGGAGCGAACGACATTGAGATTTACGGATATATTATTTATAATCGTCATTCTGGTGTTAGTTGGGTATGGGGTTTTCTTTTATATGAAGAGCCAACTAGCAAAGGATATTAATGAATTAGAAAAAAGAAAAGATCGTGTGATGGAAGTTTCAATACCTGACCAATTATTTACGTTAAAAAATATGGAATTATCGGGTCAAACAAAACGCCAATACGAAAATTTAGTCGCAAATTGGCAAACTATTACCAATTACCAATTTACTGAGATTGAAGCTGCACTCGTTGGAGCTGAACAATTTGCAGATCAAATGAACATTGTAAAATCTAAAAAGGTTTTAGAAGATGCTCGCGAAATGTTAGACGAAACCGAAGCGCAAGTGGACGATTTAATCGAAGCATTAAAAGAGCTATTAAGCGTTGATGAACAAAACCGTGAAGAAATTGAAGCGTTATTAGAACGTTACAATACAGCACGTAAAAGTGTGATGAATCATAGTTTCGATTATGGTCCTGCCATTGAAACTTTAGAGAAAAATTTACAGTATTTAGAATTAAATTTTACTAAATATAATGAATTAACCACATCGGGTGACCATTTAGAAGCGAAAGAAATGCTAGCTGTTATTGAATCAGATTTATCAAGTTTGGAAGAAATTTTAGAAAAAATTCCCGCAATGTATAACCAGATCAAGAATAAATATGAAGATTCAATTGAAGATTTACGCGATGGTTATCAAAAGATGGTTGAAAGTCACTTTAAATTTGGTGATATTAATATTCCTGAAGAAATTGATGCTGTTCAAGAATTACTTGATGAAGCTAAAATTAAAATTAAAAATGCAGACTTAGTTGAAGCCAAAACGCAAATGGATAAAGCAGAACGTGAAATTAACTCGTTATACGAATTGATGGAAAGTGAAATTGCTTCAAAAGAATTTGTTAATAAGAATATTAACCAATTAGGCGCACAATTAGACCAGGTTTCTGAAAATAACCGTTATGCTGGCATTGAAGTCGATCGCATTTCTCAAAGTTATATTTTACATAATAATGAATTAGATCAAGTATCAGAATTAACCGAACAAATCCGTAATGAGTATCAACGATTCAATGATATTGTTGGGCAAATTAATGATCATACAGTGATTTATACTAAGGTTGAATCTGACATTAAGAAAATCAAGAAACGCGTCGAAGAAATTGATGAAAAACAAAATCAGTTAGTTCAAGTTTTATCGGATATGAATCATAAAGAAAAAGAAACGAAACAAAACTTAGAGCTTTATGAAATGGATTTACGTAATTATAAACGTAGAATTGAAAAACATCATTTACCTGGCTTAAATGATAATTACTATACCTTATTCTTTAAAGTAACCGATCAAATTGAAGAGCTAGCAAAACTACTTAATAAAGTACGAATCGACATGTTTGAAATTGAAACATTAGAAGCAAGATTAGTCGAAAATTTAAATAAATTAGAAGAGTTAACGGAACAAACGATTGATAATGCTATGTTAACGGAATACATGATTCAACATAGTAATCGATTCCGATACGATTATCCTGAAGTGGATGATGCCATTAAAGAAGCACAATATTTATTCCACCAAGATTTCCGGTATGGTGATAGCTTAGCCGTGATTGAAAAAGCCTTACGCCGCATCGATCAAGAAGCTCCAACGCAAGTTCGTCGTATGTATCATAAAGAAAAACAAAGTCGGATTTATTAATGATTTGAAACGATTAGATAAGTACTGCTCAAGTACCGTCTAATCGTTTTTAAATCGCACTGACATCAAATGAAGGAAGGTTAAAAATGTTATATTTTGATAATAGTGCTACCACAATGCCTGATCAATCGGTATTAGACACCTATTTACAAGTATCAAAGGAATATTTTGCGAATCCATCAAGTTTACATGAATTAGGTGTTAAATCAAAAAAATTATTAGAACAAGCTCGCTCACAAGTCGCTGAAATCTTACAAGTCAAAACGAACGAAGTTTATTTTACTTCTAGTGGAACTGAAGCCAATAACTGGGTATTACAAGCAGTAGTGCGTGAGTTGAGTAAGCATCGTCCCAATGCAAAACGGATTTTGATTTCAGCGATTGAACATCCCTCGGTATATGAGCAAATTAATTTACTTTTGTCTGAAAATTATAGGATTGAACGAATCAGTGTGAACCCACAAGGAGAAATTGATCTTCCAGCATTACAAGAACAGTTGGACTCCGATGTCCTATTAATCTCAACGATGGCAGTCAATAATGAAGTAGGTGCGGTTCAACCGTTGGAGCAAATTGCTGAACTGTTGGCAAAACACCCGCAAATCATTTGGCATGTAGATGCTGTGCAAGCTGTTACTACCCAATTATCTCTGTTACATAATTCGCGCATCGATGCAATGACTTTGTCGGGACATAAATTTCATGCTGGACGAGGTACTGGGATTTTAACCTTAAAACAAAAAGTTAACACACAGCCCTTTATATATGGTGGCGGTCAAGAAAAAGGATTACGCAGTAGTACTGAAAATTTAGCTAGTATTGTAGCAACTGCCAAAGCACTACGTCTTGCAAGTACCAAACAAGAAGCAGTGAAGCAAAACCTGGCTAAATTCCGTCGATCATTAATCGAAGCATTTGAAGCACAAAATTGGCAAGTGTTTGCCGAAGCATCGGCTAGTGAACATATTTTATGTGTGGCCTATCCGTCAATTCCTGGCGAGGTGTTAGTACATGCATTTGAAACGGAAGGTGTCATGATTTCAACTACGAGTGCCTGTTCAAGTCGCAAGCATCAAGTGCATTCGACACTAAAAGCAATGGGGGTTCCTGATAACATTTCAGAATCGGCAGTACGCCTGAGTATGTCGAGTTTGACTACCAGCACGCAAGTTAATGAACTTATTAAAATTATTGAAAAAGTCACTGCTAAATTTGCTTAAAAGATAAAATGAGTCGCTGCAAAAAGTAAAAAATAGCTGCTGAGTCAATTTAAAAAGGAAACTAATATCAGTATAGGCGATTCAATGCTAAAGAATATCAGCTGAGGCGATAAAAAAGTAAAACAATATTAGTATGGTCGAATCCAATCGAAAATAAATAGCTTAGTCGCTTTAGAAACTAAATAATTAATAATAAGGAGTTAGTATGCATCAATTAGTTATTCATTATGGCGAATTATCCACGAAAGGTCGTAATCGTAAGTCTTTTCAACAACGATTAGCTGAACATATTCGTCTTCAAACCAAACATTTAGAAAACATAAAAATTACTGTCAATCATGATTTTATGCATTTATTATGGGAACACACTCCCGTTGCAGAAATTGTTGAAATATTAAAGACAATACCGGGGATTTCTAGATTTGAGCCGGTTCATCGGGTGGAAAAAGACCTCGAACAAATTAAAAACAAAGCACTGGAATTATTCGAAGAATTAACGATTAAGGAAGGGGATACGTTCCGTGTCGTAGCGAAACGCTCTGATAAGTCATTCAAATATGACACAATAAGTTTACAACGTGAAGTAGGGCATGTAATTGGTGAACGTTATCCGGAAATGGGCGTTGATCTACGTCGTCCGACCCATACATTATCGATTAGTATCCATCAAAATACCGGTGCTAACTTGAGCTTAGTTTCATATCAAGGATTGGGTGGTTTACCATATGGAACAAGTGGTAAAGGGTTATTGATGTTGTCAGGTGGTTTTGATTCACCAATTGCGGGTTATCAAATGATTAAACGTGGATTGGAAATTGAAGCTGTTCATTTTAGTAGTCCGCCTTATACAAGTCCACAGGCACTGGATAAGACTAAACGTTTAACGTCAGTTTTAGCCAAGTATGCTAAACCTATTCATTTTATCAATGTCCCTTTTACCAAAATACAAGAAGCAATTAAAGAAACGGTTCCCGATGAATATTCAATGACTGTCATGCGTCGGATGATGATTCGTATTATGGATCAACTATTAATCGAACGTCAGGCAGAAGCCATTGTAACAGGAGAATCTTTAGGGCAAGTAGCGAGTCAAACATTGACGAGTATGAATGTCATTAATTCGGTGACACATTCTCCGGTTTTAAGACCGTTAATTGCAGTTGACAAAAATGAAATCATCGAGTTAGCTGAAAAAGTAGGCACTTATGATATTAGTAATGAACCTTATGAGGACTGCTGTACGGTTTTTGCACCATCTTCGCCAAAGACAAAGCCACGTCAAGGGAAAATTGAGTTTTTAGAAGAATCCTTAGACATTGAAGCTTTAGTTCAAGATGCCGTGCAAAACATAGAAATTGAAGTGATTGATGCGCAATATATTACGAGTCAACAAGCTGAATTTGACGATTTATTATAAACATAAATTTGGCCGGTGACAGCCTGCACTTCGTTATTGGATATAAAATCAAAAGGTTTATTATAAACATCCCTTCGGCTAGAGACAGATTACATTTCGATATTGTTCACAAAATTAATATAACAACTGCAAGCACTTCCTTTGTGTAATGGCGGTTGTTTTTTGTATAATTAAATTAACAACAAAGAAAGAAGGTATATAACATGGAAATTAAAGTGAACGGAGAACCATTAGTCATTGAAGGTAAACAAGTTGAAGTGGGTGATTTAGCACCTAATGCGACTTTGGTTAATCGAATAGGTGAAACAGTCCAACTGAAAGATTTATTAGCGGACAAAGTGACCATTTTAAGTGTGGTTCCTAATATTTTAACTCGCACTTGTGAGTTACAAACCAAACGTTTATCTGATGAAACAAAATCAGGTGATATTCAATATTTAACGGTTTCACGCAATACACCACAAGAATTTAATACTTGGAATCAAGAAAATGAGTTAGATGTTGATACCTTAACTGATGAATCAGGTGAATTCGGTCGTGCGTATGGATTAGACATTAACTTAGATGGCAATGATTTATTAGCACGTACAGTATATGTTATCGATCAAAATGGTGTTATTCAATATCGTGAAATTGTTGAAGAATTAACGGAAGAACCTACTTATAAGCAACCATTACAAGTTGCAAAAGATGCTTTAAAATAAGCCATAATCATTAACGATTTTTGGTATAATTGAATATAGATAGAGAATAGCGTGGTTAAGAAGTAGAAAATAAGCTGATTTTTTATTCTTATGACCACTTTACACCGTTTGAATAGCGCTTAAACATGATTGAGTATTGACTGTTTGATGCTATTTGAACGCTGTGTTATTCTATCAAGTTAAGTGACTGGAAAGAAATGATGGTGATCGCATTTCTGCCCAGTTCTTTTTAATAATCATGAAAGGGTGGGTAGGTTGGCAGATTTAACCGAGTTTAAACAGTTAATAGAAGAGAGTCAGCGGATTGTATTTTTTAGTGGAGCAGGAGTATCAACCAATAGCGGTATTCCCGATTTTCGTTCAGCACAAGGCCTTTATGTAGAAGATCAAGGATATCAATTTTCTCCTGAACAAATCATTTCTCGTTCTTTCTTTAATCAATATCCAAAAATATTTTTTGAATTTTATTTTGATAAATTAGTCTATCGTGAAGCAAAACCTAATGTTGCCCATCATTTTGCAAGATGGTTAGAAACAAAAGGGAAGGAAGTGGCGGTCATCACTCAAAATATCGATGGGCTGCATCAAAAAGCTGGCAGTACAGAGGTATATGAATTACATGGCAGTGTGACACGTAATTATTGTATGGAGTGCCATCGCTACTATCATTTAGATGAGTTAGTCTTTGATAAAGAGGCGATTCCTAGATGTGAGAGCTGCCAGGGAATCGTTAAGCCAGATGTTGTATTATATGAAGAACCATTAGATCAACAAGTAATGAATGATGCGGTTCATAAAATTCATCGAGCTGATTTAATGATTATTGCCGGCACTTCATTAGTGGTCTATCCGGCAGCTGGATTGGTAAACTACTTCAATGGACGTAAAATTGTAGTTATTAATCAAACAGCCGTCCCATTATATCGTTCGGATGTGTTAACCATTCAAGAAGAGATGGGGGCTATTTTTAGCGAAGTGATGGAGATGGATGTTTAATAGCAAATGATGGCCGGGTTGCTTTTTGATTCCATAAGGATAATGTTGCTGTAAGCATGACGTTGTCAGAATAAGCGCCACTTGGTAAAGCGTTATGATAAAAAGTCCAACTAGTATTTTGTTATTATTACTGATTAAAATTCCAACGCGTAAGGATAAAAATTCCAATCGGCAATGTTTTATGATACTTATTCAAAGTCCAATTCGTTATGCTAAAACGTGTCAAACTTAAACATCAACATCTTAAAAATAATCCTGTTGCCAGATTTGTCTTGTGTTCATTTTTGAGCCTAATAGAAGCATCAACAACATAAAAACTAAAACCCCAACATTAACCAAGTCACGATTGATGTCCTAAATCTACTTTTTTGATTTAAGCAAGATATCGTGACGAACGGTTCATGCTGGGGTTTTGTTTGCGATTGATTAACGAATCGTATGATTACCTTTTAGTATATATTTGTAACTGGTCAATTCTCTTAAGCCCATTGGTCCACGCGCGTGCATTTTTTGAGTAGAAATACCAATTTCACAACCTAGCCCAAACTCGCCACCATCGGTAAAACGAGTGGAAGCATTGACATAGATCGATGAACTATCGACTTGTTCGGTGAATTTCATAATGGCAACGGGATCATCACTCAAAATACTTTCGCTATGTCCCGTTGAGTGTTGATTGATGTGCACAATGGCTTCATCAACAGAATCGACAACCTTAATAGCCATAATATAATCTAAAAATTCAGTCGAAAAATCATCATCTTTAGCTAATGTTGCCTGAGGTAAATAATTAAGCGCACGCTCATCTGCTCGTAATTCAACACGGTCTTGGAAAGTAGTCGCTAATTGAGCCAACAATTCTTTAGCAATAGCTTGGTGTACTAACAAGACTTCAGCAGAGTTGCAAACAGAAGGGCGACTGGTTTTGGCGTTATTAACCACTTTTATGGCTTGGGTAATATCGGTAGTTTGATCGACATAAATATGGCAAATTCCGGTACCTGTTTCGATGACCGGAACAGTTGCTTCTTGCATCACAGTTTGAATTAACCCTGCGCCACCACGTGGAATAAGTAAATCGATATAGCCTTTAGCTTTCATCATTTCCTTTGAACTGGCTCTTGTAGTATCCTCAATTAATTGGACAATATCTGGATTTAATCCTGCTTGTTTAATTCCTTGTCTTAAGGCATCGCAGATCGCTTTTGAACTACGATAAGCTTCTTTACCGCCACGGAGGACAACAGCATTGCCACTTTTAACCGCTAAGGCAGCAACGTCAGCTGTTACGTTGGGACGACTTTCATAAATCATGCCTAAAACACCAAATGGAACTGAGCGTTTGGTTAGTTCTAGGCCGTTTTCTAAGGTTCTCTCCTCTAAAACTCTTCCGATAGGATCATTTAATGCTTTCACCGCTAAAATACCGGCAGCCATGTCTTCAATACGCGCTTCGTTGAGCATTAAGCGGTCAAGCATAATGTCAGCAATTTGACCTTTAGCTTGTGCTAAGTCTTCTGCATTCGCTGCTAAAATGGTAGGAGTAGCTTTTAATAATTCTGCTGCCATTGCGGTTAAGATTTCATTTTTTTGAACTGTAGTGGCAAAATTAATCGAAGCTTTCACTTCTTTGGCGGTTTGTAAAATGGTTTGAGTAGTTTTCACTTTAAAACCTCCTAATTAATGGTGACCCAATCATCGCGATGAATCACAATGTCATTATTTTGTTTGGTAGATAATTTATCTTTAATTGCACGATGAGAGAAACGCGTACGACCTTTGCCGATTAGATGTTGACCGTCCAAGCTGTAAACGGAAATGATATCACCCGCTTGAAAAGATTCCTGGACTTTGGTAATACCGGTTAATAATAAGCTACTTCCAGTATGGAGCATCGCATATTCAGCACCAGCATCAATGTTAATACTGCCAGTGGTACGTGCATAAAAGGATAACCATTGTTTCTTTTGAGCCATAATGTCTTCATTGGCAATAAAAAGTGTTCCTTTATTGGATTGCGTGGCTGCATCTGCGATGGCATTCGGATTGGCTGATGAACAGATAAAAACCGGTGTACCGGCTTTGGTTGCTAAGCTGGCAGCAATCAGTTTCGTCGTCATACCGCCAGTACCATTTTTTGTTCCTGCATCGCCGGCCATTTCAAATAATTCAGGGGTAATCTCGTTAATACAATCGAAAAATGTTGCCTGTGGATTTTTCACTGGATTATCGGAATAAAGGCCATCGACATCGGTTAAGAGCACTAATAAATCGGCTTTTAGTAAAGAAGCGACTTGAGCTGAAAGGGTGTCATTGTCACCTACTTTAATTTCTTCTACAGCGATGGTGTCATTTTCATTGATGATGGGAATGACTTGGTTAGAGATTAAAACTTGTAAAGCATTAGCGGCATTACGATAACGTCTTTGATCAGCAAAGTCATCTTGAGTCAGTAAAACTTGTGCACTGACAATTTGATGCTTTAATAAATACTTAGTATATTCTTCAATTAATAAACCTTGTCCTACGGCGGCACTGGCTTGTTTTTCCGCAATGCGAGTAGGGCGTTTTGAAAAACCTAATCTTCTAAAACCAGCCGCGATGGAGCCGGATGTCACTAATACTAACTGATAACCTTGTTGGTGTAAGATAGCTAATTGGTCTGTTATATTAATTATTTTTTGAATATCGATACTGCCATCTGATTGTGTTAATGAGGAAGTACCTACTTTATAAACGATTAAAGGTTGTTTCATATCAAAGGCTCCTTTTCTTATTAACCTTAACTTAACCCATTTTCAAGATAATTACAATATTTTCCTGTATTTTTAATAAAATGAGTGTAGTAGCGAGAGCTTGTCAATCGCTAGACCAATGATAAAGATTAATGGACGATAAACAAGATACCGCTATAACCGACCATACAATCTTTAATATTTTTCTATTGGATTTGATTTAGAATCATCTATGCTCTTTAATATTTTTCTATTGGATTTGATTTAGAATTATCTATGCTCTTTAATTTTTTCTATTAGATTTGATTTAGAATCATCTATGCTCTTTAATATTTTTCTATTGGATTTGATTTAGAATTATCTATGCTCTTTAATTTTTTCTATTAGATTTGATTTAGAATCATAGCAATTTAAATCATTGTGTGGTAAGATTATTTATGGAATCTTCAAGAGGAGGTAATACCTTTGTATAATGCATTATTAATCGCATTGATGGTGGTAGCTGTTTTACTGATTTTATTAGTAGTTTTACAACCAGCGAAAAGTAACGCTGCCAGTACATTAACCGGTGGTGGCGCTGATCAACAAGGAAGACAAAAAGCGCGCGGCTTTGAAGCTTTCTTAATTAAAGCGACATCTGTTCTAGGTTTTGTGTTCTTTGCTTTAGCCCTTGCGTTGGCCTATTTATCAGCTAAATAAGATTTTTGAACTATGATAAACCCTTATTTTATGCGTTTGTCATAGTTTCTTTTTTTGCAGTGAAATAGTAAATAATGTACAATAAAAAGGAGTAGGAGTGTGAAAGATGAGTGAAACAATCTTAGAAAACAGTCGGTTTTATCAAGTTGAAGGAGCGAGTACAGGCGTTATTTTATTTCATGCTTATACAGGATCGCCGAATGATTTTTTATCCACGGGACGATTCTTACAAAGAGCGGGCATTGAAGTGCTATGTCCTACTTTTAAAGGCCATGGTACGGATGATATTTACGATATTTTAGAAGCTCATCCCGATCAATGGTGGGAACAAGCACAAGCAGCATTACATTATATGCAAGGGCGTCAATATGAACGATTATTCGTATTTGGTTTGTCGCTTGGTGGCATCTTTGCGACACGTTTATTAACGGAAAACCATCAAACTAATTTGGCGGGTGGCGTGTTTAATTCTCCCGTTTTTACTGCTCAACAAATTGATGTTGGTTATTTCTTCGAACAATATGCACGTCATTTATATGAGAAGCAAAATCGCTTAGATGAGTACCAAGTGGAAAAGGACCGTATAATGAGTCTTTATCGTGAACAAATCGAGTCGATTTCTTACTTTGCGATGTCCTTTTATATGGAATTATCACAAATTACCAGTCGCTTTTATTTAGCCCAATCAGGTGAAGATGAAATGATTGATCCAGAAGATGCGTATCTAGTTAGAGATGCGTTAACGGGTGCGCAAGAAGTCGATTTCCAATGGTTTGAACATAACACTCATGTCATCACTACTAATCGAGAACGCTCTGCGTTTGAACAATCCCTATTAGCCTTTATCCAAAGATAAAATTTAAAATAAGAGAGGAGGCTCACGATGTCATTAACAAGTTTTGAACAAGAACTTTTAGCATTTTTTAGAGCCAATCAAGAAACAGGATTTACAATTAATCAACTTGCAACTGAATTTAAGATGCAAGGAGTTAAAAAATATAAAAAGCTCGTTAAAGCCATTACATTTTTACAGCACATTCAAGAAGTGGAAATGGTTAATGGCAATAAATTTAGATCCGTACAAACGTCTCATAATTTAGTAACAGGAACATTCCGCGCCAATAACAAAGGATTTGGTTTTATTACTTATGAAGAAGGAGAACCAGATTTATTTGTCCCACCAACCAATACGGGGGCAGCGATGAATGGCGATATCGTCGAAGCACAAATTATAAAACAAGTTGATCCTGAAACAGGCAAAGGCTCGGAAGCGATGGTTACGAAAGTCATTGAAAGAGTAACTAAACAAATGGTTGGTGAATTTTTCAGTTATAATCAAGATGAGCGTGAACAGACCGGTTATTTAGGCTATATTGTCCCTCAAGGAGAATATGGTGAAGAGGTCAAAATAATGGTCTTGCCTGAAGGGATTCATCCGGCAGATCATACTATTTGTATTATTAAGATTAAAGAATATCCCACAACCGACAACCCTAATCTTTTAACAGGTTTAGTATCGAAAGAGATTGGTCACCGTGACGCACCAGGTGTCGATATTTTAGCAATTCTGTTTCAGTTTGGGATTCCGCATGAATTTCCGGAAAATGTAATAGCAGAAGCAGAAGCAGTTCCACAAGAAATTGACCCTAAAGATTTAGAAGGACGTCGTGATTTAAGAAATGAATTAATTATCACGATCGACGGTGCGGACGCTAAAGACTTAGATGATGCGATTTCATTAGAAAAAAATGACGATGGTACCTTCCAATTAGGTGTTCATATCGCTGATGTTTCGCATTATGTGAAAGAGGGATCGGCCATTGACCGTGAAGCCTTTGAACGTGGAACCAGTGTCTATTTAACAGACCGTGTGGTGCCAATGTTACCGCAACGTCTCTCTAATGGTATCTGTTCTTTACATGCCAATGAGGACCGTCTAACTTTGACTTGTGACATGAAAATCGACACCCGAGGAGAAGTCATCGACTATGAGATTTATCCAAGTGTCATTAATTCATCCTATCGAATGACCTATGATGCGGTCAACAAGATGATTGATGGTGATGATGTAACCAATCGTGAGTTTAGCGAAATCAGTGAAATGGTACAAGAGATGGCGGAGTTGCATCATATTTTAGAAACAAAAAGAACCAATCGTGGGGCATTGAATTTTGATGCGCCAGAAGCTAAAATTATTGTTGATGAAGAAGGTCACCCGCTGGATATTCAATTAAGAGCCCGTTATACAGGCGAAAGATTAATTGAATCGTTTATGTTATGTGCTAATGAAACGGTGGCTTACGAATATACTAAGCGTCAATTACCTTTTGTTTATCGTATTCATGAACAACCCAAAGAAGAAAAAATGTTACGCTTTGCGGAATTTGTGACCAGTTTTGGGATGGTATTAAGAGGGAACGTAGCGCAAATAGAACCGCGTCAATTACAACAGGCGCTTAAAGCTGTCGAAGGGGAGCCCTTTGAACAAGTGGTGTCAACGATGATGTTACGCAGTATGCAACAAGCTAAATATAGTGATTTACCGGCGGGACATTATGGATTAGCGGCTGAAGACTATACCCACTTTACTTCACCAATCCGTCGTTATCCGGATTTAATGGTTCATCGCTTAATCCATCGCTATTTAGTCAATCAACCAAGTGCCAAAGAAATTGAAAAATTAGAAGAAAAATTACCTGGCATTGCAGAACATGCTTCAAAAATGGAACGACGTGCAGTAGATGCTGAACGCGAAACCGATGCATTGAAGAAAACTGAATATATGATGGACAAAGTCGGAGAACAGTATGAAGGGATGATTAGCTCGATTACATCATTTGGAATTTTTGTACAATTACCGAATACTGTTGAAGGCTTGATTTCTTTAAAAGATTTAGACGATGATTATTATGAATTTAATCCCCAACATATGGTATTAATCGGACGTAATCGAGGCAATATTTATCGTATTGGCCAAAAAGTGACCATTGAAGTAACGGCTGTCGATATAGATGAACGTAATATTGATTTTAAATTAATTAAAGCTGAGCCCATGGAAGGTTTGAGGCCCATTAGTTTATCTAAACAAAAAAGCAAAAAAGATAAAAATAATCGCCCAAAATCGAAAAAAGATTTTCAACGAGCAACTGGAAGAGAGAAAGCTTATTCAAAGAGTAAAAACTCCAAAAATAAAGCGAGTAAATCCTCAGCGGAAAAATCTTTTAAGATTCGTAAGCGAGGTAGATAAGGTAGGTGGAGTCGATGGCACAACCTGGAAAGGATAAGCCATTAGCGCAAAATCGTAAGGCGCGTCATGATTATGAAATCATTGAGACTTACGAAGCAGGTCTAGTATTAAAAGGGACGGAAATTAAGTCCATCCGTAAAGGCAAGATGAATATTCAAGATGCTTATGTCTCGATTCATCAAGGTGAAGCTTGGTTAAAAAATGCGCATATAAGTGAATATGATCATGGAAATATTTTTAATCACGATCCATTACGAGACCGTAAATTATTATTACATAAAGCAGAAATTATTAAGATGTCTCAACAAGTAAAACTAATGGGAATGACGTTAATCCCATTGAAAGTTTATCTTGTCAGAGGACGAGCTAAATTATTGTTTGGCTTAGCTCGTGGTAAGAACAAATATGATAAACGTCATGCTTTAAAAGAACAACAAGCCAAACGAGATATTGACCGCGCGTTAAAAAACAGATAAAATAGACTATATTATTAGAACTGAGTTAATCTTATTCTCATTTGAAATTAATCAAATGGAATTATCTCAGTTCTTTTTTTACAAGGAGGTAAGGTAGATGTCACAACGTTTGAAATTGATTTTTGCTATGATGGTGGTAGGGAGTATTGGTTTATTTGTTCATTACATTGCCTTACCGTCAGCTACTATCGCGATGTTTAGGGCGATTATTGGTTCGCTATATATTTTAGGATGGATTCATTATAAAGGTATCGTTTTTGATTGGCAGGCAATCCGTCAAAATTGGCTCTGGCTATTAATTACTGGTTTTGCGATGGGATTTAATTGGATATTTCTTTTCGAAGCCTATAAATGGACCACCGTTTCGATTGCTACTTTATGCTATTATATGGCGCCCGTCATAATTATTTTATTATCACCATTAGTGTTCAAAGAACATTTGACAAAGGGGCAAATTGGCTTAACCTTGTTAGCAGTAGTGGGCGTTGTGTTTATTTCTGGTGGATTAAATGGTGCTAGCCCTAATCATCTAAAGGGCATCTTTTATGGTTTAGTGGCCGCAGTTTTATATGCAACGATTATGATCTGTAATAAATTAGTTAAAAACTTAGATGTAATGGTTAAAACTTTTGTGCAACTGGCCATCGCGGCAGTTGTAATGGTTGGATATGTCAGCCAGACGAGCGGACTGATGAATATCAAAATGGATTTAACAACTTTCACTTTGGTTTTAATTATCGGCGCGTTACATACTGGCTTTGTGTATGTATGGTTATTTGACTCTTTCGATCGCTTGCCATCACAAACCGCTTCGCTTTTAACTTATGTTGACCCTGTAACGGCAATTATTTTGTCATATCTCTTCTTAAATCAACCGATGACTCATTTACAAATCGTCGGGATGTTACTGATCTTAGGTTCGACCGTTGTCAATGAGCTACTTAAAATAAAGCTTCCGATTAAAGCAGAAGTAAGGAAGTAGCCAGCTTTGCGAGTTTTTCTTTTTAAAGATGAGTGAGAATAATTTGAAGCTTGATCATTGTTCTTTTAATATTATGTGATTGCAAATGCTTACAATAAGTGTTAGTGTAAAAAGAAAAAGGTGAAATTATGGATCAATTAAGACTTAACAATATGACCTTAACCTGGTTAGATGGAGGTCAAACAGCTTTAGATGGGGGTGCCATGTTTGGGGTTGTCCCGAAACCTTTATGGTCTAAAAAATATCCCTGTAATGACAAGAACCAAATTGAATTAGCAACGGATCCTATCTTAATACAACATGAAGGGCAAAACTATTTAATTGATGCGAGTGTTGGGAATGGAAAATTAACCGATAAGCAAAAACGCAATTATGGCATTTGGTCAGAGCCACAACTAGAAAAAAGTTTAGCTGAGCTAAGTTTAACAGTAGAGGATATTGATGCTCTATTAATGACGCATTTACATTTTGATCATATTGGGGGCTTAACCATACCGAATAATAAAGGCGAACTGGTTTCACGCTTTCCCAATGCAAAAATATATGTATCGGCCATCGAATGGGATGAAGCACAACATCCAAATATCCGATCAAAGAGCACTTATTTTGAACAAGATTGGCATGCAATCGTCTCACAAGTGGAGACGTTTAATCAAGAATTGGTCATCAATGATGCGATTAAAATGAAGCATACGGGTGGACATAGTAATGGCCATGCAGTGGTTATTTTAACTGATGGCCAACAACAAATCATTCATATGGCAGATTTGATGCCAACTCATGCTCATCAAAATCCGCTATGGGTTTTAGCATACGATGATTATCCAATGACTTCTATCTTGGAAAAAGAAGCCATTTTGAAAGAAGCTTATCAAAAGCAAACGATCTTTACTTTTTATCACGATGCCTATTACCGTTGGGTACAATGGGATACTCAAGGCAAGAACATTATCAATTCGGCAAGACGAAATATGCCAAATTACATCCCATGGTTTAAATAGACGAAGGAGTAACTGGACCAAAAATTAAGCATCAATAGAGTAGGCAAAGAGAGTCATTGAGATGATTTTCATTAATTGCCTACTCGTTTTGTTGGTGCTAATAAGTTAGCACAAACATTAGTAGAAAAGTTGACACAAAGAGGGGCAATAAGGTTTACGCAAGTATTAGAAATGAAGTTGACGCAATAGTGGGGAATAAGGTTTACGTAAATATGGACAATAAATTTTACGAAAACACAGGAAATTTAGTTTAAACAAACACGGGAAAATAAGGTTTGTGCAAATATTGGAAATGAAGTTGACACAATCATAAGCAAAAAGAGTCTACGTAACTATAAACGCGTCTTCTTAAACAATAAGCTCAACTTATTGTTTTTATGATTAAAAGCTATTAGACGGACATTCCTTAATGGTTTAATATTAAATTAGATAATGAAAGCGTTTAAAACAAGGAGTGTTGATGATGACCCAATCAGTGGAAGAATTAGCAAAATTATTGTATCCTGAAGATGTCTATAATGAGGCAGCCGCTTTAACTTTAGGTGAATTAAAAGTGCTACAACATTTAAGAATGGAGTTAGAAGAACGCGTACGGCCAATTTTAATTAAATGCTATGAAAAAGCGCAATTACCACGTCAGGAAATCTTGACGGCTTTTCGCAATGCTCGCATTATGGATCACCCGAGTCTTTTTGAGGGACGGGATGAAAAATGGCGTGTACGGGAAATTTATAATGCCTTTCTATATTTAGAAATGGCGCGTTTTGATCCCTCGGTGGCGACCTTTTTTACCGTTCATGGAGGTTTAGGGTATAATACAATATTAATTGGGGCTAATAAAGCTCAACGCGAACGATATGGAACAGCTATTCGTGAATTTACAGCTCAAACTTGCTTTGGTTTAACAGAACCGGATCATGGTTCTGATATTGCTGGCGGATTAGCCACAACAGCTGAAAAAATCGGTGAAGAATGGATTTTAAATGGTGAGAAACGTTGGATTGGTGGAGCAAAAACAGCTGACTTTATTCCCATCTTTGCTCGTGATACCGAAACGAAGAAAATAAAATGTTTTATCGTACCAGGAGATGCCCCCGGTTTAAGTGTTGAAGATATTCAACATAAAATCGGTTTGAGATTGGTGAATAATGGCCATATTACCTTAAAAGATGTTAAAGTACTTGATGCAGATCGCTTAGAACATATTAATGGCTATGGTGATGTGGCAAAAATCTTTATCCATACGCGGACTGATGTTGCTCATATCGCAATGGGAACAGCGGCTGGCGCCTTTAATGCAGCCCTTAAGTTAACCATGACCCGTGAACAATTCGGACGTAAGTTAGCAGGTTTCCAATTAGTCCAAGAAAAATTAGCGCGTATGCAAGCAAATGTCGTAGCAGCGATTAGTTATTCAACACGTGTAGCGAACCTACAAGAAAAAGGCATCCACGAAATGAAAAAATCATCATTGGCTAAGATGCATAATGCTTTAGTCATGCGTGAGACGGTTGCGCTTGCTAGAGAAGTATGTGGAGGTAATGGCATTACTTATGAAACCGAAGTGGCTAGATTCTTTACCGATGCGGAAGCAATCTATACCTATGAAGGCACTCATGAAATTAATGCGATGATTGTAGCACGAGAATTGACCGGTATCGGCGCCTTTGTCTAACATCATTCATTAATTTAAATGATTGTTCTATAAAATTTTACAAAACAGCTTGAAAAGATTATGATAGTTAAATAAGAAGAAAGTGAAGTAAGGAGGTATTCAATGACAGAAGTCGTGATCGTTTCTGCCATCAGAACCCCGATCGGCAAATTTGGTGGGTTTTTTAAAAATACAGACGCCGTTCAATTAGGAACCAAATTAGTCCAAACGGCTATTGACCAATTAAATTTACCGGTGGATGCAGTAGATGAAGTGATTATGGGAAATGTACTAGGTGCTGGCTTAGGACAAAACATTGCGCGTCAAATTGCCATTAAATCAGGGTTATCAGAAACAACCAATGCCTATGTGGTGAATAAAGTTTGTGGTTCGGGATTAAAATCAGTTATTTTAGGTGCTCAGTCCATTTTGTTAGGAGACAATGAAATCGTCATTGCGGGTGGAACTGAAAATATGTCACAAGCCCCTTATTTAGATTTATCAGCGAGATGGGGAGGAAGAATCGGACATCGACAATCCATCGATATGATGCTCAGTGATGGTTTAACCGATGCTTTTAGTCAAGAACATATGGGGATTACTGCTGAAAATATTGCTGGAAAATATCAAATTAGTCGCGAAGAACAAGATGAATTTGCAGTATCAAGCCAACAAAAAGCGGCTAGTGCTATTGATGCAGAGCGTTTTAAGGAAGAGATAGTTCCTATTTCAATTCCGCAAAGAAAAGGTGACCCAATCGTTATTTCAACCGATGAAGGGGTGCGCCCAGATACTACCAAAGAAGCTTTAGCAAAATTACGTCCCGCTTTTAAAAAAGAGGGCAGTGTCACAGCTGGTAATGCTTCTGGATTGAATGACGGTGCAGCGATAGTCGTGATGATGTCGAAGGAAAAAGCAGAAAGCTTAAACCTGAAACCACTGGCAACCATTAAATCGTATGCTACGGCTGGAGTTGATCCAGATTATATGGGACTTGGTCCAATCCCTGCAACCGAAAAAGCTTTGCGTAAAGCGAATTTATCAGTAGAAGAACTGGAATTAGTTGAAGCCAATGAAGCCTTTGCTACTCAAGCTATTGCGGTAACAAAACAATTACAATTAAATCCAGAAATCGTGAATGTTAATGGGGGCGCCATCGCATTAGGACACCCAATCGGCGCTAGTGGAACGCGTGTTTTAGTAACCTTAATCCATGAAATGATGAAGCGAGACGCTAAAAATGGTTTGGCTACTCTCTGTATTGGTGGTGGGCAAGGTATCTCGCTGATTGTCAGTCGATAAAAGTAGGGCAGGGATTACATTGCAACAGGTTTATAAAATGTTGGTCTTTTCCATGTCATAGAAAATAGCTTAGTTCATTCGGAGTGGAGGAGAGTATTTAAGAATAGCCCATTCAATCTGGAATAGTTGGTGGAAGATGTTACTTCCCACTAGTTATCGTTGAGTCCCCATACCTTGTAGCAATTGTGATGCTAATATAAATGACTCTAGCAACGCCTTAACCCGGTTTTGCTAGAGTTTTTTGTATTATATAGATTAATGCATTGCTTTAGTTCTAGCTTTCCCGTAGGAACAGGCAATAGCCGTTTTTTCTGGAAAAAAATACCAACTGCTTTACATTTCTACTTATAGTGATGAATTTAAAAGATAGCTTGCAGATGTCTTTTACACACCGATGCCCACTACAAAATATAAAATATTCAGTGCTCTTAAATAATGATTTATGCACGAAATGTCATTTTCAAACAGCATCCTCAAACAGCATCATCCCAAAGACATAATTTGAAAACGTAAACCTAAACATTCTATTTGATTTTATATAAAAAAATGTTTAATATGGAAAAGTAAAGAAAAGAAGGGGGAAGAAAAACAAGATGAAATATATTTTTAGTTATTTGAAAAAATACCCAAAACTGCTTGCATTGGATGGCCTTGGGGCTGTTTTTTTTGTGGCGATAAACCTAGGTTTACCAACCATTCTTGCACGTATGATTGATGAGGGCATTTTGCCTAAGAACCAAGAAAGACTTTATTTTTGGGCTTTGATGATGTTTATTTTAATCATTGCCGGACTGTTCGGCCGCATCATCTTATCTTATGCTTCTAGTAAATTAACGACCTTAATGATTAAAGAGATGCGTAATGACTTATTTGATAAAATCCAACAATATTCTCACCATGAATATGAACAAATTGGTGTTTCATCCCTAGTCACACGTGTTTCAAGTGATGCCTTTGTATTAATGCAATTTGCCGATATGTCCCTAAGAATGGGTGTCGTTGCCCCCTTAATGATGTTCTTTAGTATGGTGATGATTTTAATTACCAGTCCTTCATTAGCTTGGTTATTATTAATTGCGGTTCCAATCATTGGTTATTCTATCTATTGGATTGCGGTTAAATCGCGGCCTTTATCGGAAAAACAACAAGCTACGTTAGATCGTGTTAATCAATATGCCAGAGAAAACTTAACGGGGCTACGAGTCATTCGTGCTTTCGCTCGTGAAGAATATCAAGAAGAGCGTTTTGAAACTCAAAATACAACTTATGCTGATACATCTAAAAAACTTTTTAAATTATTAGGCTTAGCTCCAAGTTTATTTACCCATGTTTTAATTTGGATTATTGTCTTAATTATGTGGTTTGCTTTAAAACCGATTGAACAAGGTAGTTTACAAGTAGGGAATTTAGTAGCTTTCATTGAATATGCCTTTCATGCCTTATTCTCCTTTATGCTATTCGCAAACTTATTTATGATGTACCCACGTACAGCTGTTTCGGCTAGTCGTCTACAAGAAATATTAGACTTACCCATTTCGATTGATCCAAATCCTAATGGTATCACCGAAACTGAACAAAAAGGCTACTTAGAATTTGATAATGTCACCTTTGCATATCCTGGTGAAACCGAAAGTCCAGTCTTACATAATATTAGTTTTAAAACCAAACCGGGTGAAACCATTGCTTTTATTGGGAGCACCGGTAGCGGAAAATCGACTCTCGTTCAGTTAATTCCACGTTTCTTTGATGTCAGTTTAGGAAGAATTCTAGTAGATGGCGTTGATGTTCGCGATTATAATTTGAAAGCATTGCGTCAAAAGATTGGTTTTATCCCACAAAAGGCTTTATTATTTACGGGAACAATTGGCGAGAACTTACGCTATGGTAAATATAATGCAACTGATAAAGAATTAGAAAAAGCCAGTGATGTATCGCAAGCAAGTGACTTTATTAAACGAACTCAAGAGCGATTTCAAACACATCTTTCTGAAGGTGGTGTTAACCTTTCAGGAGGGCAAAAACAACGCCTTTCGATTGCTAGAGCGGTAGTGAAACAGCCGGAAATCTTTATCTTTGATGATAGTTTCTCAGCTTTGGATTACCGTACTGATGCGGAACTAAGACGTCGTCTAAAAGAAGTTACTAAAGAATCAACAGTATTAATCGTTGCCCAAAGAGTAGGGACGATTATGAATGCCGATCAAATCATTGTTTTAGATGAAGGGGAAATTGTCGGACGAGGCACCCACGAAGAATTATTAAAAACAAATCAAATTTATCGAGAAATTGCTAATTCGCAATTAAATCAACAGTCAATGGCAGAAGAGTAGAAAGGGGCGATATAAATGAAACAACGTAATGTCTTTTTAAGAGCGTGGGATTATTTGAAACACTATCGCTCTGCGGTATTTTTATCTTTATTTTATACAGTATTTGCAGCCATTATGAATGTGCTAGAACCTTATGTATTAGGTTTGATTATGACGGAGATTACTCAAAATGTCACAGAAATGATGCAAGGCGTTCCAGGTGCAGGGATTAACTATCGTTTTATCCTAATCTGGTTAGTCATTTACTTCTTTAGAGGGTTATTATGGCAAACAACCACTTATGGTTCTAACTACTATATTACGGAAGCAGTACAAGGAGCGATGCATGATATTCGTCGCGATTTAAATTCGAAATTAAATAAACTACCTGTTTCGTATATTGATGGTCATTCATTTGGTGATTTATTAGGACGTTTAACGAATGATGTTGAGTCTGTATCCAATGCTTTACAACAAGGTGTTTTACAAATCATTAATGCGATTTTAAGTATTGTGCTTGTTATCGTGATGATGTTAATTTTAAATCCTTTATTAGGTACCATCATTTTTATTAGTATGCCTATTTCCTATTTTGTAGCGCAAGCAATTTTGAAAAAATCACAACCTTATTTCAAACGACAAGCTAAAATCTTAGGAGAAATGAATGGTTATATTCAAGAGAATTTCTCTGGCTTTAATGTCATTAAATTATATGGTCGTGAAGATAATGCACGTGAAGACTTTCGTCGTATTACGGATGACTTAGAACAAACTGGTTTTAAAGCAAGTTTTATTTCATCTTTAATGGTGCCTTTTGTCAGCATCGTCTCTCATATTACTTATTTATTATTAGCCTTCTTTGGTGGTCAAATGGTGATGGCAGGTAAATTAACGATTGGTAACTTGCAAGCTTTTGTACAATATGTATGGCAAGTCAATCAACCGATTCAAACAATTACTCAATTATCGGGTCCATTACAAAGCGCTAAAGCAGCTCTTGATCGTATTTTTGAAGTGTTAGATGAAGAGGAAGAAGTGTCAGAAGTTACTCAACATTTAACCAAACCTTTAACAGGGCATGTGCAATTCGACAATGTTTCCTTTGCATATAATCCAGATCAACCCTTAATTCAAAACTTCAATGTGGAAGTGCAACCCGGAGAAATGGTGGCGATTGTCGGGCCAACCGGTGCCGGTAAAACAACGATGATTAATTTGTTAATGCGATTCTATGACGTCACTAAGGGTTCTATTAAAGTGGATGGCATTGATATTCGCGATTTACCAAGACAAGAATATCGTCAACAATTCGGTATGGTTTTACAAGATGCTTGGTTATATGAAGCAACCATTAATGAAAACCTACGCTTCGGTAATCTTGATGCGACCGATGAAGAAATTGTAGCAGCAGCTAAAGCAGCCAATGTCGATCATTTTATCCGTACTTTGCCAGGTGGTTATCAAATGCTAATGAATCAAGAATCAAGTAATATTTCATTAGGACAAAAGCAATTATTAACCATCGCCCGTGCGTTATTATCGAATCCAAAAATCTTGATTTTAGATGAGGCAACCAGTTCAGTCGATACACGTTTAGAGCAACTTATTCAAAAAGCAATGGCTCGTTTAATGAAAGGGCGGACAAGTTTTGTGATTGCCCATCGACTTTCAACGATTCAAGAAGCTGACCGTATTTTAGTGATGAAGGATGGTCAAATTATTGAACAAGGGAACCATCAAAGCTTATTAGATCAAAAAGGCTTTTATTACGAATTGTATCAAAGTCAATTTGCGAAATAAGCACCGTCGAGGTATGACTGAACAGAATTAAAAAGTTTAGGTCCAGCCTCAGTAACAGGTAGTGACAAAGCTATCAAATGAATTGCAATCCTAATTTTGATTGCGAAGATTTTGATAGCTTTTAAATTTGATGCTGGTTAGTTGGGGGGATTTTCTCCTTAAACGGTTGGAGATATTACGTCGTTTGTACAACCACCATGTTTAGGACAAACTCTCTGTTTTAACGGAGAGTAGTTGATGATGGATACCGATTACTTGGGGCGAAGCGTGATTTCTTTATGGTTGATGTGGGAATATGACCGATTTTATGAATACCTAAGGCTAGTCAGTCGAACTGGATTTTGATATGATAAATTTACATTGAGTCAATTAATTATTACCGAGGGAGACTATTATATGAAAACATACCAAAAATTTATTTTAGGTGGATTAGGTAGTTTAGGAGCACTTGGATTAGCTGCTTGGACTTATAAAAAAGTCGATTTAGCACAGCGACTACCATTAGGTACTTATCGGATTCAACCGACTATGAGAGATTTAATTAACATTCAAAATAGTCGTCAAAAACTACAGTGGCAGACTGATAATGGCACGTTTAGAGGATGGGAAGACGAAACGGTTCTGCGCGTTCAAGGAATTCGTTATGCCATTTCAGAACGTTACGGCGTTCCTGAAAAGTATACCTATCCTGAAGGGGTCTTCGATATGATGACACCCGCTCCTTTAAGTGTACAAAATCGCTCGGGATTTGAGGAGTTCTATGGTGGAGTCCAATATGATGCGATTCCTCAAGATGAATTTGGACAGTATTTATCCATTACATTGCCAAAAGACATTCAACCAAATGAGAAACTTCCAGTGTTAGTATGGATTCATGGTGGTGGTTATGGAAATGGGGGTATCGATATAAAATCTTATGACCCGCAATTACTAGTATCGGAACATCGCATAATTGTGGTGAGTATTAGTTATCGTCTGGGCGTATTAGGTTATTTAAGAGACCGTGACGGACATTTCGCTAATTTAGGGTTATTAGACCAAATAGAAGCTTTAAAATGGATTCATCGTAATATAGGCTATTTTGGTGGCGATAACCAACAAGTGACGCTTTACGGCGAATCAGCTGGTGCCAATGCAGTCCAATATTTAATGATTGCACAAGGTACAGAAGAACTGTTCCAAAAAGTAATCATTGCCAGTTCACCTTTTGCGACGATGGATGACCGTGATGAATTAAATCGTCAAATGTTAACGGCTTATAACCAATTACCTATCGACGCGACGCTTGAAGAAATACTAGCGAAACAAGATCAAATTATAGCCAATATAGACGAAGAGGGTTATGCCAAAAATATGTTCTTTGCACCACATTATGGCGTGTATCCATTACCAACGAAGGAAGAGGCTGAAGCAGCTTGGACAGAAGCTACGCAACGCTTAGATGTCTTAATTGGAGCCACGACGCGTGAAGCAGCGGCTTTTATTGGCGAAGATAGTTATTTAAAAATAGCAGGCAGTTTACCTGGCATTAAACGCTTGATCGAACAGAAATTAAAAACATTGTCACATGATATTTTTATAAACGGTGCGGAATCTTTTGCGCAACGTTATGCCAATTCGCAAAGAGCGATGTATTATTATTTAATGCATTGGGGAGAAGGGCACCTCTTAGGTGCTAGCCATACGATTGATTTGAGTTTAGCTTTTGGCAATAACCACTCGCAATCGCCAATTCTTTTAGGGATGACCAAAGAAGATGTTGATTATTATGGACGTCAATTTCGTGCGGTATTAGCTGGTTTTATTAAAACTGGTGCAATAGATGTTGATGAAATCCCGGAAGTAATGACGATTGAACATTTAGGTAAATAATTAATGCGTTCCAGTGCGTAACAAAAAACCTAGCAGTGAAGGATAATCCGGACCTGACTTCAATGAGAAGTTTAGCCTTGACTATCAGTTGTCTGCTAGGTTAAATTTGTTGGCATTTTATTCGGGAACAATGAATGGCAAATAAAAGCTGTGTGGAAAGTATTCACTGGTTATAAAAATGCCAAAGGTTTATAAAAGTAATACGTATAATTAAATAGTTTGAGAGTGGCTTAATTGTTGAATGGCCAACTCAATATCGTCGGATGCGCTTATTTCAGAAATAACGCAAATCGCATCAGGATTCATTTGTTGAACTTGTGCAACATTGTCTAAGTGAATGCCACCAATCGCAAAGACCGGAAAATCAGGATTAACGGCTTGTAATTGACTGAATAATTCAGGTCCTATAGCCGGGCGGACATTTACTTTTGATTGAGTGGTAAAAATTGGGCCACAGCCAACATAATCTGCACCATCTTCAATCGCTTGTTGCACTTGTTCAACAGTGTGAGCAGACACGCCTAATAGCATATTATCACCAATTAAATCGCGTACTTTTTGTGCTTGTGGATCTGTTTGACCGATATGTAAGCCATCAGCTTGAAGTTGAATGGCCATTTCAACATCATCATTAATGAAAAAAATGACATTGTATTGTTGGCAGATGGCTTGTGCTTTTTGTGCTAGGTCCAATCGCTCCGTATCCGTGAGAATGGACCCATCTTTATCACGAAATTGAAAATAACGAATGCCATGTTGGCAAGCTTCTGTTAGTACGGCTAGGAAATTTTCAATTTGTGCGGCTTTTTCTAATTGCGGAAATTGTTGCGTACCCAAAATAAAATAAATAGGGAAAGCGTCTTGTTGTGGCGCTTTTTTTAATGTACTCCATTGACATCTATTCATGAATCGTGACCTCTTTCAATGCGGCTTGTGGATCTTTTGCATAAGCCCAATGGTTGGTTGGACCATGGCCGTGTCCGATACCGAGCGTGTGACTAATGGCAGCATGAATATAGGCTTTTGCATGATAGACTGCTTCTTCAACCGATAATCCTTTTGCTAAAAATGCCGTAATAGCCGCTGAGAACGTACAGCCAGTACCATGGGTATGTGGTGTCTCAATACGCGGACTGGTTAAAGTAAAGGCCTTGCCTTGTTGATTGAGGAAATAATCTTCAGCTAAATTATCTGTTGAATAACGATGACCGCCTTTTATGACCACCGCTTCGACACCGAAGGTTAATAATTTTTCAGCTGCTTGTTGGCGTTCGTAATCATTAGTAATCGCGATGCCCGATAAAACTTCCGCCTCTGGAATATTAGGTGTAATCACTTTTCCTAATGGTAATAACTGTGTGCGTAAAGTATCTTGAGCATCTTCTAATAATAATGAAGCACCACCTTTCGCAATCATCACCGGATCAATCACTAAACGACTTTGCAGATTATTTTGTTTAATAGCTTCAGCTACTGTTTGAATCACTTGACTATCATGTAACATTCCAGTTTTGACGGCTTGAATTTGGAAGTCATTCGCGACATGATTAATTTGCCCACTAATAATTTCTAAATCCATTGGTTGAATGCCGTGAACCCCTAAAGTATTTTGCACCGTTACGGCCGTTAAAGCAGAAGTACCAAAGGTTTCTAAAGACATAAAAGTTTTTAAATCCGCTTGAATTCCAGCGCCACCGCCACTGTCTGAACCGGCAATGGTCATGACCACTGGATAATGTGTATTAGTCATTGCTTGACATCCTTTCTTGTGTAATTGTTAAGTTTGTTAATTCTTTATCAGATGTTTTTTTATTATTTGCTTTGACTGAGTGTTCATATAATTGGTTTAATAAATGAATTGGTAAATCACCAGGTCCGGTAGTCAATTGAACTGCCCGGCCTCCACACCAAGCATAAAATCCGGTCGCTAAAGTGGCAGCCGTTAAATAGTCAGCTGGCGTAGGCGCTTGACTGATAAAAGCAGCGACGATGGTCGTCGCGACACAGCCGGTGCCGGTCACATAACCGAGTAAAGCGTCGCCATATTGATGGGCATAGACAGCAGTTTGATTAGCGATATAATCAGTTTTGCCAGTGGCCACCACCACTGTTTGATAAAGGTTGGCTACTTTTAGTAAATGATCGGTCATTTCACCTTCAGGATGACCACCATCCACACCTTTACCATTACTTTTCGCTCCAGCTAAGGCAGCAATTTCGGAATAATTACCGCAAACAGCCGCGATCTCGTATTCGCTTAGTAAATGTTCAATATAAGCAAGACGATTGGAAAGTGCCGCTACTCCGACCGGATCGATGATGACCGGAATTTGTTTGTCAATGGCCGCTTTTATGGAAAGCTCAATCGCCTCCATTTTATCTTGATTAAATGGGGAACCGATATTAATGACAATCGCTTGAGATTGTGCCGATACTAAAGGACTAGCATCCGGTTCATCGGTCATAATCGGTGAAGCACCAATGGCTAATAGGGCATTGGCCTGGAAATTGGTGGTCACTTTATTAGTTAAACAATTGATTAAAGGGTTTTGTTCGACGATTTGATTGAGATAAAACGTCATTTGCTCATGCATAACTTATCCAACTTTCTATTATAAAAGATAGGAGGGGTAGCTAATTTGAAAACCACTGATTTTCTATTTGCTACTGACCCTCCACTCATTGATTATTTACTTAAATCTTCTATTAACTCTTCAGCAGTTAATTCTTTGGCAATTGAACCTTTATCAGCTAAGAACTTAGCAAAGGCTACATAGTCATCAACAACTAGGTTACCAAAGTCACCTTTACTTACCATGTAATCTTGTAATAAATCCCAAGATTGAATTTCAATTTCTTTGTCTAATACATAGGCATTATCTTCATTTTCAAAAATTGTTTCAATCGCTGCTTCAGGATCTGCTAACGCTTTATCAAAACCTTTTTTCAATGCACGCATAAATGCTTGTAGTTCTGGTTTTTTGGCTTCGATGGTGTCATTTCCCGCAACGAAGATTAATTCATCAGAATCTGGTACTCCATACTCCGTGAAGTCAAAGTAATCCACGTCATATCCTTCTTTTTGTAACATTAACAATTCGTGGTTAGTGTAAGCTCCAATTAAAGCATCGACTTTATCGGTTGCTAAAGCAGGGATTAAGTCCCATCCTACGTTCACCATTTCCGCTTTGTCATAACTTGCACCGTCATGTTCCATCATGGCTTCAATAATATTTTCAGAAATAGTAGTTGCTGAGTAACCTACTTTTTTACCTTCTAAATCTTTTGGTGTCGTAATACCAGACTCTTTTTTGTACATCACAGCATCTAAACGTTGTTGTACTAATGAACCGATGGCTTTAGCAGGAATACCTTCAGCTACCGCTTGCATTAATACCGCTGGATAACTTACCGCAATATCAGTTTGTCCCGCACCCGCTAATTTAATTGGATCATCTGCTTCAGCAGGCATATTAATTGTTAAGTTTAATCCTTCTTCTTCAAAATAACCTTCTTTAATCGCCACATAGATTGGCACATGGTTCGCATTTGGATACCAGTCTAACATGAGTGATAAATCCATCATTTCTTCTGCTTGCACTGATTGCGGCATCCATGGTAACACCGTTAAGGCCATTAATAAACTTAAAACACTAACAACTAATTTTTTCATTTTTATTTCCTCTTTTCTGTATTTAAATATTTTAATGAACGATTTTCTAATAATCCGACGAGATTAAATAATAGAATACCGATTAAGGATAGCACCAAAATACCGGCAAACACGCCTTCGGATTTAATACTACTGGACATCCGACGAATATAATAACCTAAACCTTCCGAGCCACCAAGCCATTCACCAATGACTGCCCCGATTAAAGAATAGACAACTGACATTTTTAAACCAGAGTAGATAGACGGTAGGGCGAATTTCCATTGTAATTGGCTAAACATTTGCCATTTTGACGCACCCATCACTCTGAATAATTCGAGATACTCTTCATCCGTTCGTTTTAAGCCATCGAAGACACTCACTACGACGGGGAAAAAGGTAATCAAAAAGATAATCGCCACCTTGGTCCATAAGCTATAGCCAAACCATAACACAAAGATTGGGGACAAGGCGATAGTCGGAATTGTTTGCGAAATTAGGACAAAAGGATAAAATGCCCGCTCGATAAAATCAGAATAATATAATAGAATTCCAATCAATAAACCCAGTCCGATTGAAATGGCCACGCCAACGATGACTTCTAATAAAGTCGCTTGAGTGTGTGTCCATAGTTGCGGCGCTTGGGTAAAGAGGGTCTTAATAACATCACTTGGTCTCGGAATAATAAACTTTGGTACCCATTCACGCGCCACGGCCCATTCAATAATGACTAATAACACAGCTGAAACAGATAAGAAAGGCCAGTAACGTTGAATTAACTGTCGTAGTTTATTCATGGATGGCCACCTCCAAAGCTTGTTTATACTCAATAAATTGAGCATGATAACGGATGTCTTTCGGTCGTGGACGTGGCAGATCAATGTGCCACTCTTTGATTTGAGTATCGTTGCCATTATGCCAGTTTTGTAATAAAAAGACCCGATTACTTAAAAGCACTGCTTCATCAATATTATGCGTAATAAAAACAATTGTTTTATTTAATTCTTGCCACAGTGATAGTAACCATTGTTGCATTTCATATTGTGTAAAACTGTCTAATGCTCCAAAAGGTTCATCGAGCAGTAAAACTGGCTTATTGGCCAGAATCGTCCGTACGAAAGCGGCGCGCTGACGCATTCCACCCGAGAGATCTTTTGGTAGGGAATAGGCATAATCTTTTAAACCCGCCTTATCTAGCCACTCTAACGCTTTTTCTTTTGAAACTGGATGCTGCTTATCAAGTTTGCCACTTAATCTAACATTTTCCAAAATTGTCGCCCAAGGAAGTAGTAAATCTTTTTGTGGCATATAACCGACATCACCTAATTGAATCGGTCGTCCAGCAAAGAGAATCTGGCCCGCATCTGGTTGAAATTGCGTGGTCAGTAATTTAAATAGCGTACTCTTACCACTGCCGCTTTTACCGATTAATGAAATAAACTCACCTTTAGGAAAATTGAGGTTGACATTTTGTAACGTCTTCTCGCCTTTAAAGTCAGGATAGGTAAATGAGACGTTTGTTATTTCAATCATCTGAAACTCCTTTCTATCCATTTGCCCAAAAAAAAGACCCGTTTCTAGGAAACCGGCCCGAAGCATACTGAGTCTTGACTGATCAAACTGATCAAAATGTGTACAGTAAAACAAAATTGTAAACATCCCTACGGTAGTACTAACTACATCAGGTCAAGGGTCAAGGAACATTTCAGAAACCTACTCTCAGCGCATTGGCTCCCCTAGTTTAAAATAAATGGATTCAATTGTTAAAAGAGACCCTTTGATTTCACAAAGAAACTCTAACTGATTATTAGAATAAATCAAGTGATAGTTAATGTCAAGCAGATAAGTTGAACAATAGATTGAATTCATGACTTATAAAAAAGTAATATAAGTAAGGTCATGATTACTAGTGGTACTAAAAAGTGAACGATGCTGTTTACAATGAACCAAATTAAGAAGGTTCATGACGATGCCTATTGACCAGACAGGCGATGGAAATAGAATATCGATTATGTTCATCTTTGATCAATGACATGGTTGTAAGGGAGTAGGCCAACAGTAGAAAAATGAATGATTTTCGCTACGTCTGCCTATTCCTGCACAGTTGTAACTAGACCAGAAGCAGAAAACCAAGTGATATTCTCTTCATCTGCCTACCCTATCATCGTCTGTGCTTTTAATTGCCGCACAATTTCTTGACTGAAATTTGCTAGTTTATCTCCAGTCTATTTAAGACGCAGTTTGAGACCTCTCACACCCTGCGCTTTTAATTACCGCGCAATCACTGCACTAAATTATTAAGATTACGCCCAGGTCTTATTTATTAAAAAAGCTCCCTCTTTACAATCCAAGATTAATTTGCTAGTCTAATAGTGACACTAGGGGAGCATGAAAATGCTGAGAGAGAAATTGACCCTTTGAACCTGATTCAGTTAATACTGACGTAGGGAAGTGTGCTTAATTTAATCAGCCAGTTTGATTTTGTTGGACTGCACCCGATTTAATGCGCACACTTTATCTTTAAAGGTGGGTATTTTTTTGTTCCTAAAATATAAGGAGGAATAGCGTCATGACAAAATTTACTGAACGTGTGTTTCCAAAAGTTGAAGCGATTTGGGCATCGTATTTAGAACATCCATTTGTAAAAGGATTAGGAGAAGGTACGCTGGCTAAAGAGAAATTCCAACGTTGGTTAACACAAGATTATGTTTATTTAGTGGAGTATTCAAAATTAATGGCTTTAGGCGTAGCGAAGTCGACCGATTTATCGATGATGCGCAGTTTTTCAAAAGCATTATTTGGAACCTTAGAGATGGAGATGGAATTACATCGTCAATTTTCAGCTCAATTTGGGATTAGTGAAGCAGAATTATTACAAACGAAAATGTGGCCAACCAATACAGCCTATACTTCTTATATGTTAAATCATGCCCAAGCGGGTGGCGCAGAATATGCGGTAACAGCCTTATTAACTTGTGCTTGGTCATACGCTTATGTCGGCGAAGCATTAGCGAAGCAAAGTCCTGAAAATAATCCTTACCAGCAATGGATTGATATGTATGCGGGCGAAGAATTCCAAACTTTAGCTACTGATATGAAAAATTTAATGGACGAGATGGCTAAAGATTTACCAGAAGCAACCTTAAAACGTCTAGAAGAAATCATTATTAAAACGTCTTACTATGAATATCAATTCTGGACTATGTGCTATGACGGTGAAGATTGGGAAACCCGATACGAAAAATAAAATTAATAATTAATGATGAGAGGGAATGGTTAAAATAAATACACATAAACAAACTCAAAAACTAATGATTTTATCACTGATGATTGCCTTAGACGTGGTGTTATCACCAATTTTAAGAATTGAAGGGATGGCACCAATGTCGAGTGTCATTAATATTATTGCGGCCAGTTTTATGAGTCCTTTATATACCTTTTTAATGGCTTTAATCTGTGGTATTATTCGCATGTTAATGATGGGCATTCCACCATTAGCCTTAACAGGTGCTGTTTTTGGAGCATTATTTGCGGGATTAGGTTATTGGAAGACACGTAACTTCTGGGCAGCAGCGCTAGGTGAATTTATTGGAACGGGTGTCGTAGGGTCATTATTAAGCTACCCCGTCATGGTTTGGTTTACCGGAGTCAAAACGGATTTACACTGGCTGATTTATACACCACGTTTTATGGGTGCTTGTGTAATGGGAGCGATAGCGGCTTTTGTCTTGTACGAAAGACTTAACAAATTATCAGCTTTTCATCGTATGCAACAATTGTTCTTAACAGATGATGAGCGTGTTTTAAGCAGTCAAAATGGTCGCTAATTTGTCCAGTAGGAACCAATCTTATATAACATTATATTAATTTGCGAGAGTAGGCAAATAGTGAAAATAATCTGATTTTTACTATTGATGCCTGCTCTTTTTTGTGAGAAGCAAGAGCACATTATGATGCGACCACTATCCAAGTGATTGAGGCCTACTTTTTTTGTGAGAAGCAAGGCACATTATGATGGGACACCATCCAAGTAATTGAGGCCTACTTTTTTGTGAAGGAAAAGATAGCCTGTTGAATTAAATTGTTTTCGTCCTCATGTTGAGCTCTACTTTAGTGGGAAAAAAGCTAGTTTGTGGGCGTTAGGCTGGGGGATTATCCTATATTAGGAAATAAGGTTAGTTTAATGGAATGACCAGATGACCTCATTTGCCAAGGAGTGTTAAAGACCTTTTAGTGAATAAATTATTATCGAAGGAGGCTGGGCATAAACTTGATAAATTTAGTTAAGATTATTGTTCATTAGTTAATAGCGCAGTGGTTGAGTGGTCTCAAATGGCGTCTTAACGACTTATTTGAGACCTACTCAACTGTGCGGGGGTGGGCAGACGAAGTGAAAATTATTTAATTTTCTACTTCTTGCCCACTCCCATAATTTCACCGTAACATACACTTTCAGCGAGAGGGTGCGCTCTAAAATATTAGATTGAATTCTTATGAACCGCCTTCATCGGATAAAACTAATTAAATTACTATCTTAGCAATTGACTAGAATGCTTTTTTCTTTTATTATGAATAGTTGAAAGTAGTAACGAGGAGGGCTTATTAATGGCACAATTCTTTTTCAAATATGGTGCAATGAATAGTGGGAAATCACTTGAAATTATTAAAGTAGCACATAATTATGAAGAACAAAATAAACAGGTGGAAATTTTTACGAGCGCTCTAGATACTAGAACTTCTGTAGGAACAGTTGCTAGTCGGACCGGCTATCAGCGTCAAGCGATTCCGATTACGGACGACATGGATTTATTTGAAAGTATTAAAGCATTAGGACACCGCTATTGTATTTTAGTCGATGAAGCACAATTTTTAACAAAGGAACATGTGTTACAATTAGCTCGAGTCGTAGATGAATTAGATATTCCAGTGATGGCATTTGGGTTAAAAAATGATTTTACGAATGAACTTTTCGAAGGTTCTAAGTATTTATTGTTATATGCCGATAAAATTGAAGAGATTAAAACCATTTGTTGGTTCTGTCATAAAAAAGCCATGATGAACTTACGCTTTGTTGACGGCAAACCGGTTTACGAAGGGGAACAAATTCAAATTGGCGGTAATGAATCATATTTACCTGTCTGCCGAAAATGTTATTTCCAACCAGGAGAGTTAAGATAGAAGGGGAATTTTATGTTTGAACAATTAGATACACTAATTTTTCGTTTTGAAGAAATATTAGAATTATTAAGTGACCCATCGGTTATTGCCGATACCAATCGTTTACGTGAATTAACAATCGAAGAAAGTGATTTACGTCCAAAAGTTGAAAAAATCCGTCGCTATAAGCAAGTAGAACAAGAATTAGCGGATACGGAAGAAATGTTAAATGAAGGCCTTGATGCTGAAATGGCCGAAATGGCTAAAATGGAATTAGCGGAATTAAAAGAAGAACGTGAAACCTTACAAGAAGAAATTAAAATTATGATGTTACCAGAAGATCCAAATGATGGTAAAAACATCATTATGGAAATTCGTGGGGCCGCTGGTGGTGACGAGGCGCAATTATTCGCTGGTGACTTATTGAATATGTACACTAAATATGCCGATAGCCAAGGATGGAATGTGGAAGTCTTGGATGCAAATATTACCGGTATCGGTGGTTATAAAGAAGTATCCATTATGATTTCTGGTCATAAAGTATATAGTAAATTAAAATTCGAAAATGGTGCTCACCGTGTCCAACGTGTCCCAGAAACGGAATCTCAAGGACGGGTCCATACCTCTACTGCTACAGTCGTGGTTATGCCAGAAGTAGAAGATATTGATTTCGAATTAAATGAAAATGATATTCGAGTGGACATTTATCATGCCTCAGGTGCAGGTGGACAGCACGTTAACAAAACAGCTTCAGCTGTACGTTTAACGCATATCCCCACTAATACCGTGGTAGCGATGCAAGATGAACGTTCACAATTGAAAAACCGTGAAAAAGCGATGAAAGTATTGCGTGCCCGCGTCTTCGACCAAATGCAATCAGAAGCCCAATCTGAAATTGATGCTTCTCGTAAATTAGCAGTCGGAACAGGGGACCGTTCTGAACGTATTCGTACTTATAATTTCCCACAAAACCGGGTGACCGATCATCGTATTGGTTTAACCATCCAACAATTAGATTCAATCTTAAATGGGAAATTAGACGAAATTATTGATAGCTTAGTCATGTATGACCAAACTCAAAAACTGGAGGAACTCAATGGTCCTAAGCTCTAAAATGACTTTAGCTGAAGCTCTCCAAAGAGCTTCAGTTTTTTTGCAAGAAAACGGCATTCAAGACAGTCCGATTAAAGATTATTGGCAACGGACATTTGATTGGGATTATACTCAATTGATTTTAAACTTAAACATGCCGCTTAATGATGAACAAGCGATGCGCTTTAACGAAGTGTTAAAGCGATTAGCCCAACACGAGCCGATTCAGTATATTTTAGGAAAAGCTGATTTTGTTGGGGAAACTTACTATGTCACACCAGACACCTTAATTCCACGGGAGGACACTTACGGCCTAATTGAAATGGGATGTGCGTTTTTAAAGGAACATCCACAAGCCAAAGTGATTGATATTGGAACGGGAAGTGGCATCATTGCGATTGAATTAGCCAAACAATTGGCGCCAAACCAAGTTACAGCGGTTGATATTTCGCCAGCAGCTTTAGCAATAGCCCAGAAAAATGGTCAGCATCATCAAGTGCAAGTGGAGTGGCTTGAAAGTGATTTAATGTCTGCTTTAACAGGACGTCAATTTGATTTAATTGTCTCCAATCCACCCTATATTGCTGAAGATGAGTTAGCTTTAATGGATGAATCTGTTAAACGTTTTGAACCCGCTACAGCACTTTTTGCCGAGCAACAAGGTCTCGCTATTTATCAGCGCCTAGCCGAAACATTGCCATCGTTTTTATCAGACAATGGCCAAATCTTGTTAGAAATAGGCTTTAAACAAGCCAGTGCTGTCCAAACAATTTTTCAAAAAACATTTCCTAATGCCATCATAAGTGTTCATCAAGATTTAAACGGTTTAGATCGTTATATTAAAATCGATACTCAGAAGGGGTGAAGCAATGGATACCAAAATTTATAAAAAAGAACAAATAAATGAAGCAGCCGCCCAATTAAAAGCCGGGCAATTAGTGGCTTTCCCAACGGAAACAGTCTTTGGTTTGGGAGCCATCGCGACCAACGAAGCCGCCGTTAGCAGTGTTTTTGCAACTAAAGGTCGTCCGCAAGACAATCCCTTAATTGTGCATGTTAGCAGCATTGAACAAGTGGCAGAATATGTGGCAGAAGTGCCTGAAATTGCGGCACAATTAATGAAGCAATTTTGGCCAGGACCATTGACGATTATTTTCCCACAAAAACCCGGGGTGTTAGCACCAAGTGTGACCCCTGGACAAGAAACTGTCGCTATCAGAATGCCTGATAATCCAGAAACTTTAGCGTTGATTGAGGCTACGGGCATTCCATTAGTCGGACCAAGTGCCAATAAATCAGGTAAACCGAGTCCAACAGCAGTGGAACATGTTTATCATGACTTTCAAGGGAAAATTGCGGGCATAGTCGAACCGAGCGAAAAACTGTTAGCCGTGGGTGTTGAATCGACGGTCGTATTGCCACGAGCGGGGGTTATCAATATTTTACGTCCAGGTGCGATTACGAAAGAAGATTTAAGAGCGCTAGGTTATCAAGTCGAAGAAAAAACAGCTGAAGAACAATTAAAAGATACGAGCGTTTTGTCACCCGGAGTTAAATACACGCATTATAGCCCTAAACAACCGGTTCATGTCTTAATAACAGATGATTCACAGCAATTCTTACAATATATTGAAGCATTAAAACAACCAGTGGCCATCTTAGCAGATGAATCCGTCCTTCAAGCGCTTAGTAATGACTCACAGATAGTGGCCACTCATTCTTATGGCGCAAAAGGGGATTTAGTCTCGGCTACTCAACAATTATATGCCGGTTTAAGAGCTTTAGAACAAACAACCGCACAGGTTATTATCGCACAAGGCTTTCCGGATTCACCAGCCAGTCATGCGATGATGAATCGTTTGAGAAAAGCAGCCGATTTGACTCAAACTTTTTTATAAAATGATGAAATGATAAGTGGCATCGACTTTAATCTATGTTATAATATGTTGAAGAAACGGGGGTATGCAAATGATGAAAGATAGTATCGTTTTTGACTTAATTAATAAAGAAGCCAATCGCCAAAAAAATGGCATTGAGTTGATAGCATCAGAAAATTTTGTTTCCGATGAAGTTTTAAAGGCACAAGGCAGTATCTTAACCAATAAGTATGCAGAAGGTTATCCAGGACGTCGTTATTACGGTGGTTGTGAATATATTGACCAACTTGAACAATTGGCAATCGATCGTGTGAAAAAATTATTTGGCGCTGACTTTGCGAATGTGCAACCACATTCAGGTTCATCAGCCAATTTAGCGGTGTATCGTGCTTTCCTAGAACCGGGTGACCGCGTATTAGGAATGGACTTAGCACAAGGTGGGCACTTAACCCATGGCTCACCGGTTAACTTTAGTGGACAATCTTACGAAATGTATAGCTATGGTGTCGACGAAACAGGTTATATTGACTACGATGCTTTAGAAAAGAAAGCTGAAGAATGCCAACCAAAAATGATTATTGCAGGTGCCAGTGCATACTCAAGAGCAATTGATTTTGAACGTATCGGTCAAATTGCTAAGAAAGTAGGCGCGATTTATTTTGTAGACATGGCGCATATTGCTGGACTGGTAGCCGCAGGCTTACATCAAAATCCAGTACCATATGCGGATGTAGTCACCAGTACCACTCATAAAACATTACGTGGGCCACGTGGTGGGATTATTTTAGGGAAAGCAGAACATGAAAAAGCAATTAATTCCGCTATTTTCCCAGGAATTCAAGGTGGACCATTAGAACATGTGATTGCGGCTAAGGCAGTCGCTTTCGGTGAAGCATTAGATCCGTCATTTAAAGAATATGCCGCACAAGTGATTAAAAACACGCAAGCAATGGCAAAAGTATTCAGTCAAAGCGAATTAAATGTCATCTCAGGTGGCACGGATAATCATCTCTTCTTAGTCGATGTGACGCCATTGGAGATTACTGGTAAATGGGCCCAAGAGCGTTTAGATAAAGTGGGCATCACCGTTAATAAAAACTCAATTCCAAATGACACTAAATCATTTGTTCAAACAAGTGGTATACGTATTGGTGCCGCAGCTATTACGACCCGTGGCGCAAAAGAAGCAGACGCGATTCAGATTGCAGAAATGATGCTCGCAGCATTAAAAGCCGATGAATCAGAATTACCAACATTACATGAGCAGGTCATCGAGTTTGTTAAAGATTGGCCGATGTTTGCTTGGGCATAAAAATTATATTAGCGAAAAATAAGGAGGAATTATTTTGGCAAAATTTCAAGTAGTAGATCATCCACTCATTCAACATAAATTAACAATTATTCGTGATAAAAATACTTCAACGAAACAATTTCGTGAGGTGACCAATGAAATCGCGATGTTAATGGCGTATGAAATTACCCGTGATTTACCATTAGAAGACGTAGAAATCGAAACCCCATTAGTAAAATCAGTTCAAAAACAAATTGCTGGTAAAAAATTAGCAATTATCCCGATCTTACGTGCTGGTTTAGGAATGGTGGACGGCATGGTTGACTTAATTCCAGCCGCTAGAATTGGTCATATTGGTTTATACCGTGATGAAGATACTTTAGAAGCAGTCGAATATTTTGCTAAATTCCCTCAAGATATTAGTGAACGTCGTCTATTTGTTGTTGACCCAATGTTAGCAACCGGTAGTTCAGCGATTGCGGCCTTAGATTTATTAACGAGCAAATATAATGTGCAACCAGAAAATATTACCTTTGTCTGTCTAGTTTCTGCTCCAGAAGGTGTTAAAGCTTTCCAAGAAACTTATCCAGATGTAGATTTATACACGGCTGCCCTAGATGAACGCTTAAACGAACATGGTTATATCTTACCAGGTTTAGGTGATGCTGGTGACCGAATCTTTGGTACCAAATAATAAATATTAAAAACCTTGTCAGGTGCAATGTAAAAACCTACAGTTAGCTTTGTCTCTAACTGAAAATTTTTGGTGTTCACTTTATAAATTGCACTGAACAAGGTTTTTCTTTTTGAAAATAATGTTTAAAACGGATTGGCCAATCTGTAAGGATTATTGCGTCTATGTTCGCATTGATGAATACTGTACCAAAGTAGCCATACGCTAATTGCATTTTAAGGTTACGCCACATGATGACGCACATTAGAGAAGCGACAGGGCATCAAACTGAATCATGATGATTAGTGAAGAAAATAAAAAAGTGGGAGTAGGCAAGAAGTCGAAAATCAAATGATTTTCGCTTCATTTGCCTACTCCCACATAATTTGAGACCTTTCAATCACTGCACTATCAATAAGAAGAAACCAAATGGAAGTTTCAATAGTTTTCCTGAGCCTCACTTTTTAATAAATTTGGATGAGGAAAGGGATTAATCTTCTGGTAAGATAAAACCTTCCGTTTCTTTATTTTGTAAAATATTTTCTGCCCATGCATGATTAATAATGCGGAAATGACCTTTAGTATTTTGTTTCAAAGCACGTTTGAATTTATCGCGAATAAAGGTTAGTAATCGTTGGTGGCAATCAACCATCATTTGTTTAGTATCCGTTACATATAAAAACTTCGGTTGCCCTTCTTTATTGAGGAAGAAGTAACGATTTTTCACTTGAGCAGTAGGATTTTCCTTGGCGAATAACCCATCGGTTAACATTTTAACCATCTCAATTTCAGTATCTTTAAAGCCTGAATCATAAATTTGCACTTTTTCCATTAAATCGGCCATGTTTAACATAATACGCATTTCATAATCATCGACTGAAACGGGGAAACTATTAATTAAATCGTTTAATTGTGCTTGAATCGCTTCACGTTGTTCATTATATTGCGGCGCAACATGGAACAGTAATTTTTTGTCTGGGTCATGATATAAAAATTGCGATGAAATATGACGTTTAGCGCCACAATGCTCGCATTCAAATAATAATAAAGTACCGTCTAATAATTTTTCTTTTAAATCAGGGTTTAAACGGGTGTTAATGGCGATATCGAATTGTCTTTCTATTTCATGATGACAAACGGGACATTTAAATTTCATTTTTGGTGCCATAAACTCTCTCCTTTTTTGTAAGTTAATATCATTATAACAGAAATCAGTTAATACCTAAATGATTTTTAAAAAATCTATACAATACTGGCTTTTAGAAACAATCTGCTATATGATATAATGGTAAATGTGAAAGTATTTTCAAAACAGAGGTGATAATGGATGGAGATAATCGTGATTCATAGTTCTCGTTATGGTTCGACTGAAAAATATGCAATTGAAATTTCAAAAAAATTACGCTGCCCCGTGGTGGATAGTGCTCAAGTTTCAGTAGAAGACTTGGCTAGTTATGACATTATTATTTTAGGTACTTGCTTATTGGAAGGTCAATTATCTGACGCAGCGATGTATGAACAATGGGTAAAACAATATCCCGATAAACATTGGGCTTTATTTACAGTGGGATTATCCAATCCTAAGTTAACTGACTTTAAAGACATATTAGACAATAACTTTGAAGATACAACTATTGAGAAAGTCGAATTATTCCATTATCGTGGAGCGATTCAATACAAACGCTTACTATTAATGGAGAGTTTGGTATCAAAAGTAAAACAAAAGCGTTTAACATCGATTGATTATGTGCCATTAGATGATGATAATGAACGATTACTGCGTAAATATGGTACGACTTATGATTTTACAGACAAAGAAAATACTATTTTATTAATTGATTGGGTAAATAAAATCTTAAGAAATGAAAAGGAGCTTGAGGAATGAATCCAAAGGAATTAGTTGGACGCAAAGCAGCGGAATATGTTCAAGATGGGATGGTAGTAGGCTTAGGAACAGGATCAACGGCCTACTGGTTTGTTGATGAAGTGGGACAAAGAGTTAAAAACGGTGAATTGCCAAACATTGTGGGCGTTCCTACTTCCAAACAAACAGAAATGCAAGCACGAGAATTAGGTATTCCGCTAGCACAATTGGATGAAGTTAATTCCATTGATTTATTAGTGGACGGCGCAGATGAATGTTTACGTTCGATGTCAGGTATTAAAGGTGGTGGTGGTGCCCACTTAATCGAGAAAATTGTCGCTGAAAATAGTCATGAGATTATCTGGATAGTAACAGAAGAAAAGGTCGTCGATTATTTAGGTGCCTTTCCTTTACCAGTAGAAGTGATTCAAACAGGCAGTTGGAATATCTTTAGAGCTTTTGAAAATGCTGGCATGAACCCATCTTTCCGTAAAAAGGGTAAAGATTCATTATTTGTGACCGACTCTGGTAACTATATCATTGATTTACACTTAGGCAGAATCGATCAACCACAACAAGTGGCCCACGAATTAAAAACGATGGTAGGGGTTGTTGAACATGGATTATTCATTAACTATCCTAATCGTATTTTAGTAGCAAAAAATGATGGTACGGTTGAAGTGATTGAAGGTCAACAATAAGAGTTAATGGCAGATTTAAAATGTATTAGGAGCAATCAATGAGGCCTAATACAACTAGATAAGTTGAAGATAAGGACGTGAATAAAATGAGGATGGTTGAATTAATTGAAAAAAAACAAGCAGGACAAGCTTTAACAGAAGCTGAAATTCGCTTTATTATCGAAGGTTTTACTGATGGACGTATACCCGATTACCAAATGAGTGCCTTTGCGATGGCCATTTATTTTAAAGGCATGACCGAGGAAGAAGCCAGTTACTTAACAATGGCCATGGCTGAAAGTGGCGATCAAATTGATTTGTCAGCCATTGAAGGGGTCAAAGTTGATAAACATTCTACCGGGGGTGTCGGTGATACCACGACCTTGGTTTTAGCACCATTAGTCGCTTCTTGTGGCGTGCCTGTGGCAAAAATGAGTGGACGCGGATTAGGCCATACAGGTGGAACCGTCGATAAATTCGAAGCCATTGAAGGCTTCCGTTATGAAATTCCGATCGAAGAATTTATTGACTTGGTCAATCAACATAAAGTAGCCGTTGTCGGACAATCAGGTAATTTAACGCCTGCGGATAAAAAATTATATGCTTTACGTGATGTGACTGGAACCGTACAATCGATTCCCTTAATTGCCAGCTCCATCATGAGTAAAAAGATTGCGGCTGGTGCCGATGCGATTGTCCTAGATGTTAAAGTCGGTGAAGGGGCCTTTATGAAGACCGTGGAAGAAGCAGAAAAATTAGCACGCACCATGGTGAAAATCGGCAATCAAGTCGGACGTAAAACCTTAGCGGTGATTTCGAATATGAATGAACCCTTAGGTTATGCGATTGGTAATGCCTTAGAAGTGGAAGAAGCGATTCAAACCTTAAAAGGACAAGGACCGGCTGATTTAGTAGAATTGTGTTTAGTTTTAGGGGCGCAAATGCTGATGGCCGCTAATAAAGTATCAACATTAGAAGAAGGGAAGGCAATGTTACAAACTCAAATTGAGAATGGACAAGCTTTAGCAACCTTTAAACAATTTATCAAACATCAAGGTGGCAATGAAAAGATTGCTGACGATGTTACCTTATTACCACAAGCCCAATATAAGATTGAGTTACCAGCTTTAACAGACGGTGTGGTAAGTAATTGGGTCGCGAATAAAGTGGGTGAAGCGGCTATGGTTTTAGGTGCTGGTCGTGAAACGAAAGAAGATAAGATTGATCCAGCTGTTGGCTTAATATTACATAAAAAAGTAGGCGACAAAGTACAAAAAGGCGAAGCCTTATTAACGATTTATAGTAATAGAGAAGACGTTGAAGAAGTTAAACAACGCTTGTATGATGCGATAACAATTAGTGATTCTGCTAAAAAAGAACCGCTTATCTACGAAGTGATAACCGAAGCTTAATAAATAATCAGTGCTGAAAGACGAGAGTGAAGTCTTTCAGCTTTTTTTGTGTTGACAAACATGAGGTTCAGGATGTTTTGATAGAAATTGATTCTTTATGAATAGGGGATAGGATTCGCTTCAGAGATGATTGGCGTTCGATTAAAAAAAGGACTGTATTTTTTGGTCTTAAGCCAATAATTTTTGTTAGACCTGTCAATTTTGGATGGGAGTGGGCAAGAAGTGAACTACAGAGGATTTTCGAGATCTTGTGCAAATCAAAGTTTGTTTGAATCAGAAGTAATAAAGTGCGGAAAGAATAAAATAAAAAACAATATCCCTTGTTAAACAACAATGTTGCTAAAAAAGGATATTGTCGTGATGATTATTGTTGACGATTTCCAAAATGTCGCCATTCAATTTGGCGTGCTTCGGCCCAGTTCCGTAGTTCAGAAGGCAATATTAAATTAACCTGGTGTAATTCTTTAACAGATTTGGCGTTTAACATTAACATTAAATGTTGAATGGCTTCTTTCCAATTTTCAATCATTTCAACGGACTGCTCAACGCCTTGTTCATGAACCATCTGCAAGAAACGACCGGATAGCCCAACAGCATTGGCTCCTAAGGCTAAGGCTTTGACGATGTCTAAGTAATCATTAATCCCGCCACTAGCTAAGATGGTGGTTTGATTTAAGAAAGCTTGCGCTTCTAATAATGATTCAGGGGTGGTTTGTCCCCAACCGGCAATGGCTTGATAATCTAATTTTTCGCGGCGTTCATTTTCAATTTGGATAAAGTTTGTCCCACCACGTCCACTGACATCAATATTTTTAACACCTAATTGAATTAAATGTTGAATCGTTTCGCGACTCATTCCAAAGCCAACTTCTTTAACGATAACCGGAATGGGCAATTCACGTACGATGGTTTCAATGTTTTTAGACCAACTCGTAAAGTCACGATCACCTTCTGGCATCACAATTTCTTGTGGGACATTCAGGTGAATTTGCAAGGCATTGGCTTCTAATAAATCGACCGCTCGTTTAGCATTTTCAAGATCATGATGAGCTCCGAGATTAGCCATCACAAAACCGTTGGGATTGACTTTGCGCACGATGGTAAAACTATCGCGGACGGAGTCGTCACTTAAAGCCCCACTGACAGAACCGGTCGCCATCGCTAAACCGGTTGCGGCAGCTACGCGACCAAGTGCTTCATTGTATTGTTTGGTTTTAACCGAGCCACCGGTCATGCCATTAATATAAAAGGGTGCTTGATGAATGGTATCAGCCCAATGAGTCGTCAGTTGGATTTGCTCTAAGGTTAAGGGGGCAAAAGACTGATGAACAAAGCGGATGCCTTCAAAGGCCGAAATTTTCTTTTGGGATTGTTGTTCTAACGCATATTTTACATGGTCATCTTTACGTTTTTGTGAAAATGATGGTAATTGAGATTGAAACATGATAGCTCCTTTCATATGGATAAAATTCGTTGATTTATTCACTCTCCTGGAAAGGCTTTGTAACCTGATAAGGGAGCGGAATGATATTAGCAACTTTCCAACTGTTCAACAATTCTTGACGATTTAAATGAGACGAACCAATTGCAATGCCACAATCGCCACCACCGGCACCAGACGATTTTGCTTCATATTGATACGATTGGGCGATTTCAATTAATTGAGTTAAATGATTAGTTTCAAGTGGCAGTTGCCAATAGTGGGTCATCTTTCTTAATAATTGACGCGCTTTGGCAATTCCTTTTTGAATGAGTGTCACATCGCCTCTTTCTAAATCTTGGGCTAATTGTTGCACAGTCGCCTGACTATTGACTAGGAATTGTTGATAGACGTCACTTTCGGTTTCACGATTTTGTTGGTAATGATGGACTAATTCATCCGTGGAAGCCGGCGCGTCCGTCCAGCCAATTACCAAGTCAACAGAATGAGGGACAGCTAAATGGCGAATTACCAACTGCGGCCAATCTTTAGTTAGTAATTGGGTTAAAGAAGGTGTTGCTGCAATTTGTTCGGCTAGCCATTGACGATCAGGAGATTGATAATAAATCCAACCACCATAAGCACTGGCAGCCAGATCACCAAAACTTCCCTTTGTTGAAACCTTTAATGAAGCAATCGCTGCTAATTTATAGATAATCAATGGATGGGCTGAGTAACCATAGAAACGTAATAATGCCCGAATCGTACTGACAGTGACGGCACCACTAGAGCCTAAACCATATTTACGACCATTTTCAGCTTCCAAATCGGTTTCATATTGAATATGATAATTTTGTAAAGGACGATTTAATTCAACTAATAGGCGTTCAACGGTTTCAATGGCACTTAAAACATAAGCCCAACGTTTCGGCCACATAGCACCAGGCATTAGACCCGGTTGATTATGGGAAGAACGCGTATAGTTGAAAGGCTCATTTTGAATGGTTGTGGATTGTAAAGTTCCAGACAAGTTATCAGTAGCTAAACGGATCGTGCAAGACAAGTAAGCGTCTAATGCCACTAGTATAGCGGCTTGTCCCGGTTCTAAAATCGCATATTCCCCAGCGATATATAATTTTCCTGGGGTGGAGACGGTTTGCGTGACAAAAGTCTGTTCACTCTCTATTTCTAATGTTTCTAATAACAAGTCTTTATAAGGCATTTTAAAATCTCCTAATCGATTGGTAATGGTCGCGGTGCCTCACCTGGAAAAGCTTTGATTAGCTGTTCGGGTTTAAAATGTGTTAATAATTGTTTAGATAAGGCATCGATTTCACTTTTACGACATAAGACTTTCACATTTGGACCGGCATCCATGGTAGCGTAACATTCAAAACCTAAGTCCTCACGTAACGATTGCACAGCTTGTAAAGCGGTGATGGAAGCAGGTGCCCAATAAGTAAGCGAAGGATTGGCAGCAATCGTTGTGGCATGCATTTTCATTGCATTATGTTCAGTGACTTCACCTAAAGTTTTAAAATCTTTATCCTTGATAGCTTGTTTAATAAGGGCTAAGTCTTTTTCAACTTCTTGTGGCCATAAAGCAAAAAAGGGTGAAGTTTGGATGGTATGTTCCATACCGACACGACTACTAATTTTTTTCTTTTGATCATTAATCACAATTACTAACATCGCAATATCCCAGTCAGCATCCGCAATTTGTTCTGCATAACTTGAATCGGAGTTATCGCCTTCACCTTTATGCCATTCAACAAACCCACCAAATAAACTACGACTCGCACTACCGGAACCTTGACGGGCTAAAGTGGAAAGAGTCCGTTGATCTAAATTAAGATTAAAAGCTTGATTCAGTGCACAAGCTAAGGCACTAAAAGCACTGGCAGAAGATGCTAGACCCGCAGCAGTTGGGACGTGGTTGACACTTTCAATATAAACATGCTCTTGGCTTCCCGCTAGGTGGCGGAATAAATCGACAAATTTTGATACCTTTTGAGTATCAGAATAACTTTGGGCGATGCCATCCAAAGTAAAATAATCTTGAGATAAATTTGAATCGACCGTGACCTTGGTATCGGTATAAAAAGCATCTAAGGTTAATGATAAACTACTGGTCATCGGTAAAAATAATTCTTTATTGCGTTTTCCCCAATATTTGATTAAGGCAATATTGGTATTGGCACGATAATAACCTATTTTCTTAGACAAAAGAATTCCTCCTTTATAAAAAAATGCAGACCTTTAATTGTACGCACGAACACACTAACCAAAAGTCTACAAATCTATTCTTATTAACTTTCTAAATTTAAATACCACGTTTGAACAGCCCCGGCTTCACGCATGGCACGTGCAATTTTACGGGCCTTTTGTTTCGATTCTGCTAAGGCAATTAAACAGCCTCCGCGTCCACTACCGGTTAGTTTTGCACCTAAAGCACCAGCCATCCAAGCGGCATTGACGATTTTATCGATATGGGTATTCGAGACCCCTAATTGGTTAAGATAATAATGATTATAAGTCATTAAACGTCCTAATTCGATAACATTTTTCTGAGCAATCATTTGATAAGCCTGATGAACAAATTGTCCAATCGTTTTCATTGAATTATCAACAAAAAGTGGTTTACGTTTACGTAACTCTGCCACATGTTGGACTGCTGAACGTGTTTGTCCTGCTTGACCACTATCGGCCACGATTAAATAGGCTGGAATGTTTAATTCGAAATGATGGGGAGCCAAACTCTTGCGATAAATAATCGGTTGAGCGCTGCTGGTCATTAAAGTATCAATCCCACTGGTTGACTGATGGGCAATCACTTCTGCTTGGTTAACGATAAATTGTAATTGGTAATCTGATAATTCAACCTTGAATAAATCAGCAATCGCTCTAACTACTGAAACTGACACTGCAGCGGACGAGCCCATCCCACGTTCTTGTGGGATATCACTGATGATTTTAATCGATAAAGAGGGTTGTCCTAACTCAAAAGTTTCTAATGTTAATTCAATCGCTTTGACAATATTTAATAAAATGCTAGGAGCCATTGAAATATCTCCAACAAAATATTGGCAATCTAGTTCTATATAATCACGATTAGAATGACGTGCAGTTGTTTTCACTTTTACGGCAGGAAAAGGCAACGCAATAGCAGGATAATCATACACTACCGCATGTTCACCCATTAATATAATTTTACTATGAGCGGTACCAACTCCGATTTCGCGTGAGTCTTGATCATGAAGGGGGACTTGACTTTCCTTTATCGACTCAGACGATTCGAATTGCTCGATTGACACCGAAAAACCTCCTAAATTTAAGCATCTGGTCAGAATTAAATAAACTTTCCAAAGCTTATAGTATTTATTTTAAGTATTGTACTTGAATGATATCAAATGGTATCCGATGGAATGGTTTGATATCGATTGATTGATGGTACGGACAGACATTGAAAAAACAAGCTCATTTTCGAGTACTGACCCACTCTCAATATAATAACGATAATTTTCTAAAAAAGCGATAAAAAATAACCACTTTTTTGCGAAAGAATAAATATTTTATGTTACAATGGAAAAGCAAGTGCTTATCAATTGTATTTTGACATTGATAACATTAAGATTATAACAAAATATGTAGAAAAAGGAAAATCGAATGAAGTCACCATTATTTCAAAACTTTACTCGGGCAGAATGGCAACAATTACATCAAAATGGGCCATCCGTTTATACTATTGAACGATTGTCTGACTTGGTATCATTGAACGACCGCTTATCACAAAAAGATGTGAAAGAAGTTTACGGTCCATTAGTAGATTATATTGATATGGTCTACCAAAATCAAGTTCGTCTTTTGAAGGAAAAACGGGCCTTTTTAGTCTCAAAAGAACCTGTTCGCAAAACCTTGCCACCTTTCATTATTGGTATTTGTGGGAGTGTCGCCGTGGGAAAAAGTACCACAGCACGTGTTTTAACCCAATTATTAGAACAGTTCTATCCCGATTTAACGATTAACTATATGACAACAGACGGATTTTTGTATCCTAACGCTGAATTGGAACGCCGCAATCTGATGTCGCGTAAAGGATTCCCTGAAAGCTATAATATGCAATTATTATTAGACTTTATTAAACAGGTAAAAGTTAGTGATGAACCCGTCCAATATCCCGTCTATTCACACTATATTTATGATATCGTGAAAGACGAATACGAACTGATTCAAAATCCTGATATTTTGATTATTGAAGGAATTAATGTTCTACAATTACCACAAAATCAAGAAATCTATGTCAGTGATTTTTTTGATTTATCAATTTATGTCGATGCCAAACAAGAGTTAATTCGTCAATGGTATATTGAACGATTTGATATGTTAATGGATTTGGCACAACAAGAACCGGACAATTACTATCATGAGATGAGTAAATGGCCACGCAATCAAGCTCACGAATACGCTAGAAAAGTATGGCGTGAGGTAAACTTAGTCAATCTTAACGAACACATTTTACCAACAAGAGATCGTGCCGATGTAGTCATCCATAAGACTACTAATTACTATGTTGATAAAATTGCTGTACGAAAATATTAATTAATTTGGAGGAAAAATTGTGACACAAACAATGACAGAAATGGAAAAGATTGTCGTTTTGGACTTTGGGAGCCAATACAATCAATTAATCACACGCCGATTACGTGAATTTGGCGTATTTAGTGAATTATTACCTAATGACACCACTGCTGAAGAAATTAAAGCAGAAGGTAATGTTATCGGAGTAATCTTTTCAGGTGGACCGCATAGCGTATATGCAGAAGATGCTTTTACCGTTGATAAAGCCATTTTTGATTTAGGCATTCCAGTATTAGGAATTTGTTATGGTATGCAATTGACGACCCATTTATTTGGTGGAAAAGTTGAACCGGGTACTAAAAAGGAATACGGAACAGCTGCCATTGAGGTGAAAAATACCGAAACAGGCTTATTTGCTGGATTAAGTGAATCTGAAAATGTCTTAATGAGCCATGGTGATTTAATTACTCAAATACCTGATGGATTTACAGTTACCGCAAGTAATAGCCATACCCCATTTGCTGCCTTTGAAAATGAAGAACGCCAAATTTATGGTGTACAGTTCCACCCAGAAGTACGTCACAGTATCCATGGGAATGAAATGTTGCGTAATTTTGCCTTCAATATTTGTGAAGCTAAAGGTGACTGGTCAATGGAAAACTTCATTGAGATTGAAATTGCCAAAATTAGAGAACGTGTGGGGGACCGCAAAGTCTTACTAGGCTTATCTGGAGGCGTAGATTCCTCAGTTGTAGGTGTCTTATTACAAAAAGCCATTGGCGATCAATTAACCTGTATCTTTGTTGATCATGGTTTATTACGTAAAGGCGAAGGCGACCAAGTAATGGAAGCTTTAGGTGGAAAATTTGGCTTAAATATTATTCGTGTTAATGCTAAAGAACGCTTCTTAAATAAATTAGCAGGCGTTAGCGACCCAGAACAAAAACGTAAAATTATCGGTAATGAATTTGTCTATGTCTTTGATGACGAAGCGTCTAAATTACAAGGCGTGGACTTCTTAGCACAAGGAACGCTTTATACCGATATTATTGAATCAGGTACTAAAACCGCTCAAACGATTAAATCACACCACAATGTCGGTGGATTACCAGAAGACATGCAATTTGAATTAATCGAACCATTGAATACCTTATTCAAAGACGAAGTTCGTGCCTTAGGGACAGCCTTAGGGATGCCAGACTCAATTGTATGGCGTCAACCATTCCCAGGACCCGGATTAGGAATCCGTGTCTTAGGTGAAATTACAGAAGATAAATTAGAAATCGTGCGCGAATCAGATGCCATCTTACGTGAAGAAATCGCCAAAGCTGGCTTAGAACGCGATGTATGGCAATACTTTACTGTCTTACCAGGCATCCGCAGTGTCGGCGTAATGGGCGATGGCAGAACTTATGATTACACAATTGGTATTCGTGCTGTCACCTCAATTGACGGTATGACTAGTGACTTTGCACGCATCCCATGGGAAGTATTACAAGTAATCAGTGCCCGTATCGTCAATGAAGTAGGCCACGTCAACCGCGTAGTTTACGATATTACAAGTAAACCACCCGCTACGATTGAATGGGAATAGTAGCAAAATTTTCTAAAATGGCTTAATTACAAGCTATATAGAGAATGAAAAATGGCTGCTGGTACTCAAATGGTACTGGAAGTAAAAAAGAATAAACTAAATAATAGTTCCAAGTGGTTTACATTTGGGCAAAAAATAAGACCGTAGTTTTCAAGCTGCGGTCTTATTGTGTGTAATTCAAAGCATATATTTTTAAGTGAAATTTGAGCAAATTAGGATTCATAAGACTATTTCTTGTTTTCATTGTCTTTATTACTACTTCCAACTGCCGCCCCAACACCTGCACCTATACACATTCCAATTGCTATCCATAATCCAATATTGCCTCTTGCTGCACCTATTGCAGCTCCAAATATTAATCCAAGAGATACACCCATTGCAATCTTGTTATCCTTATCTTTATCATTTTTCATATTAAAATCCTCCTTACTTATAGTATATGTTGTCTCCTCTAAATTTCGGTTTACTGAATAATAATCTTCTATTCATTTGCATTATTCTTTACTTCTCTTCAAAAATCTTGATTTTTTAGGGTAAGATAATTTCCAATCTTCAAATTCTTCGTCTGTTAATTCATCGTTGTAATGTTTCTTCCTCATTTCATTCCATTCTATTAGAAAATTATTGAAGTCTACATCATTTGATAAGAGTCCAGTGATCTCTCCATCGCCTGTTGAAGGCCTAAACTTCATGTCTTTTTCATAATCAAAAATTATGTGCATTATTTCAAAAATAGAATTAGGTTCATGATCGATCAATGCTGATATATCGCAATCAAGCACTTCAGATATTTTTTGTAACTGCTCTTTACTTGGGGATCTATTTCCAAGTTCATAATTTCTTATGGCAGCATCTGTCAAACCAGACTTAATCGCAAGTTCTTTTTGAGTTAAGTTTCTCATAAGTCTTAACTTTTTTAATTTTTCTCCAGAAATCAAACTAACTCCTCCTTATCTCACAATAACTATAAATATTTTATCACAAAATGAACAAAAGCTCAACAAAACTGTTCTGTTATAAATGTCTGCAAGTATCTGAATATTTTAGAAAAAAATATATAGAAAAAACTTGACAGAACAAATATGAACTGTTATTATATATACATACCGTTCGATATTGAACGTAAATTGTAAGACATATAAATTAATGCTCGCCTTTTTTGAGGATGTAGAACCTTACAAACTATAAAAGGAGGACATTATGAAAGGTATTTTTATGAATGCAAGAGATGTACAAGAATTTCTTGATGTAAGTAGGACAACAGCATATCAGATAATAAACGATATGAATCAAGATCTACTTAAATTAGGCTATCGTGTGCAAAGAGGAAAGGTAAATAGAGAATACTTTATGGAAAAGTATTGCTATAAACCAACAAATACAAAGGAGGTTTAGAGTGCCAGCATTTAGAGATGAAAGTGGAAACAAGACTTGGTTTTGTAAATTTAATTACACCAACTGGAAAGGTGAAAAATTAACTAAGAAAAAACGCGGATTTTCAACAAAAAAAGAAGCATTAAAATGGGAACAAGAATTTTTAAATCAATATTCTGAATCAATTGAGATGAGCTTTAGGGAGTTTTTTGAACTTTACAAGAGGGATAGAAAACCAAGAATAAGAGAAAATACTTGGAGGACAAAAGAAGCAATTGTAAATCAAAAAATACTTCCATATATTGGTGATTTAATGCTTAATGAGATTAATAATGTAACCATCATTCAATGGCAAAATGAGCTTATGAAGATTAAGGATAAGAATGGGAAGAACTACTCTCCTACTTATTTGAGAACTATTCATGCCCAGTTATCTAGTATCTTAAATCATGCTTGTAGGTACTACAATTTAAAAACTAATGTTGCTCGTGATGTCGGTTCTATGGGTGAAAAAGAAGCTGATGAAATGCTCTTTTGGACTCAAGACGAATACGAAAGATTTATAGAAGCTATAAAAGATAAACCTGAATCATTCTATGCTTTTGAACTTTTATATTGGTGTGGTCTTAGAATGGGAGAATTATTAGCCTTAACAAAAGAGAAATTTGATTTTGAAAGGCATACATTAAAAATTGATGAATCTTTACAAAGAATCGATGGGAAAAATGTAATAACTGCTCCTAAGACTAAAAAGAGTATAAGGACAGTAGTTATGCCTGAATTTTTAACTGAAGAGATTAAAGAATATATAGACAGTTTTTATAAGTTAAAAGCAAAAGACTTAATATTTAATTTCTCTAAGAGCTACCTACACCATGAAATGGATAGAGGATCTAAGAAATCTCAAGTAAAAAGAATTCGAATACACGATTTAAGGCATTCACATGTTTCGCTTCTAATTGAATTAGGATTTTCAGCAACGGCAATAGCTGATAGGGTTGGACATGAATCAATTGACATCACCTATAGGTATGCTCATCTCTTCCCTAGTAAGCAAAAAGAAATGGCTCTGTCTTTAACACAAGTGAGAAATAATAAGGCAAATGATTGGAAAGATGTTTAGAAGACATTCATTAGATGAAATTTCACAAAAAACTAGAAATAAAGAGAAAAATAGAAAAAGAAATCGCATTTTAAATTTTAGAGTATCTGAAGAAGAATATGACCTAATAAACAAAAAGATTGCAATAAGCGGACTTAAAAAACAAGATTATTTTCTACAAATGTTATTAAATCACGAGGTTAAGTTAGTAAGTGATTACAGACTTTCTGATAATATAGCCAAGGAGATATTTCAACTAGCAAAAGTTATTAAAAAGTTTGGAAAACTAAATGACGATGAAGTTGATATTTTAATTTATATTTTAGAAATATATGAAGAAATCAAAAAAGAAAAAAGCCCCTACTACAAAAAGTAAAGGCATACACTCCTGTGAGAAGTGTTCTCTAGACAAGTTCATTTTACCACAGGAGTCTTATTTATACCAGACAGGAGGATAAAATGGAAAACAAATATAAAACAAAAAAGAGATTAAATGGTTATAAAAAGAAAAGGAGTAAGCCTTATGACAGATTTTAAATTAAAATTCCCGGAAATAGATCAGACTTATGCCTTTTTAGATTTACAAACTACAGATAAGGGGATGGTTAGACAAATTACTGGGAATATTGTAACAGCGATTTTAAATCCCAAATATTGTCAAAACCAAAAAATCATTGATGGACAAATATTCTTTGATAAATTTACCAATGAAATAAAATTCCAGGGGAAAATTATTGGAGAAAGAAATATAAAGGAAAATCAAATACGACTTTGGGATGATTCTTTAAATAATAGACTAGGCTTAGAGATAGAAAAACATTTTGGAATTAATTATAACACCAACAAAATGTGGGAAGCTATTCGATTTGTAGCTCATCAATATGAAGTGAGTCCGCCAAAGCAATATCTTCAAAATTTAAAATGGAATGGAGATAAAAATGCCATTAGAAAACTTTTACCAAGGTATTTGGGAGCGGATGATACAGAACTTAACAATTGGATAATGGAACATATGATATTAGGTATGATAAAAAGAATTTTCAATCCAGGATCTAAGTTTGATGAGATGATTGTTTTAGTTGGGGGACAAGGTATAGGCAAATCGACTTTTGCAAGATACTTGTCCATAACAGATGATTGGTTTTGTACAATTGAAAACATTCAAGGTAAGGATGCCGTCATGAACCTTATGGGTAAAACTGTCGTTGAAATTGAAGAATTTGTTGCTTTAAGAAATGCAAAATCGGCTAATGAAGCTAAATCTTTTTTATCAAAATTAAGCGATAGGATAAGAATACCCTACGAAAAATATGCAACAGATGTGCCTAGGACATGTATATTCATAGGCACATTAAATGAAAGAACTTTTCTTAATGACCATACTGGAGAAAGAAGATATTTGCCTGTTGAATGTAACCCGAATCAAAGAATAAGGACTATATATCCAGATAAAAATCACAATGAAAAACTTTCAGACAAAGAATATATGTCACGCATAAGAGAAGATTTTAATCAGGCTCTAGCCTTGGGATATGAAATCTTTAAAAACAAGACTTATGCATGGACTATACCAAAAAATCTTTTAAAAGACTTGTATAAAGAACAAGAAAAGTTTAAATATCTAAACCCAGATGTGGAAGACATTAGGTATTTCTTAGAAGAATATAAGCCGAAAAGTGCAGATCCAAATATAACTTGTTTCAAAGAACTAACCATGCAAGGCTACCAAATAAAATCAAAATCTTTTTCAGAGATTATGGATAATTATTTCCAAGACTGGATTCCAATTAGGTCATCAAAGACCCAGAGAATTTCACCAAGTGGAGTCTCAATTCCAGTAAAACTATATTATGAAAAGAAAACAGAAAACAAAAATGACTTTATAGAAGTTGATAAGAATTTGTTGCCAGAAGAATGGCAAAAAGAAAATCAATTAGAAATAGATACAGCAAAACAAGTGAAAGATACAAATGTAACTTTGTAACCTGTAACCAATCGTTATAAATCTTCTTAAATTAGGATTACATAAATTAATGGCTTGATAATAAGGGGTAAACACAGACTCTTAAAACAAGCTTGCCTAATTTTTGAAGTTTTTATTTTATAAGTTACAGTTACACTTATTAATTTCTATTTGGAAAATTATGGGGAATTAGATTAAAGACTTGTTATTAATAGCAAGCACAGTAAGTGAGTACCCACTTACGAAAAAATCAAAAAATCAATAGTTTTTAAGGCTATATAATTTTATGATTTTTACCTTGTTAGGGAGAACCCTAAGACCCCAAAAGATATAAGCAAAGGAGAAAATTATGGATAATAGAACAAGAAAAAATCAACTTAAAATATATTTAACAGACGAAGAAAAAGAAATATTTGAAAAGAAAATGAAACTTGCAAATTGTAAAACAATGTCCCACTTTCTTAGAAAATGTGTGTTGGAAAAAGAAATTTATATTGTAGATCTAGAACCATTTAGAGATCTCCAATGGTTACTTTCAAATGCAACAAATAATATAAACCAGATTGCAAAAGCAACTAACACAACCGTTGTTATTTACAAGAAAGATATTGATTATATGAGAGAAAAAATAGAAAAATTATCAAGAGAAATATGGCAGATCCATTCCCTGCTTCTTAATAAATCAAAAGAAAGTTCTGGTGATTAGTATGGCAATTACAAAAATACATCCTATAAAATCAACTCTAAATTTGGCAATAAATTATATAACTAAGAGTGAAAAACTGATGAAAAAATCTTGGTATCTTCATTCAAATGTCATCTATCTATTCCCTTCATTCAGTTTATGAAAACTAGAGAAGATAATGATACTAAAGTTACAGTTCTGGCTAGACACTTAATCCAATCTTTTCTACCAGGAGAAGTTAATATTATAAAAGCTTATGAAAATTGAATGGGATTATGCAAAAAAAGAACACACTTATGTAAGAGTATTCTTTGAATAAAGAACAATTTTCTGATTTTGTTCAGTGTAGGAAAACTATGAAAATTATTATGGAAAAGAGGTGGAGAGGTAGTGTTATTTGGCTACCTCTCCAGATGAACTATCAAAAAATTTATTTTTCCAAAGCTTCATGTGAAAAATATCTACCTGTACAAAATTCTCTCTTACGCTTCAATACAGAACCACTGATAATTTCATATTCATCTCTAGTTAAAGCTGAAATATTGTATATGTGATCCCCATAATATATAATCGCTTCTTTATTCAGTTTAGAAAATAATTTATCTTTCATTTACATCACTTATTATTAATAAATCTATTTCTTTTATACTAAGAGAGTACCTTAGTTTAATAAATCTCCACAAACTTTATTAAATTCTTAGAAGTATAAGATTCTGTACATCTAATAAAATCTATTGGGTAACCCTGAAATAATAATTTCCCTCCAAGATTACCTCCTTTAGGACCCAGATCTATTATCCAATCTGCTTGACTTATTACTGATAAATTATGCTCTATAATTATTAACGTATTACCAACTCTTATCAAATCATGAACTAGGTCCATTAACTTATCAATATCTGCTTCATGAAGTCCTGTTGTTGGTTCATCTAGGATAATGATTCCATCTATTTTTTTATTAAGCATTTGAGCAATTTTTAATCTTTGAAGTTCTCCCCCTGAATAAGTATCTAAGGTCTGTCCAAGTTTAATATATGATAAATTTGATTTCATTAAGGAATTTAAAACTAAACTTATTTTGGGATTATCAAAAAATATTTCTTTAGCATCTTTCACTGACAAATCAAATATCTCACTAATATCTTTATCCCTATATTTATACGAAAGAGTTTTATCATTAAATCCCTTACCACCACACTTTTCACACATGTGTTCAGAGTCTCCCAAATAAGCTAAATCAAGTTTTATCGTTCCTTTTCCCTTACATTCCGGGCAAGCACCTTCTCCTCTTACTGAAAAGAGATTTTTATTCACTTTATTTTCTCTTGCAAAGAGCTTCTTGATTTCATCATATATATTTAAATAAGTGATAATATTTGACCGACTTGATGCCTGTGGCAAACTCTGGTCTAAAACAATAGACTCTGGATATTTACTTGTAAAGATTTCTCTTATTAAGGTACTTTTACCTGAACCTGCAAGACCAGTTACAAGGGTTATCGCATTTTCAGGAATTTTCACCGATATATTCTTTATGTTATTTTTCGACACATTTTCTAAAGTATAATATCCTTTGAAATTTTTTCTACTCTTATTAATTTGATGATCTTTTGTAAATGCTTTAGCAGTTATAGTATTGGATTTTAATAAGTCTTTGTAAGAACCCTGAAAGGTAACCTTACCACCATCTGCTCCTGCGCCTTCTCCAAAATTTATAATTTCATCTGAGCATTTTATCATGTCTTGGTCATGATCGACAAACAAAACAGAATTCCCTTTATCTTTTAGACTCTTAAAAATATTTGTTATTCCCTTAATATCTTCTGGATGAAGACCTACGCTTGGTTCATCAAAAATATATAGAACATCTGATAGTGAGCTGTTAAGATATTTAACCATTTTTATTCTTTGAGATTCACCACCAGATAGGGTTTTTGTTCCTTGATTTACTTTTAAATAATCTAAGCCAACAAGGAAAAGGCTGGTTAACTTTTCTTTCAATGCTTTTATAATCTCATTAACTTTATCTTCTTTAATGCCATCTATAAACTCATACAAACTACGAATATCCATATTAGAACAGTCTGCAATGGACTTATCCTTTATCTTGGCACTTAAAACTTCATTGTTAAGTCTTGCTCCATGACATACTGGACAAGTCTTTGTTATTAAAATCCTTTTTAAATCTTCTTGATATTGAGGATCTTGAACATTGACAAAAGTCTCCATAATACGAGGAATAATTCCATAATACTTAGCTGTCTTATGCCAGTTCTTACTAGGATTTTTAGGCTTAATTTTTGGCGAATTTAAAAGCATGTCTAATTCTTTTTTAGTATAATCAGATAATTTTTTATCATTATCAAAATAGCCTGATTCTGTATAACGGGTTAATCTCCATCCTCCATTTTGAAATGTAGGAAATTTTATGGCATTGTCATTTAAGGATTTATTAACATCAATTAATCTATTGATATCTATTTCTCTAATAATACCTAATCCTTGGCAATTTTTACACATTCCTTCAGGATTGTTAAAGGAATACTTCATAGAATATCCGATGAAAGGTTTAGCAAGTCTTGAATAAAGTAATCTCAAGTCTGAATATATATCGGTAACTGTCCCAACTGTTGACCTTGAATTTCCACTAATCCTCCTTTGATCAATAACTAAAGAAACTGGAAGATTAGATATCGAATCAACATCTGGCTTTTTATATTTAGAAAGTAAGTTTTGAACATATGCGGAATATGTTTCATTCAATAGTCGTTGAGACTCTGCTGCAATCGTATCAAATACGAATGAAGATTTTCCTGAGCCAGAAACTCCAGTAACACCAACAATTCGATGCTTAGGAATTTTCATAGTAATATTTTTTAAGTTGTTCGTTCTAGCCTTTTCTACATAAATGAAATCATTCATCTTTCTCTAACCTATTCTTTCTCAATTCATTAGATAGTATATTTGATAGTCGTATAAAGTATTTTTGCTCTTCTTTTGTAAAAGATTTAGACGCAATTTCAAAAATAGAAGTATGTTTTTTTTCTATGTCCTCAAGAAGTTTGTTTCCTTCATCAGTAAGTGTAGTATATAGCTCTCTGCCATCTAATTTATTAGGAAATTGTGCAATATATCCCTTAGATTTTAGACCTTTTAAAGCTTTTGATAGTTTTGTTCTTGATATTCCTAAAATAATACTTAAATCTGAGGGCAATATTTTTTCTAGTTTTTTTATCTGACTTAATATATCATATTGTAACCACGATATATTTTTGGGATTGACTGAATTCCTTTCTGCCACCATTTCACATTGTAGTTCCATAATTGCTCTTTTTAAATCCATAAATTCACCTCAAAGTAATTTCTATATAGAAATTATACCACTTTTGAAATTATTTTAAACTATTTCCAGTATCATTCTGGTAACAATTATCTATCATTTACTGTACTATCTTGTTTTATTTGTTCTTTTTTGCCTAAAATATGCTTTATGCTTAAGTTATTTATAGACAAAAAAATAAAGGCAGTCCAAAGACTGCCGATATTTATCTCTCTGTACCTTTACTATGGTCTTTCTTATTTGACTTAGCTTTGTCATCTGTCTTAAAGCTTTTCATTTGCCCTAATATGGACCTTTTATCCTTATTTTGACTCTTTACCTGTTCTTTTGCTTTCAAGAGCTTCGAAGACAAAAAGAGATATTATATTAAAACAATATTTCTCTGGTACTGGGACTGGGACGGGACTAAAAATTTGAAAATGTTCTATAATTAGATGGATTTAGGGATACAAGAAAAATTAGAATGTAGTATTTTGAATAGTTTGGTATATACTATACGTTTGGAAAAGAAGAATGGGAATAAAATAGAAGTAAAACAGCGACAGCCTTTTAGACAAAAGGCTTGTCGTTGTTTTTTTAGGCAGCCGTTAGTATCTTAAAGTAGACAACTATGATTGAGTTATATATTCTAGGACTATTGTAAAAAAAATAAACTTAATTAAATAAAATCAGAAAAGGTGAAGGAAATGAAACAAATACTTGTGTTAGGTGGAACGAATTTTTTTGGTAAAAAAACTGTCCAATTACTATTAGATAAAGGCTATGACGTGACTGTTGCGACGCGAGGTAACAATCCTGTTCCGTTTGAGGGTCAGGTGCAACATATTGTGTTAGATGCGAGCGATGCAGCTCATGCTGGTTGGCAAGCAGTTCAAGCACAACAGTGGGATGCAGTATTCGATAATATCTGTTATAACGCTGAGGATGCACGAATCCGTATTGAAAAATTTGGTCAACAATTGAAACACTATTACTTTACCTCTTCATTGGCAACCTATGCGGGAAATAAAGACGGATATGTAGAGGCGGACTTTGATCCATTAACCTATGATATTGATCCAAACAAAACGGTTGATTACGGTGAAGGCAAGCGTCAAGCAGAACAGGTTTTGTTCACCCAAGCACCTTTCCAAGTGGTAAGCTAAAGTTCGAAAAGTCGAATAACTAAATACAACTTCAAATCCAGCGAGGTGAAGCAAATAATGAATTATAAAGTTTTGAAAGATAAAAAAGTAGTGATTGGATTAATTTCAGCTATGGTATTAGCAATTACTGCAATACTATTAGCAATTTACGATATTAGTTATTGGGTGTTATCTTCAGGGTTATCAATAGTGATCCTATATTCAAGTCTCGGTAGAGCTGATAGAATAATGAAAGATGATAGCAAATCGTAGATAATGATAAATTCATTTCTTGAAGGATTACTTCTTGTTTTTATATAAGGGCAAGAAATAAAAAATAAATTTCCGATAGCCCATGACTCTACAGTAGAGTTGTGGATTTTCTTTTGCTTGCTGATTATAATAATATTTTAATAACTATTGTGTTTATCAACCAAATGGTTTATAATATTCTTAGCGTAAACTTGGAGGTGCTGTATGACTACGGCAGAAATGATTAAAGAACTGTGTGAGCAAATGAATATAAGTGTTTCCGAACTTGCTAGACGTATTGGCCAGACTCCACAGAATTTCAATAAAAAATTACAACGAGAAACGGTAACCTTGGATGAGTTGAAAGTCATTGCTGATGTGCTAGGTGTCAAGTTTGTGCAGGCATTTATTTTACCAGATGGAGAAGAAATAAAAATATCTAACGAATAAAGGAGGCAGTCAAATATGATGATTAGTCCGGAAAGTTACTATGAAGAGTATCTCAAAGGAAAAACAAAAGAAGAAATAATGACCGCCATCCGAGGACTTAAGCAAGAAATAGGTCACCTCAAAAATTCTATGGAAAACCCGTATAATGACATTAAAACTGTTATGCATCCAAGTGAAGATACCCGCCTTCATTGGAGCCGTAAATATTTGGATAAAGCCAAGCAAGCCTATGTTGAGGCTGGCGGAACATACACTTTATCAAAGTCTGAAGAAAAGGCAGCCGATTTTGATGCGAACATAAATGCTATCTGCAATATCACCTTTAATATTGGTGGTTACTTTGGCGGTTATAGCACCTATATTGTAGAGTTATCCGAAGAAATGAAAGCGTATACAAAGTTATGGGAAGATGAAGAACCGCTTTTATTATTGGATGATAATGAGGAGCCATTTACAAAGAATAGCTACATTGGGGCACTTAAGGAACTTCATATCGGTGAGTGGCGAAGACATTATACAACTAAACGCTTCGGATACATAGTACTTGATGGAACACAGTGGGAGTTGGAATTTGAATATAGTAATGGCCATAAGCCAGTAAGATTTGATGGCGATAACTCTTACCCTTATAACTTTGATAAGTTCCAGAGACTATTTGGCATTGATGTTACTGAAGAGGATTAGGATGAGTAAATTCGATATTTTGATAAAATATCTATCTATGATTTAGACATACAGTCTTGGAGAATGGTTTATTGATAAAGAAAACGATGGAACACCAGAACATCCAATACAGATGCCTTGTGTGCGGTATTCCGAAATGGTGAGCAACTTTATTGACGATGTTTATACCTTCGAAGAAAGCAATAAAGATATGGAGCTTACTCGCTATGGGGATATTCTCAAAGAAAATGGTCTTGAATGGGGAACCGACTCTATGAAAGATGCTGACGTTTCAAGCTTAAATGCACAGTGTGTGCTTGCGCTTCTTATGGGTGCAGTAAGAGCTGAGCGTTTCTGTGATGGTGCATTACTAGATTTCTTTAAAAGTGGCTACATATTGAAGTGGCTTGAAAGATTACAAAACATAGAGTAAGGAGGCATCTGAATATGAATGAGTTACAATCTCTTTCTCAGATATTCCAAAATAAATTATTTAGAATTCCGGATTATCAGAGAGGTTACGCTTGGCAGGATTCACAGCTGCGTGATTTTTGGGAAGATTTGATTAACCTTCAATCTGATAGAAATCATTACACTGGCTTGTTATCGATGAAGGTTCTGAGCAAGGATGAAGCAAAAAAACTTGATACAGATGATAAGTGGCTTTTGGATAGTGGTTTCAGACCATATCATATTGTCGACGGACAGCAGCGTCTTACAACATTTGTTATCCTGCTGAATGAAATAGTGGAGTTTATTGCTTCTCTTCCTGAGAACGAAAGCAAACCGGATGAAAATATATATCTTGGATATGAGAATCTGAAAGATATAAAGGCAAAGTATATCTGCAGAAAAAGACCGCCAGAGGGATTTATTATTACATATCTCTTCGGATATGAGAATGACAATCCTAGCGCTGAATATCTCAAGCATAAAATATTCGGCGAGAAGTTTGGTGGAACGTTAAAAGAAACCTATTATACAAAGAACCTGCTTTATGCAAAGCGATTCTTCAATAAAGAAATTACCGCTTTTTATGAAAAAGGTGGTATGGACGGTATTGCTGAACTGTATAGAAAACTTACACTTCGATTCATGTTCAACATTCATGAAATTGAAGACGACTACGATGTCTTTGTTGCCTTCGAAACAATGAATAATAGAGGTAAGCGTTTAACAAATCTGGAGTTACTAAAGAACAGATTGATTTACCTTACTACATTGTATGACCGTTCTATTTTGGACGAAATTAATGAAGCAGCACTGCGTGAGAAAATAAATAAAGCCTGGAAAGAGGTTTATTATCAGCTTGGTAGAAATGAAAATACTCCGCTGTCTGATGATGAGTTTTTGAGAGCGCATTGGATTATGTACTTCTCATATTCTCGTAAAAAAGGCGATGATTACATTAAGTTCCTGCTGCGCAAATTCTCCCATAAATCCATTTTTATGAATTTTGCTGAGAACGAAACGCCTGTGGAGGATGACACAATCCCTGTTGTAGTTGATGATGAGGATACAGATGATCCATCTGACGTTCAGGAAAATGAAGCAGTAGAAATGGCGCCAGGTTTCCTTGCACCAAAGGAAATCGCAGACTACGTAAATAGCCTTAATGAAACGGCAGAATACTGGTATTACACGTATTATCCAGAAGAGTGCAATACAATCTCAAAAGAAGAAAAAGTATGGATTGGTAGACTTAACCGTATAGGTATTGGCTATTTTAGACCGCTAGTAGCAGTGTCATTGATTCCTAGTGTCGGCGCTACAGCGGAAGAACGAATCAATTTTTATAAAGCTGTGGAAAGATTTATTTTTATTGATTTTCGTATGGCTATGTACCAGTCCAGTTATCAGAGCAGTGAATTTTACCGTAATGCGCGTAAGGTTTATAACAACGAAATGAAACTAACAGAAGTGGCAGCACTTCTGAATGAAATTGCAGATGCCGATGCGCCAAGTGCTATTCAGGTGTTTGTAACAAAAATGAATAAGCGCTTTATTTCAAACGATGGCTTCTATAGCTGGAGAGATTTGAAATACTTCTTATATGAATATGAGTATTCACTCGTATCTCAATATAAAATCGAAAAAACTGCAATGGGCTGACTTAACGAAGGTTGTAAAGGACCAGGTTACAGTGGAACACATCCTTCCTCAGACGCCAACAAAGGCTTATTGGAAAAATCAGTTCAGACAGTTTACTGCAGAAGAAATAAAAACACTTTCTGCGACACTTGGTAATATGCTGCCTCTTTCCCAGAGCATCAATTCCAGATTACAAAATGATAGCTTTGAAGAAAAGAAAAATCGTGGGTATTATAACGGTTCTCATTCCGAAATTGAGGTCAGCAAAGAGTCTGATTGGGATGCAAACAAAATATATGAGCGTGGCATAAAACTTCTTCATTTTATGGAAGAACGCTGGAATTTCAAGTTTGCAAGCCAGGAACAGATGGAAGAGCTACTGCATATTTCTTTTGTGAATGATGGCAGAGATATTCCGCCAGAGCTGATCGAAGAAGAATCAAGTGCTGAAGAAATTGTAGTTCCATCTGATATTTCGGATGATGATTTGAAGCTGCAGTTCTGGACAAAGGCGCTTCCTGTTATTGTTGATGCATTCGGTGGTAACAGTACATATTCGAATGTATCTCCATCAACGAGAAGTACATTAGATGGCTTCGTTGGCATTGGTGGCATCAATCTGTATTGTACAATGAGATTAAGAAAGCATACCTTAAGTGCAAATATATGGATTGATGTTAAGAATAGAGAAAAGAACAAGAAAATCTTTGATGTTATGTTTGCAAGAAAAGATAACATCGAAAAAATAGTTCCTTACGCCATTGGGTGGAATCGTGGTGTCAAACGTTCTTCTACAGTAAATGTAGAGATAGAGAATGTTGACTTTAACGATACAGGTAGATGGCCGGAGCTGATTGATTTCTTGGCAACAACATGTGTCGCATTAAAATCGGAATTGATAACTGCGTGTGCAGATGAACTGCATGCAGTCATTGATGGGGATTAAGCGGAATAGTTAGTTCGCGAAAATTACAAGGTATGTAATGAAATCTAATACATATCTAGGAAGGAGAATGATTATGGCAGATATTATAAAAATGCCTAATTCAGAAATGGCACCGTCAGATGAAATAAAAGAAACAGCATTAATTGAAATTGCAGATGGTTTATTATTTGACGCTCGTGCAAATATAGCAGAACAGAAATCACTGAGTGTTCCTATTGCGGAGTTGGCTACGCTTGGTGCCGGTGTATCATCATTAATGCCAGCGCTTAGGACAGTAACACAGACAACAACTATTAATACAACGGGTCTTTATCAATTGGCTAATGCCGCAGTTGGAGATACGTTGAAGGTTGCTAGTAACGGTAATTTCTGGGGTGCATTCAAAACAGCAGATGGTGCATCGAAGTTTGCACAGCTCCAGTCGGCTGGCCCATTGACCGCAACAACTCAGTCTGTAGCAGCGATAAATCCGGCTACAATGATGATGGCGGTTGCGTTGTTCTCTGTTGAACAGAAGCTTGGTGAAATTGAGAAAATGCAGAAGCAGATAATTTCATTCTTGGAAATTGAAAAAGAATCTGAGATAGAAGCTGACGTTGAAACGCTATCTAACATTATCGCTAAGTATAAGCTAAATTGGGATAATGAGCATTTTGTGGCTAGTAATCATAAACTGGTATTGGATATTCAAAGAACTGCGCGTAAAAATATGAATGGGTACCAGAAAAAAGTTGATGAAGTGCTTAATTCGAAAAAGCCTGTTGTTGTACAAAATCAGGTGAATTCTACACTTAGGGACTTACAGAAAAAATTCAAATACTACAGACTTTCCTTATACACATTCTCAATGGCATCCATGATGGAGATTATGTTGAGTGGTAATTTTAAGGAAGAATATATCACTGGTATTAAAGAAGAAATAGAAAAGCTTTCGTCAGTGTATAGAGATTTATTTGGCCAGTGCTCGCTTTATCTTGAAAAGATAAGCGGAGTATCGGTAGAAGTAAATGTGCTGAAGGGAATCGGAACTGCAAGCAAGGCTGTAGGAAAGTTCATTCGTAGCATTCCACTTGTTAAGGAAGGCCAGGTTGATGAATTCTTACAGGATAGTGGTAAGCATATCAAATCAAATGCAAAAGAAATAGAGATGAGTGCAATTACTGCTTTTGCGGAAATCAGCAATCCTGAAACACGTGTGTTTATAGACAGAATGGAAGATATGATACAGATTTATAATCACACAGAGAGAATCTGCTTTGATGATAAGAAGATTTATCTAATTGCAGGCTAGATACACATTAACGATTTTAAAAGCTAACGTTGAAATGTGCTCGATATGTTTTCGTAAACGGACAGGCGGTACAGACGTACTTCCTGTCGTATCGAGCCATGTGGAGTGTGTAGTATTGATTGAAAAAATTAAGGAGTAAATTGCATAAGGACGGTGTTTCTGAACGTTTGATGAATGTCTAGAGACCTCATTTTTGCTTTAAAAAGTAGAAATCTTGCCCACAAGATGATTTGCCGAGGTAAAATAGGGAATGGTATACGGTTGACTGTTTAACCAAGCAGAGAGTTCCTAATGATGGGACGGTTCCTCAATTTTATATCGAGGATAATCATGAGCCGATTGTCTCTAAAGACATCTTTCATCTGGCAAAGAAGGAAAAAGCCAGACGAAGTAATCTTTATTCAGGAAAACGAAAGAATAAGCGGCTCTACCAAGGAAAGTATGCTTTATCTGGTAAAGTCATCTGTGACTGTTGTGGTGAAATTTTTAGACGGGTCAAGTGGAACAGTCGAGGCAGTAAAGCGGTGGTTTGGCGGTGTGTCGCCCGCATGGATAACCCTTCTAAGTGCCAGGCTCGAACCGTTAAAGAAGATATGTTGCATGAAGTGATTGTTGAAGTCATTAATTCCTTGATTGAGGATAGTGACTACTTAGATACATTAGAAATGAACATCAAAGAAGTCTTGAATCAAAAATACGATGAAACAGTTGAGGACGTTGATGATCAGCTTCATGAATTGCAGAAGCAACTGTACATAAATGGAAACGAAAAAGATGAATACGAACGATTAGTGGAACAAATCTATGACTTGAGAGAGAAGAAATAAGCTTTGTTGATTACGAATGCGACTAATGAAGATAAGCGTAGGAGATTAGCAGATATCAAAGCCTTCTTCAAAGGGCAGCACATTAAGCTGGAGGAATATGATGAAAGCTTGGTTAATCGGTTGATGGAGGAAGTGCGTGTTAAGGAAGATAGCCTTGAAGTGAAACTTAAGACAGGAGAAATCATTACAATAGAAAAATAAAAGAGACATAGAACTATGTGTAGAATGGGAATGGTGTAGTTCTGTGTCTCTCTTTTTATGATATGCAGAAATAGTCTCTTTTGAATTTATTTGGTGTAAACCTACAGCGAGCTTTTCTTATATGAATAAATTGAACAAAAATAATAAAATCATTTGTGTAATTCGAGGACAAATAGGTATTAACCTTTTAGTAAATTTTCTTTCAGGCGGAAGGTGCCCTCTGATTCTGTTATTTGTTAATAAAATGCTTGACACAAGAAACTCAAACCTGTACACTTTGTGTATGTGGTATATATACACAAAGTGTGAAGGAAAGAAGTTAAATGATTAATATTAATCTTTCGAAATTTTCTAAAGTCCCATTGTACGAACAGATAATAAAAGAAATTAAGCGTAACATTATATCTGGTGAATTAAAGGAAAAAGAACGATTACCATCTATTAGACAGTTGGCTAAAGATTTAGAAGTTAGTGTTATTACTGTTAAAAAAGCATACGAAAATTTAGAACAAGAAAAATTTCTGATGTCCATCCCAAGTCAAGGAACGTATGTAGCCGATTTGGATATTGATTTGATTGAAAGAAAAATTCTAGCAGAAATAGATGCGGGTATCGAACAAGTTATTATAAAAGCAAAAAGTATAGGCCTAAGTTCTGAAGAAATAGTTCAACGCTTCAGTGAAAAAGTGGAGGAATAAAAAATGCAATATGCGATAAAAATGAAAGATGTTACCAAAACACTTGGTGACTTTAAAATTGATTTAAAGAATTTACGGATACCAAAAGGCTATATTACGGGATTTATAGGGCCCAATGGAGCTGGGAAATCAACAACCATTAAATTGATAATGGATTTGATTAAGGCGGATACAGGACAAATAGATCTTTTAGGCTATGATCATGAAAATGAAGGAAAAGCCGCACGTGAGCGAATAGGTTTTGTTTATGCTGAAAATATTTATTATGAAAATTTGAATGTTTGTTCTATTGGCAACTTAGTTAACGGTTTTTATCCTAAATGGGATAAAGATAAATTCGACTCTCTCTGTCGTGATTTTAAGCTGCCTTTGCAGAAAAAAGTAAAAGATTTATCTACAGGTATGAAGGTTAAACTTTCATTAGCCGTTGCTTTAAGCCATAATGCGGATCTGATCATCTTGGATGAGCCAACATCTGGATTAGATCCAGTCGTAAGGTTGGAGATTCTAGACTTACTGTATGATATTATCCAAGATCAAGAAAAGACGATATTATTCTCCACCCATATCCTAGCCGATTTGGAAAAAATTGCGGATTATATTATCTTTATTAATGATGGAAGATTATTAATTCAGGATTCTAAAAATTATTTGCTTGAAAATTACAATCTCATCAAGGGTCCACTTCAATTGCTGGATTCAGAGATGCGAAACTTATTAATAGGTTATACAGAGAGAGAGTCTGGCTTTGCTGGTTTGAGCGAAGATGCAAAAATTTTTCAAGAAATTTATGGTGACAAGGTTCTAATTGAACCAGCGTCATTGGAAGATATTATGATTTATCACTTGAAAGGAGACAATTAAATGCGAGCATTACTAGTTAAAGATTGGATAGTAAGTCGAAAACTATTAATTTTATCATTGATTATTCTTATCTTAGTCTCCTTTGTAGTGAGTAATGATCAATTACCTTTAATTTTAGGCTTACTGCTGTCCATGTTTAATATGCGAAATATCGATGGTCTGGAAGACAAAAATGAATATCACGCCCTCATTCAAAGTATGCCAGTGAGCCGCTTTGAAGTAGTAGTAAGTAAAACTATTTTTCATTTCTTACAAGTCGGTATTAACTTATCACTTATAATATTGTTAAACAGCATACTTCCAAGTTTAAAAGGCAACAGCATTAAAGAAGTTTTCTTAACTGTAGTCATGGCTATCCTGTTAATTTTAGGTTATCAATTGTTGTACATTATTTTTGGCCCTGTATTCATGAGTTATGTTACTATCATAATTTTCCTAGTAATAATAATGTTTGGGTGGACATTAGCAAATAGCACATTTATTCAAGGAGCATTAAGGTGGCTATCATCAATAAAACCAGCCACTCTAATCCTATCTTCTGCTTTAATCGTTCTAGTGGTATCTGCTTTATTATTGTTCTTGACTGTTAAGGTCTATGAGAGCAAGGATTTATAATACATTTAATTGGAATCTTATGTATCCTTCAGAGTGGTTTGGAGTGACTTTTCAGTAGACTGATGAGAGTAGTTAATATCAGTAAAACCACCCTACCACCCTATCAAAATCAATCCATAGCTTAAGGTCGACACATGTTGAAGCAGTTGTGAAGCTGGAAAAATTATGCCATAATGTTTATAGAAGAAGGATATCTAGAAACATTATGATGGAAATGGGCTAGTATCTAATTATACAGTTGCTGAATATAAGGTTGATATTGCTAATTACAATGAGTCGCCCACGCCACTGTATTTTAAAAAAGTAAAAAATAATCAAAATCTAATTAAAATTATAAATAGATGTGTTCGAATGAGATTAATATATGTTTAGATTGATGAAAACATCAGAAAACTATTTAGCAATAGTTACAACTTGGCTGTTGAAGACTTAGTTTAATAGTGATAAAATCATTATTATATCTATGAAAAAAATACTTTTGAAATAGTATCGAGGAGACTTAAAGTCTAGAGTAAATTAATATTTGTTTAGAAAGGGAGATCATTATGAGGGTAGCTAAATATTTTCAAATTGCATTTTTAGTTGTGGGAACTCTAACAGCTTTAGAGTTTATCTTTCTTAGAGGAATGTTCACATGGTTAATTGTTGTTACTGCTGTTATAGTTGTTGGAAGCCTGAATGTGATTATAAATATAAAAGATAAAGAATGGTTACAGGCTTCTCTTTATATCCTGTCAACTATAGCTCTTTGTATGGGATATTTTACACTTGCATAAGCAGTGTGATGTATTAAAAAAGTATTCCGAAAATAAAATGCCTTGTTGGACAGATTTTTCATACTTTGTTTTTCGTGCTAATACCAATATTTATGCTTTCAAGTGGAGATTTATGGGAAATAAGCTGACATCAAGGAGCCACTGGGTCTTCATGGCATATTTATTGTCACCTCAAGGCATGTGGAGACGGTAGTATTGATGTCAAGGGTAGACAAGTGATAGAGTAGAAACATGTGTAAATAAGGACTTTCCGTGATTTGAGATCTGGCTCCAAGCCGGAAGGATAATCACGGATTTTTGCTTTGAGGGAAGTTATCCAAGAATGATGAAATAAAAAAAATATCAGCCGAAATAATTGTTGATGTGGTGAGTTGATAAGATGATTGGCAAAACAATGGTGAGTTGATAGAATTGCTGTCAAAAAGTCAGAAAACATTTACACGTTTTATTGACCGAGTCAATAAATCGAAGTACAATAGATATTAGGTGGAATTATAGCTCTGCACCAGGAGGTGAGAACTTGATAGGATTAGAATATGTTTTAAATCTCTATAACCTTCAACATATAGAACTTGCAGAAAAACTTGGCATAAAAAAACAAAATATTAACATGTGGGTGAAAGGGCGACAGAACATTCCAAAGAAATATCTACCGGTATTAGAAGAACTCTTTGGTATTGATCAGTCTTACTTTGGACGTGAGCTTAGTGAAATTGATCAGTTAGAAATCCAGAAGGAAAAGCTGAAAAGAGATCTGAAGCCTGTAATCAAAAAGCATGAACAGCAGTATTCTTTGGGAGAGATTAATGATCTTGTTGAAGTTCCCATTTACGATAAAGAAGAAATGAATGCCATCGAACGAGATATTGAAAAAGCAAAACTCATATCAAGGTTTAAGGCTGCAATGGATATAGTAGATAATAATCCATACTTGGAGACCTATAGTCTCATCGTAGAACTACTTGAAAAAGTACAGCATGAACCTGTTCTACACAAAACGGTTGAAGCATTGGCTCACTATTACGAAGTCTTACCTGATTGGTTAAGTAGCGAACCAGAACAAGAAGGCTTTGAAGGTGAAATATTTGAAGTCTTTGAAGATCATAACTATTAAACATTTGAAGGAAAAAGATGACCGAGAAAACAGGAAACATAGGATTTGAAGAAGACCGAGATGAATACGAAGCAGAGAATATCATCTGGGTTCCTAAAGAAGCGAATAGTTTGCCAGCTTTGAAGGAAAAGCTGGTGGAGAATTTTGGACATCTACTATCATAATTAAGACTGTAGTTGAGATGATTAAACCATGGCGAGAGGAGGCAATTATTTGTTTGTAGGAGATACTATGATTAATTCAATTGAAGAAAATAAAAATAGAAATATCGTTTCGATTAGCTCGACCGATATTCTTGAAAATACAATACGTGAACAAATGCCTGGCATATTGGATATTTTGTTAATTGATCGAACGACATCAACTTCGAAGAAGAAAAAAATATTATATGGGCAAACGAAAATTATGTGAAGTTCGGCTCAAAAGCTTATGCGGCAACTGCTCAGATGTTACCTGAATTAGTTACAGGGCGAATGGGAAATATCATTAAACCGCGTGCTCTCAAATCTAAGGAGATGCAAAAAGAACGAACCAAATCAAAAGCAGAGGTGTTCACACCTACCTGGATTGTGAAGAAACAAAATGATGAGATTGAAAAAGATTATATAAACCGCCACTTGACAATAATTAATAATTTGTTTTGTATTATACTAAATAAAATTAAATTTGATAGGAGCAGGAAAATGGAACATACAACTATATATACTTCTTCCCATGATGGCCAAAAGATATTTTTACGACCCGCTACGATTGAATGGGAGTAGGCCCCAGCGATTTTCAAGACGAAGTCGAAGAAAGAGCTGTTGGGACTACCCCGGCAAGGTTATCCCACGAATGAGGAACTGATGTGACGAAATGAGTGGCTGATAACGACTGCCAGAATCCTTAAGGTCAGTATTTAGAAAATTAAAGTGCGGAGGCGGACGTTAAATTATTTTTACGTCCATCCAACGAATGCTAAGCTGGTAAGCGAAAGCAGAGTTGTTGACGGCCCATCTGCGTATCAAGAACAGGAATGTGACGAATAGGAACATTTCGTGACTTGAGGAGAAGAGTGGGAGTAACAACTAAATACCCTATAAAGCTTATTATCATGGTCTTTATAGGGTCTGTTTTTTTAGTTTTGGGCACATTTCATTTATCATGTCTGTGACTTCTTTATCGGCCGTATCCCAAACAAGTGCATAAGTATTTAGTGTAGTTTGAATGTCCTTATGTCGCATCCGACTTGGGACTACCTTTATGTTAACTTTGTTTCGTATCAAAAAAGTAGCATGGCTATGTCTTAAAACGTGCACTCTAATTTTAGGGACATCAATTTTAGAACTGATCATGGTGATCAGTTTTGATATTTGGGATTTACCGGTTTAACCGAAACACATACAGTAAGAAGGGTTTCAACAATTATAATATGTTTTAAATATTCGTACTTAAGGTTATAATGTAAGCACAAATACAACATCGAGGGAAATACAAAGGAGGGAAACATTTATGATTCGATACCCAAAACTGCCAGCGAATTATTCTATTGGAATTACAGCTCCTTCTTCAGGTATTGAGATACAGTTACACTATATCCTACAAGAAGTTAAAAGAAAGTTTGAGTCTAATCATCAATTAATAATAGGTGATTCTACTTATACTCAGGATAAGGCAAAGTCAGCACCATCTGAAATTAGGGCTAAGGAGTTAAATACATTTTTACAGTCAGAAGAGATCGATATAGTTATTCCACCATGGGGTGGAGAGCTTGCGATTGAGATATTAGATAAAATTGATTTTGAAGGTATCCGTAATAAATGGATACTCGGATATTCAGATATAAGCGTGATATTGCTTCCTATTACATTAAAAACAGGAATAGCGACGGCTCATGGTACCAATTTAGTGGATCTACGTGGTAAATATTCTGACGAAACAACAAAAAAATGGGAGAATGTATTAAAAACATCGCCAGGTGAATCAAATACTCAATATTCATCAAAACAGTATCAAAGTAAATGGGATCATAATAAAACTACCGATTATGTATTTAACTTTGACAAAAAAACGGAATGGAAATCTTTATCTGGTAATAATATGCGAATAGAAGGAAGATTATTAGGAGGGTGTATTGATGTAATTCGCCATTTGGTAGGGACTCCCTTTGGGAATGTAAAAGGCTTCAGGGAAGAATACATCAATAATGAACCCATCATTTGGTATCTAGAAAATTGCGAATTATCGCCATTGGACCTGAGAAGAAGTTTAGTACAAATGAAATTTGCGGGATGGTTTGATGACTGTAAGGGTATTCTATTTGGAAGAACACCTATCTCATATGATTCTCAAGGATACACAGTCGAAGATGTATATCAAGATATTGCTGATGATTTAAAAATTCCAGTAATATACGACATCGACTGTGGACATCAACCACCACAAATCACTTTTATTAATGGAGCATTTGCAATAGTTGAATATTTTGATGGAAAAGGGATTGTCGAACAGAGGTTTATATAATCAGCAACTTTGATTTATATGATGTTAAAATATTATAATAAATATTAATTTGTCGAGGTGAGAAAAATGTAATGGGAACATATTCAGCTTTAATCGAAACCAAAAATAAAATTACAGGAGATTGTAAGATGAATAATTATATCAAATTTAATGAAGATAGATGGAACAATGTAAAAAATGACTATACAGAAGCATTGTCACATGAAGAATTTGAGAAAGTTAAAAATAATCCACTATCTGTTGGATTGACAGTTGGTAAAATAGTTCCAAAAGAGTGGTTTGACAAAGCCAATGGTAAAAAGATACTAGGTTTGGCTTGTGGTGGAGGTCAACAAGGACCGGCTTTTGCATCTAAAGGTTATGATGTAACCATTATGGATTTTTCTAAATCACAGTTAGAAAAAGATGAGATGGTTGCTAATAGAGAAGGATTAAAAATTAATACCATTCAAGGAGATATGACAAAACCTTTTCCGTTTGAGAATGAGACCTTTGATATAGTATTTAATCCAGTTTCAAACGCATACATTGAAGATTTAGAAAATATGTATAAGGAAGCCTCTAGGGTATTGAAAAAGGGTGGACTTTTAATGGTAGGTTTCATGAATCCTTGGATTTACATGTATGATGCTGACATTGTATGGGATAAACCTGATGAAAAATTACTTTTAAAGTTTTCATTACCATTTAATTCAAGAAAACTTGAGCAAGAAGGTAAAATACAAATAGATCCGGAATATGGATATGAATTTAGTCATACTTTAGAAGCTCAGATTAGAGGGCAACTTAAAAATGGTCTTGCTATGATAGATTTCTATGAATCCTGTGATAAAAGAAACAGGTTATCACAATATGGAAATGACTACATCGCGACACTTTGCATCAAACTATAGTCATCTATAATACGACCTTGAGAAGAAGAATGGAAATAACATTGAAATTAAAGGATATCAAAGGGCTTTATTATATTATTCTGAAAATTTAGACACATAATTGAATAATAATATGATATCGAGGTATTTTTACATGACAAGTATCATACGATGTCATGATACTTATGACTTATTTCTTTATAAATAATGGCATAAAATAAAAGTATAAGGAGGGATAAGAATGGGACAAGCAATTGTTGAAGTAAAGAATGTTGCCAAACATTATAAGAAAAAGCAAGTATTGAAGGATGTCACTTTTGAAGTGTATCCTGGCGAAATAATTGCGCTGTTGGGCGAAAATGGGGCTGGGAAATCAACACTAATCAATATTATTAATCAATTGATATCAGCAAATCAGGGGGAAGTCACTTTGTTTGGTGGGAAAATAAAACATCAATTAGTGAAAGAAAAAACGGGAATCATGTTACAGAATAATATCCTCCTAAAAAAACTCAATGTAAGCGAGGTCCTTGAACTTACGAGGTCATATTATGGATCGGCATTACCCTATAAAGAACTTGTTGAAATCGCTAACTTAAACGAATTAGAATACCAAGAGATGACCAAGTTATCGGGAGGACAACAACGTCGCTTAAGCTTTGCGACAGCTATCGCTGGAAATCCAGACCTCCTCTTTTTAGATGAACCTACCGCCAATATGGATGCAAGATCACGTCAGAACTTATGGCAAGAAGTAGGAAAATTAAAAGACCAAGGCAAGACAATTATTGTCACCAGTCACCATCTAGAAGAACTTGAAGATATCGCCAGTCGATTATTAATTTTACAAGATGGCGTCATTGCCTTTGATGGGAGTATTCAGGAATTAAGGGCTACTCAAGGACAGGGAACAATTGAGTTCGATTCTCAACGGACACAAGAAGATTTTTCAGGAATTCAACCCTTGATACAGTTGACCAAGCAAGGCAATCATTACACTTTAATTACTCAAGACGTGACCGAAATTATTAAGCAATTAGTTGATTATTTTGATGATATCACAAACCTATCTGTAAGGCAGACCACTCTTGAGACTCTATTCAGTCATTTTAGGAAGGAGAAAGGCCATGAATAAATTTTTATTCCAATCCAAGATGAACATGCTGCGTCAACTTATTCGGAAACCTTTATCGGTTATTTTTGCCTTAATTTTTCCAGTATTTTTCTATATTTTATACACCAAAATTTTCACTTTTCCCTTACCAGAAGCAGCCTTAAAAATTTGGAATATCGACTATTTGCTAGCCATGATTATTTACGGAGTATTAATTACTGCGATTAGCAATACAGCAGGTGCGCTATTAGAAGACCATCTCAATCATTTTGATTTATTTGTGGACTTAAGTCCGGCGCCAAAGTGGCAATATTACCTTTCAATGATCTTAATATATTTTCCCTTCTATTTATTTTTAATGATTATGTTAGGAGGGGTAGCTTTCTTTATTAATAATGTGCAGTTAGGTATGGGGCAATGGTTGGGTTTGGTTGTCATCATCATCGGAAGTCTAATACCCTTTAGTTTATTCGGAATTATTATTTCCTTTGTTGGGAATACTACAGGAGTAAATATTTTGTCTAATCTGATTAGTTTTCCTTTAGCAATCCTTGGTGGCTTGTGGTGGCCCATTGAGACCATGCCAGAATGGTTGCAAGTTATTGGCCGAATGTTACCTTCATATTTTGCGGCAAATTTAGGTAGAAAATGGGTGCATGAAGGGCTTGTTGACGGATATTCAATTCTTGGACTAATTATTTGGTCGTTGTCCTTAATCTTGGTCCTCGTTATAATAAGATTAATTCTAAAACGGAGGGAGCCCCAATTGATATGATGAATTTTATTAGAAAGCATATTCTCATCCCTAATAACTCTGCCATCGCCTATATCTATTTGTTATATATGGTGCCGCTTTTGGTGAGTGCATTGCCGGTAGATTCCATAAGTGATGGGATAACACTGATGCTTTTAATAATTTTCTACGCTTTATATCGTCGAGGCTATATTGAGCAATACCAAAATGACCGGCTATTCTTATTGCAAATGTTGATATCGGCTGTTATTACTTTCTATACGGGCTATGCGAGTGTCTTTATTTTCTTTGCTTTTGCCTTTAATTTTTGGATTATTAATGATCAGACGCGGAGTAAGTACTTCCGATGGTATTACTTATCAGCAATTTTCTCTACGGTATTGTCTTTATGGTTATCATGGGAGGATGTGCCAAATGATACCTGGGAGTGGATAGGGATTGGCATGTTATTTGTCCTATTTTCACCGATCATTGCCAAAGTCATTGCTAAAGAAACCTTTCGGATTCAAGAATTATCTGCAAACCATACCCGACTTGAAATGATAGTACGGCAGAGTGAACGTGATCGGATTGCCAGAGATTTACATGATAATCTCGGTCAAACATACTCAACCATGACTATTAAGGCGGAATTAGCTGAAAAACTAATGTCCAAGGATATGACAGCCGCCCGTAAAGAACTGAAAGAAATTGCCAACATGTCACGTCAGAACTTAAACCTAGTTCGGCAAATTGTTAGTGATTTAAGAGAGCGGACGATTGCTCAAGCTATGGTTGAAGTCAGCGAAACGCTGAATGATCGCGGTATTTTTTTATTATCGTATGGGGAGGAAATTACCGAAGATTGGCCCATTGAACAGCAATATGTGATTTCAGCAGTGATCAAGGAAGCAACAACCAATATCTTAAGACATAGTCAGGCTAGTCGCGCAAAATTTAATTTCTCTCAGACAAAAAATACGCTAAACGTTGAGATTCATGACAATGGTATTGGCATTAGTGAGACAAACCTCAGCCAAGCAACTTTTGGTTTGCAGGGAATGAACCAACGGATTCAAGAAGTTCACGGGAAATTTACCATATCGAATGATTTTGGGACAAAAATTTCTATAGAAATCCCGAAAGGAGGGTAAGTCATGATTCATCTCTATTTAGCGGAAGATCAAGAAATGCTTCAGACAGCTTTAATTACTATTCTTAATATGGAAGAAGACTTAGAAATTATCGGAGCCGCGACAAATGGTCAAACAGCCCTTTCAGAGATTACTTTGCGAAATCCTGACGTGGTCATTTTAGATATTGAGATGCCCAAAATGACCGGCTTGGAAGTAGCCAGCCAACTCAGAAAAAAACACTTTGAGGGAAAAATTATTATTTTAACCACCTTCGCCCGTCAAGACTTTTTTGAAAAAGCAGTTGTCTTAGAAGTAGATGGTTATCTTCTTAAGGATAATCCGACTGAAACATTAATAGAAGCAATCAAACAGATTAATGAAGGGGCTACTATTTATTCTCCTGAATTAGTTAAGAGTGTCTTACGGACAGCCAAGAATCCGCTGACCGACCGCGAACTTGAAATCTTAGACTATATTAACCAAGGATTAACGACTCAAATGATTGCAGAAACAGTCCACCTTTCTCAAGGAACGGTAAGAAATTATATCTCCTCGATCCTCAGTAAAACTGCCGCTCAATCACGAGTTGAGGCCGTCAATATAGCTAAGCAACATCAATGGTTACAGGAATATAAGGGATAGATTTTTGAAGGAAGCGTTTTTTATAGACATTCGACACTCTATTCAATCTCAATTTTGACAGGCATATTTTTTTCTATAAAATAAGTAAGTTTTTAGAAAATATTTTTTTAGGATAGCGCCAGACCTATGTATAGGTGACGAGGATTGAGTTTATCGAACTTTCGGCGGGTGAGTCAAGGCAGTGTAGTCTACAGAATAATATTAAAATTAAAGTGTAAGCTTTTCGACAGAGGATTATTCACGCACCTAAAAGCGAATTTATAAATGAAGGAGCGAGAATATGTGTGGAATTGTAGGAATTGTTGGGCAGGCAAATATTCAAGAGGGACTTCTTAATGGGTTAAATCGGTTAGAATATCGAGGTTATGATTCGGCTGGAATTTTCACAATGGATAATGAGAATAATAAAATCCTTTGTAAAGTTGAAGGCGCGTTGATGAATTGGCATCTTCATTACAAAGAGAGATAAATGCATAGTTGGCATCGGACATACGCGTTGGGCAACTCATGGAGAACCAAGTATAGCTAACGCATATCCCCATCTATCGAATAGTGAGAGATTCTATTTAGTGCATAATGGTGTGATCACCCGCAACGATTGAATGGGAGTAGAATTAATCACAAGTGATTAATTCTACGTCCGTCCAACGATTGCCGAGCTGATAAGCGAAAGCAGAGTTGTTGACGGCCCATCTGCGTATCAAGAACAAAAGTGTGACAAAATATATTTTCAAATCATCTAAATAGATTATATGTTTTTATTAAATATTTACTAGTTGACTTAATAATGATATCTTGCTAAACTTTAATTATCGAACATGAAAGGGTGTGTGAAAGATGAAAAATTATATGACATCTCAAGAGTTTATTGAAAATAAATTTATCGATTCATCTTCTAATTTCACACAGCAGTTTAATGTATTAGTTTAGTGAAAAGTAAGAATGATATTTTCATAAAGGATGAGATTAAATAGTCTCATCCTTTTTCTTTTGAGCAAAAGGAGAAAATATGAAACATCATTTAAAAAAGTATTTAGAGAAAAATGAAATAGAAAGTGAAATGATTGGAAGAATTGTTGGAGAAACCCGACTTTTTTATATTGTCAAGTCTACAGAAGAGGATTATAAAGTATACAAAAGACCTGAACAACAAGAATATTTTGTGGGAGACTATGTTCACTTAACGTTAATTGATAATCAGAGTTATATTACAAAGTTATTCAAAAGGTTCAATCAAGTTTCTAAAGCACGCAATCAAACAAGTAAAAGTTATAATTATTCAGGTGAAGAAAAAGTTCTCGCAACAAACGTAGATAATGTCTATATTGCAATTGCTGCAGATCAACGTTTTACCATAGGTAAGTTTGAACGATACTTACTTGTATTTAATCAACAAAAAGTTAATTTCGAAGTCATTATCACAAAATCAGATTATTTTGAAAAGGCACAACGGATTCAAAAAGAGATTAAAAAATATTATCCACTAATTAAAATACAATTTTTATCGATTTTTGATAATTCTATTGATCAATTTAGAAAATCGATTTTCCCTGAATCCACATCAATTATTTTAGGATCTTCAGGATCTGGAAAATCAACTTTGATTAACCATCTTTCCAAAGAGTTTCAATTATTAACGAATGAAGTAAGGGATGACGGAAAAGGTAAGCACACAACGACGGATATATGCCTTATTTATCTTAAGGAAACAGATAGCTATTTCATTGATACACCTGGTTTTAAAGGGATAAATTCACATAAAGAACTGCAATACGAAAATCTTTTTGATGATATCATTGATTACTCAACTAAGTGTAAATTTAATGATTGTAAACATATGAAAGAACCTGGATGTGCAGTAAGGAAAGCTATAAAAAGTGGTAAATTATCTGAAGAAAAACTAATAAGATATCATCATTATTTAGAAAAAGAAATAAAAAGAGAGCGGTTTTTAAAAAGAAGACGGGAGCGTCAATAATTTTGTGTAAATGGTTCTTCCCTACTGTAGATTGTTTCTAATTCTCCATCGGTTGACTCAGCATTTGTTCGAGCTCGCCTTTGGCCTGTTGGAAACCTTTATGACTGCGACCTAGGAATTTTTGGTTGTAAGTATCAAAAGACGAGACTAAAAAACGTTCCATCGACTCTTCATTTTGGAACTGTTCCTTGCGGTGGCTGTATTTCTTGATTTGCTTATTAAAGGATTCAATCAAGTTCGTAGAGTAAATAGTCTTGCGTATGGCTAATGGGGAATCATAGAAAGTGAGCAGGTAATCGTTCGAAAGGATCGATTCCGCCATTTTTGGATAGCTGGTTTTCCATTTTTCCGCAAAAGCACCACGTGCTTCCAATGCCGCCTTTTTAGATGACGCTTGATACACCATTTTAAAATCCTCACAGACTTCCTTACGATCATCGACACGCACTTTGTGACTGATATTACGGGAAACGTGCACACAGCAATGTTGAAAACGGGCTTTGGGGTAGAACCGCTGCACGGCCCCTGCCATCCCCTTTAAGCCATCCGTGATGAAAAGGAGGACGTTTTTCACGCCACGTTCCTGGAGGTCTATTAAAATCTCTTCCCAAATCGTGATAGATTCAGTTGGTGCAATCGCATAGCTCAACACTTCCTTTGAACCGTCCGAGCGAATGCCAACTGCGATATGAATGGCTTCCTTGGCGACGGTTTTCCGCTTTAAAGGGATATAGGTTGCGTCCATATAAATAGCGGCATAACGGTCATGAAGCTCATGTTCCTTAAATGAAGTGACTTCTTCCGTAAATGATTTAGTCATGTTGGACATGGTTTGGGGCGTGTAGTGATGCTCATACATTTTCTCAATCAAGTCTGCGATTTCCGACATGGTAATACCTTTTCGGAAGAGGTGAATGACGGTCTCCTCTAAGGTATCATTCGTCCGTCTATAAGCAGGAACAGTCTGTTGCTTGAACTCGCCGTTGCGGTCGCGCGGAATCTGGAGATGAAGTTCCCCGTACTCGGTCTTGACCGTACGGTCATAGGAGCCGTTACGAGAATTACCCGTGTTAAAACCAATGCGATCGTACTTTTCATAATCGAGGAAAGCCGTTAACTCCGTTTTGAGAAGCGTATTGACAGATTTTTCCAAATGGACACGGAATAATTCATTCAAATCGCCTTTGTTCGCTAGAGTCTTTAGAATTTCTGTAGTAAAATCGTTCATATGGAAGTCCACTTTTCTGTGAATGTGTTGTGGTAACTCTATTCTACAGAAGGGACTTCCTTTTTTCTATTTACACAAAATATTTTACACTCTCAATTAAGTTGAATAAAATAGTGAAAAAATATAAAGACCATAACAGGGTATTTGAGGAAACATTTAGATTATATAGCAAACAAGTAAATTATGCGACAATAAAATATCGGTTTGAGTGTCTGTTTGAATAAGATTTATCAAAAAGAAAATAAGCACTTCGCAAAAATATTCAGGTATTGTTTTAGTTTATAGATAAGTGGGAATTTTATATAGTGTATAGGGCTTGACCTGTCCGTTGGGGACCGTGTTATCTTTTAATCAAGGGAGGTAGATAACCATGTTAAGAAGTGAAATTCAAAAAGAAACGGGTTTAACTAGGAAGGCGATAGAGTATTATGAGGATAGAGGACTTATTCATCCTCAGAAATTTGAGAATGGTTATCGTGACTATAGTACTAAGGATTTAGAAATTCTAAAAAAGGTATTTATATTTAGAAAATTAGGAATGAGTATCTCAGATATTGATCAGTGTCTATCGTTAGGTGGTGATACGCTGTCTTCTGTCTTAAGAAAGAAACAACATCAATTGGAGGTTGATGAAAAAAGGAAAGTAATACTGGAAATGATTGTTAAAGGTGAAAGCAATGAACTAATCAATCAGAAAGTTTCACTACTTGAGATGAAAGAAACTATCTATGAAAAACTAGAAATTGCTTTTCCAGGATATTTTGGACAAATGTTGTTTGCTACTTATCAACCATTTTTGAATAAACCATTAGAAAATGATGGTAAGAATTCTTTTTACAAATATATAGATTATCTTGATCGGCTTCCTTCGTTTGAATTAACTAAAGAAGAGAAAAAATATATTGAGAAGATAAGCTCACCCTTTGATATGAAAACCCTAACGGATGTAAATCAGGCTAAACTCGATGCTATTGAGAATCCAGAAAAGTGGATGAAAGATAATGAAGATGTAATTTCTCAATATGAAAGCTATAAAAATAGTGAAGAGTATCAAAATAGCATGATGAAACAGATTCAGGATAAGCTTAAAAACTTTATGAAGGAAAATCAATATTATGAAATAGCAATTCCACTTATTAGAAAATTTAGCAAGAGCTATGATAATTACTATAAGAAGTTACTAAAGGCAAATGAACAGTATCTAAATAATAAATATCAATAATCATAGGTGAGCACTTACTTGTACTTAGTAGGTGCTTTTCCTATGCCCAAATTTAAAGAGTTTCAGGGTTAAGATAAATAGTTTAATTGTATCAAAAACGGTTGAAGATTAGACATGGAATGAGGATTTGAGATAGGGACGGGACTAAAAATTTGAAAATGTTCTATAATTAGATGAATTTAGTGATACTCTAAAAATAGAATCTGATATTTTGAATCGTTAGTGATATATTGTAATTACAGGAGTAGGAACGAATGGATTTATAGTATCAGTTTATCCAGGAGGGGGGTTCAAGATAATGAAGAAATTAATAATAAAGCTAGATTTTATTTCTGGTCCGCTTTGGAAGGATTTTTTTGACATAAAAAATAGCATAAAAATCTAGTTATCCGCATAAAAACTGGACTTATCACACTTTATCAAGGTCAAAACCACTCAATTTACTACTAATTTACTACTTATGAATGAGCTTTGATACGACGATTTATCCTTGAAAAGTGAAGATATAAAGATACTTCCAATAAAATTTGAATATTTAATAGGTAGACACTTCAAAAAATGAGGTGTCTATTTTTTTACCCGATTTTGAAAGGAAGTGAACTTATGAAAACAAAAAATCAAGAATCAAAAGGTCGTTCCCCACTCTTTAAGACCATCAAACATTCATTCAGCCAATAAAAAAGAAAGGATAGGTAAAAATATGGAACTTAAATTTGTGATTCCCAACATGGAAAAAACATTCGGCAATTTAGAATTTGCTGGCGAGGATAAAGTCGTTCAGCGAAGAATCAACGGACGGCTAACTGTCTTATCAAGAAGCTATAATCTCTATTCTGATGTTCAAAGAGCAGATGATATTGTGGTGGTGCTTCCTGCTGAAGCTGGCGAAAAACATTTCGGCTTTGAGGAACGTGTGAAGTTAGTCAATCCACGTATTACCGCAGAGGGCTACAAAATCGGCACTCGTGGTTTTACAAATTACCTTTTACATGCTGACGACATGATAAAAGAATAAAGAAAGAGAGGAAAAATGATGAGATTAGCAAATGGCATTGTATTAGATAAAGACACGACTTTTGGAGAATTGAAATTCTCTGCTCTACGTCGTGAAGTGAGAATCCAAAATGAAGACGGGTCGGTTTCAGATGAAATCAAGGAACGTACCTATGACTTAAAATCCAAAGGACAAGGACGCATGATTCAAGTAAGTATTCCTGCCAGCGTGCCTTTGAAAGAGTTTGATTATAACGCACGGGTGGAACTTATCAATCCCATTGCGGACACCGTTGCTACTGCCACCTATCAAGGAGCAGATGTTGACTGGTATATCAAGGCAGACGATATTGTGCTGACAAAGGATTCTAGTTCATTCAAAGCTCAACCACAAGCAAAGAAAGAACCGACACAAGACAAATAGTCGCTAGGTAGAAAGGAGACTTTTTCGCATGAAACAGCGTGGTAAAAGGATTCGCCCATCTGGTAAAGATTTAGTCTTTCATTTTACGATAGCGTCACTCCTGCCTGTTTTCCTGCTGGTTGTCGGACTGTTTCATGTGAAGACAATCCAGCAGATCAACTGGCAGGATTTTAACCTATCACAAGCAGATAAGATTGACATTCCCTATTTAATTATCAGTTTCAGTGTCGCAATTCTTATCTGCTTGCTGGTAGCGTTTGTATTCAAACGGGTTCGCTATGATACGGTTAAACAACTTTACCACCGTCAAAAACTGGCAAAGATGATACTTGAAAACAAGTGGTATGAATCTGAACAGGTCAAAACAGAGGGTTTCTTTAAAGATAGTGCTGGTCGTACAAAGGAAAAGATAACCTACTTCCCTAAAATGTATTATCGACTTAAAAATGGCTTGATACAGATACGGGTGGAAATCACGCTGGGAAAATATCAAGACCAACTCTTACACTTGGAAAAGAAATTAGAGAGTGGCTTGTACTGTGAGCTGACGGATAAAGAGTTAAAGGATTCCTATGTGGAATATACTTTGCTCTATGACACCATAGCCAGTCGTATTTCTATTGATGAAGTAGAAGCTAAAGATGGTAAACTTCGCTTAATGAAAAACGTATGGTGGGAATATGATAAGCTCCCTCATATGTTGATTGCTGGTGGTACAGGTGGCGGTAAAACTTACTTTATACTGACACTGATTGAAGCCTTGCTTCATACAGATTCAAAACTGTATATTCTTGACCCGAAAAATGCTGATCTTGCGGACTTAGGTTCTGTGATGGCAAATGTCTACTATAGAAAAGAAGACTTGCTTTCTTGCATTGAAACATTCTATGAAGAAATGATGAAACGTAGTGAGGAAATGAAGCAGATGAAGAACTATAAGACTGGCAAAAATTATGCTTACTTAGGTCTCCCGGCACACTTCTTAATCTTTGATGAATACGTCGCTTTCATGGAAATGCTGGGAACAAAAGAAAACACCGCAGTTATGAATAAGCTGAAACAGATTGTCATGTTAGGTCGTCAAGCTGGCTTCTTTCTAATACTGGCTTGTCAACGTCCAGACGCAAAATATTTAGGCGACGGAATCCGTGATCAGTTTAATTTCAGAGTGGCTTTAGGTCGTATGTCTGAAATGGGCTATGGCATGATGTTTGGCAGTGACGTACAAAAGGATTTCTTCTTAAAGCGAATCAAAGGTCGTGGCTATGTTGATGTAGGAACAAGTGTCATATCAGAGTTTTATACTCCCCTTGTACCAAAAGGATATGATTTCTTGGAGGAAATTAAAAAGTTATCCAACAGCAGACAGTCCACGCAGGCGACGTGCGAAGCGGAAGTCGCAGGTGTGGACTGATCTTGCTGGCTGGTGTGGCAATAGCCACGCCAGCACTTAACCCCCCGTATCTAACAGGGGGGTACAAATCGACAGGAAACAGTCAAAAAAACATTAGAAAATCCTTTGGTTACAAGGGATTTACAAAATTTCAGCGTATGTCAAATGGGCTTTAAAAGTTGACATACGCCTTTTTGATTGGAGGGATTTTTACTGAATGAACAAACTTGGTTACAGCATTTAAAAGAAAAACGCTTGGCTTATGGACTATCTCAAAACCGTTTAGCTGTTGCGACTGGTATTACAAGGCAGTATCTAAGCGATATTGAAACAGGAAAAGTCAAGCCATCAGAGGATTTACAGCAGTCCCTTTGGGAAGCTCTGGAACGCTTCAATCCCGACGCTCCCCTTGAAATGCTGTTTGATTATGTAAGAATTCGCTTTCCGACAACAGACGTACAGCAGGTGGTCGAAAACATCTTACAACTGAAACTGTCCTATTTTCTTCATGAGGACTATGGTTTCTATTCTTATTCAGAGCATTATGCTTTAGGCGACATATTCGTCCTTTGCTCCCATGAACTGGACAAAGGAGTTCTGGTGGAATTGAAAGGTCGTGGGTGCAGACAATTTGAAAGCTATCTTCTGGCACAACAAAGAAGCTGGTATGAGTTCTTTATGGACGTTTTGGTGGCTGGCGGTGTGATGAAACGCCTTGACCTTGCCATTAACGATAAGACAGGGATTTTAAATATCCCTGTACTCACTGAAAAGTGCCAACAGGAAGAATGTATCTCCGTCTTCCGCAGTTTTAAAAGCTATCGCAGTGGCGAACTGGTACGCAAAGAGGAAAAGGAATGTATGGGAAACACCCTCTATATCGGTTCATTACAAAGTGAAGTTTATTTCTGTATCTATGAAAAGGACTACGAGCAGTACAAGAAAAATGATATTCCCATTGAAGACGCAGAAGTAAAAAACCGTTTTGAGATTCGATTGAAAAATGAGCGTGCCTATTATGCAGTCCGTGATTTACTCGTCTATGACAATCCAGAGCATACCGCCTTTAAAATTATCAATCGGTATATCCGTTTTGTAGATAAAGACGATTCCAAACCTCGTTCTGATTGGAAACTGAATGAAGAATGGGCTTGGTTTATTGGGAACAATCGTGAACGATTAAAACTAACCACAAAACCAGAGCCTTACTCCTTCCAAAGGACGCTGAACTGGCTATCTCATCAAGTTGCCCCGACCTTAAAGGTTGCGATTAAACTTGATGAAATCAACCAGACGCAGGTTGTAAAAGACATTCTCGACCATGCGAAACTGACAGACCGACACAAGCAGATTTTGAAGCAACAGTCAGTAAAAGAACAGGACGTGATAACAACAAAAAAATAACTCAAATACAAATTCATTGAATATAGAGAGGAGAACATTTTTATGAATTTTGGACAAAACCTTTATAACTGGTTTCTATCAAACGCTCAATCACTGGTGCTTTTAGCAATCGTTGTGATTGGCTTGTATCTTGGCTTCAAGCGTGAGTTTAGCAAACTGATTGGCTTTTTAATTATTGCGATTATTGCGGTTGGCTTAGTCTTCAACGCTGCTGGAGTAAAAGACATTTTACTAGAGCTATTCAATCGCATTATTGGTGCTTAAATAAAACCGTTCTTTTGTGGAATATAAGTGGTTTTCTTATGTTCCGCAAAGGAATGGTACACCAAACGAAGTGCGGTAGGGATTTTTGAATCTCTACAAAGAAAGGACGTGAATATATGGACGATATGCAAGTCTATATTGCGAATTTAGGCAAATACAATGAGGGCGAATTGGTCGGTGCGTGGTTTACCTTTCCCATTGACTTTGAGGAAGTCAAAGAGAAAATCGGCTTGAATGATGAATATGAGGAATACGCCATTCATGACTACGAGTTACCCTTTACGGTTGACGAATACACTTCCATTGGCGAACTCAATCGACTATGGGAAATGGTATCGGAATTACCCGAAGAATTACAATCGGAGCTATCTGCTCTGCTCACTCATTTTTCAAGCATTGAAGAACTAAGCGAACATCAAGAGGATATTATCATTCATTCCGATTGTGATGATATGTATGACGTGGCACGCTACTACATTGAAGAAACGGGTGCTTTAGGCGAAGTACCAGCTAGTCTTCAAAACTATATTGATTATCAAGCCTATGGTCGGGATTTAGACCTTTCAGGAACGTTTATCTCAACCAATCATGGGATTTTTGAAATCGTCTATTAAATCTGTCGGTACATTACTACTGGCAGATTTTCTATTTTACGGGGTGGCTCAATCAGCTACCCCTATTTTTTATGAAAGGATTGATTACATGAAGAAAATACGAAGCTATACCAGTATCTGGTCTGTGGAAAAGGTACTGTATTCTATCAATGATTTTAGACTTCCGTTTCCCATAACCTTTACGCAAATGACATGGTTTGTCGTGTCACTCTTTGCAGTGATGATACTTGGCAACTTGCCCCCTCTTTCCATGATAGAGGGAGCATTTCTCAAATACTTTGGGATTCCTGTGGCTTTCACATGGTTTATGTCTACAAAAACTTTTGATGGTAAAAAGCCTTATGGATTTTTGAAGTCTGTCATTGCTTATGCACTGCGACCAAAGCTGACCTATGCAGGAAAAAAAGTAACGCTTGGCAGAAACCAGCCACAAGAAGCCATTACAGCAGTTAGGAGTGAATTTTATGGCATATCCAATTAAATACATTGAAAACAATCTCGTCTGGAATAAAGACGGGGAATGTTATGCTTACTATGAGCTTGTTCCTTACAATTACTCATTTCTAAGTCCAGAACAGAAAATACAAGTGCATGATTCTTTCAGACAGCTTATCGCACAAAATCGTGATGGCAAAATTCATGCTTTACAAATCAGTACAGAATCCAGCATACGTTCTGCACAAGAGCGTTCCAAAAATGAAGTCACTGGCAAGCTCAAAGCGGTTGCCTATGACAAAATCGACCAACAGACAGACGCTTTAATATCCATGATTGGCGAAAATCAAGTGAACTACCGTTTCTTTATCGGCTTTAAGTTGCTTCTCAACGATCAGGAGTTTTCTATGAAAAGTCTTACCGTTGAAGCAAAAAATGCTTTGTCTGATTTTGTCTATGATGTGAACCATAAGCTGATGGGCGATTTTGTTAGTATGAGTAATGATGAAATCCTGCGTTTTCAGAAGATGGAAAAGCTCTTAGAAAATAAAATCTCTCGTCGTTTCAAAATCCGCAGGTTAGATAAGGACGACTTCGGCTATCTGATTGAACACCTTTACGGACAGACAGGCACTGCCTATGAAGAGTATGAGTACCATCTATCAAAGAAAAAGCTGGATAATGAAACGCTGATTAAATACTATGACTTGATTAAGCCTACTCGCTGTTTGGTGGAAGAAAAACAGCGATATTTGAAAATCCAGCAGGAAGATGAAACCGTCTATGTAGCTTACTTTACCATTAACAGCATTGTCGGAGAACTGGACTTCCCGTCCTCTGAAATCTTCTACTACCAGCAACAGCAATTTACATTCCCGATTGATACGTCAATGAATGTGGAAATTGTAGCGAATCGTAAAGCCCTATCTACTGTCCGCAATAAAAAGAAAGAACTGAAAGACTTGGATAACCACGCTTGGCAAAGTGATAATGAAACCAGCTCCAATGTGGCGGAAGCTCTGGAAAGTGTGAATGAGCTGGAAACCAATTTAGACCAAAGCAAGGAATCTATGTACAAGCTGTCTTATGTGGTAAGGGTATCAGCAAATGATCTTGACGAACTCAAACGTCGTTGTAATGAAGTGAAAGATTTTTATGACGATTTAAGCGTAAAACTGGTACGACCATTTGGGGATATGCTCGGCTTACATGAAGAATTTTTACCTGCCAGCAAGCGTTATATGAATGATTATATTCAATACGTGACCTCTGATTTCCTCGCTGGTTTAGGTTTTGGTGCTACTCAAATGCTGGGGGAAAATGAGGGGATTTATGTTGGCTACAGCTTAGATACTGGACGCAATGTCTATCTGAAACCTGCTCTTGCCAGTCAAGGGGTTAAGGGTTCAGTAACCAATGCGTTAGCGTCGGCTTTTGTTGGTTCGCTGGGTGGTGGTAAATCCTTTGCGAATAACCTTATCGTCTATTATGCGGTGCTTTATGGGGCACAAGCAGTGATTGTAGACCCAAAAGCAGAACGTGGCAGATGGAAAGAAACCTTGCCAGAGATTTCCCATGAAATCAATATCGTCACTCTGACTTCTGATGAGAAAAACAAAGGCTTACTTGACCCTTAGTGATTATGAAAAATCCCAAAGATTCTGAATCACTGGCTATTGATATTCTGACATTTCTTACGGGGATTTCCTCTTGTGATGGGGAACGCTTCCCAATCCTTAGAAAAGCCATTCGTGCAGTAACCAATAGTGAAGTACGAGGGTTGATGAAAGTGATTGAGGAATTACGGGTTGAGAATACGCCACTAAGCACCAGTATAGCCGACCATATCGAAAGTTTTACAGACTATGACTTTGCACATTTATTATTCAGTAATGGTTATGTGGAGCAGTCTATCAGCTTAGAAAAACAACTGAACATTATACAGGTTGCGGACTTGGTACTTCCCGACAAGGAAACTTCCTTTGAGGAATATACCACTATGGAGCTTTTATCCGTTGCTATGCTGATTGTCATTAGTACCTTTGCTTTAGACTTTATCCATACAGACCGAAGCATTTTCAAGATTGTAGATTTAGACGAAGCATGGAGCTTTTTACAGGTAGCACAAGGAAAAACACTATCTATGAAGCTGGTTCGGGCTGGTCGTGCTATGAACGCTGGGGTATATTTCGTGACCCAAAATACAGACGACCTCTTAGATGAAAAACTGAAAAATAACCTCGGCTTAAAATTTGCATTTCGTTCCACTGACCTTAACGAGATTAAAAAGACCTTAGCCTTTTTTGGTGTAGACCCAGAGGACGAAAACAATCAGAAGCGATTGCGTGATTTGGAAAACGGGCAATGCCTTATCAGTGATTTATATGGTCGTGTCGGTGTGATACAGTTCCACCCTGTATTTGAAGAACTGCTCCATGCCTTTGATACCAGACCACCTGTGCGAAAAGAGGTGTAAATGTGAAACCATCAATAGTAAACAGAATAAAATCAAACTGGACGCTGAAACGTCTAGGTAAAGTGGCAATGACAGTGGCTTTCACACTTGTGATTGCCATTTTTCTTTTAGCCATGCTGGGAACGGTGGTTCAAGCTGCGGGCTTGGTAGATGATACGGTCAATGTGGCAAATGAATACAGCCGATACCCACTTGAAAACTATCAACTGGATTTTTATGTGGATAATAGCTGGGGCTGGCTTCCGTGGAACTGGTCGGACGGGATTGGAAAACAGGTCATGTATGGACTATATGCCATTACCAATTTTATTTGGACAATCAGTTTGTATGTTTCCAATGCGACAGGTTACTTAGTACAGGAAGCCTATTCCTTAGACTTCATTTCCGCTACAGCAGATTCCATTGGTAAGAATATGCAGACCTTAGCTGGTGTGAGTGCAAACGGATTTTCAACAGAGGGTTTCTATGTTGGATTCCTCTTACTCTTGATTTTGGTTCTTGGGGTTTATGTTGCCTATACGGGACTGATAAAGAGAGAAACCACAAAGGCAATTCATGCCATTATGAATTTTGTGCTGGTGTTTATCCTATCGGCTTCCTTTATTGCCTACGCTCCCGACTACATTAAAAAAATCAATGACTTTTCATCAGACATCAGTAATGCCAGTTTATCACTTGGCACGAAGATTGTCATGCCCCATTCCGATAGTCAAGGCAAGGACAGCGTGGACTTAATCAGAGATAGCCTGTTTTCCATACAGGTTCAGCAACCGTGGCTACTGCTTCAATACAACAGTTCAGACATTGAAAGTATCGGTATTGACCGTGTGGAAAGCCTGCTCTCCACCAGCCCAGATTCCAACAATGGCGAAGACAGAGAAAAAATTGTTGCGGAAGAAATTGAAGACAGAAGCAATACCAATCTAACCATTACAAAGACCATTAACCGTTTAGGTACAGTCTTCTTCCTATTTGTCTTCAATATTGGGATTTCCATATTTGTATTCCTATTAACAGGAATCATGATTTTCTCGCAGGTACTTTTTATCATCTATGCTATGTTTCTGCCTGTGAGCTTTATTTTAAGCATGATTCCATCATTTGATGGTATGTCAAAACGAGCCATAACAAAGCTCTTTAATACCATTTTGACACGAGCTGGAATCACATTGATTATTACGACAGCATTTAGTATTTCAACCATGCTCTATACCTTATCGGCTGGTTATCCGTTCTTTTTGATTGCTTTTCTACAGATTGTGACCTTTGCAGGAATCTACTTCAAGCTGGGCGATTTAATGAGTATGTTTTCTCTACAGAGTAACGATTCTCAAAGTGTGGGAAGTCGTGTGATGAGAAAACCTCGTATGCTTATGCACGCTCACATGCACCGTCTACAGCGGAAACTTGGACGTTCCATGACTACTCTAGGGGCTGGGTCTGCCATTGTTACAGGTAAAAAAGGACAGTCGGGTTCGGGGAGTTCTGCAAGGACACAAGCAGATCACTCCCGACCAGACGGAAAGGAAAAATCAACACTTGGAAAACGTATCGGTCAAACCATCGGTACAGTAGCTGATACCAAAGACAGAATGGTAGACACTGCTAGTGGTTTGAAAGAACAGGTTAAAGATTTGCCGACCAATGCAAGATATGCAGTATATCAAGGAAAATCCAAAGTAAAAGAGAATGTCCGTGATTTAACCAGTAGTATTTCTCAAACCAAAGCGGACAGAGCCAGTGGACGCAAGGAACAGCAGGAACAAAGGCGAAAAACCATTGCGAAGCGTCGCTCTGAAATGGAACAGGTCAAACAGAAAAAACAGCCTGCTTCTTCTGTTCATGAAAGACCGACTACAAGACAAGAACAATATCATGATGAACAGACCTCAAAACAGTCTAATATTCAGACTTCATATAAGGAATCTCAACAAGCCAAACAAGAGCGTCCAGCAGTTAAGTCCGATTTTTCAAGTCCAAAAGTGGAACGCCAAGGCAATACCGTTCAAGAAAAAACCGTTCAAAAGCCAGCAACTTCAACCACTACAGCAGATAGAACTTCACAACGTCCAATCACAAAAGAACGTCCGTCTACTGTTCAAAGAGTACCACTACAAAATACAAGAAGTAGACCACCAATCAAAACCGCCACCATTAAGAAAGTCGGTAAGAAACCATGAAGTTGAAAACTTTAGTGATTGGTGGTTCTGGATTATTCTTGATGGTCTTCTCACTGCTTCTGTTTGTTGCCATTTTATTTTCAGATGAACAGGACAGCGGAATTTCCAATATTCATTATGGAGGTGTGAATGTTTCCGCAGAAGTGCTGGCTCATAAGCCTATGGTAGAAAAATATGCCAAAGAATATGGCGTTGAAGAATATGTCAACATACTTCTTGCGATTATACAGGTGGAATCGGGCGGTACTGCGGAAGATGTTATGCAGTCCTCGGAATCCCTCGGTCTTCCACCTAATTCATTGAGTACAGAAGAATCCATTAAGCAAGGTGTGAAGTATTTCAGTGAATTATTAGCCAGTAGCGAAAGGCTCAGTGTAGATTTAGAATCGGTTATCCAGTCCTACAATTATGGTGGTGGTTTCTTAGGGTATGTGGCTAATCGTGGAAATAAATATACCTTTGAACTGGCTCAAAGTTTCTCAAAAGAGTATTCAGGTGGCGAAAAAGTGTCTTACCCCAATCCCATAGCCATACCTATCAATGGGGGCTGGCGATACAACTATGGCAATATGTTTTATGTGCAACTGGTAACGCAGTATCTTGTCACAACAGAGTTTGATGATGATACGGTACAAGCCATCATGGACGAAGCACTGAAATATGAGGGCTGGCGATACGTTTACGGTGGAGCTTCCCCGACTACTTCTTTTGATTGTAGCGGACTGACACAATGGACGTATGGAAAAGCTGGAATTAACTTACCACGAACCGCACAACAGCAATATGATGTGACCCAGCATATCCCACTATCGGAAGCACAAGCTGGCGATTTGGTTTTCTTTCATTCTACCTATAACGCTGGCTCTTATATTACTCATGTTGGGATATACCTTGGCAATAACCGTATGTTTCATGCAGGCGACCCAATCGGTTATGCCGACTTAACAAGCCCCTACTGGCAACAGCATTTAGTGGGAGCAGGACGAATCAAACAATGAGAAAGGAAGATTTAATGATGAAATTTAGAAAAAATCAGAATAAAGAAAAACAGATACCAAAGGAAAAGAAACCTCGTGTCTATAAGGTCAATCCTCATAAAAAGGTTGTGATTGCCTTGTGGGTACTTTTAGGGCTTAGTTTCAGCTTTGCGATATTCAAGCACTTTACAGCTATAGATACTCATACTATTCACGAAACAACTATCATAGAAAAGGAATACGTTGATACTCATCATGTAGAAAATTTTGTAGAGAACTTTGCGAAAGTCTACTATTCATGGGAGCAATCCGATAAGTCCATTGATAATCGAATGGAAAGTCTAAAAGGCTATCTGACAGATGAACTTCAAGCTCTCAATGTTGATACAGTACGCAAAGATATTCCTGTATCGTCTTCTGTAAGAGGATTTCAGATATGGACGGTAGAGCCAACTGGCGACAATGAGTTTAATGTAACCTACAGTGTAGACCAGCTCATTACAGAGGGAGAAAATACAAAGACCGTCCACTCTGCTTATATAGTGAGTGTCTATGTAGATGGTTCTGGAAATATGGTACTGGTTAAGAATCCGACCATTACCAACATACCTAAGAAATCAAGTTATAAACCAAAAGCCATTGAAAGTGAGGGGACGGTTGATTCCATTACAACCAATGAAATCAATGAGTTTTTAACGACGTTCTTCAAGCTCTATCCTACAGCGACAGCCAGTGAACTTTCCTACTATGTGAATGACGGGATATTAAAACCAATCGGAAAAGAGTACATCTTTCAAGAACTGGTAAATCCTATTCACAATCGTAAGGATAATCAAGTCACGGTATCGCTGACAGTGGAGTATATCGACCAGCAGACCAAAGCAACGCAGGTATCTCAATTTGATTTGGTACTTGAAAAGAACGGGAGTAATTGGAAGATTATAGAATAACAAATATTGGTACATTATTACAGCTATTTTGTAATCACGTACTCTCTTTGATAAAAAATTGGAGATTCCTTTACAAATATGCTCTTACGTGCTATTATTTAAGTATCTATTTAAAAGGAGTTAATAAATATGCGGCAAGGTATTCTTAAATAAACTGTCAATTTGATAGTGGGAACAAATAATTGGATGTCCTTTTTTAGGAGGGCTTAGTTTTTTGTACCCAGTTTAAGAATACCTTTATCATGTGATTCTAAAGTATCCGGAGAATATCTGTATGCTTTGTATGCCTATGGTTATGCATAAAAATCCCAGTGATAAGAGTATTTATCACTGGGATTTTTATGCCCTTTTGGGCTTTTGAATGGAGGAAAATCACATGAAAATTATTAATATTGGAGTTTTAGCTCATGTTGATGCAGGAAAAACTACCTTAACAGAAAGCTTATTATATAACAGTGGAGCGATTACAGAATTAGGAAGCGTGGACAAAGGTACAACGAGTACGGATAATACGCTTTTAGAACGTCAGAGAGGAATTACAATTCAGACAGGAATAACCTCTTTTCAGTGGGAAAATACGAAGGTGAACATCATAGACACGCCAGGACATATGGATTTCTTAGCAGAAGTATATCGTTCATTATCAGTTTTAGATGGGGCAATTCTACTGATTTCTGCAAAAGATGGCGTACAAGCACAAACTCGTATATTATTTCATGCACTTAGGAAAATGGGGATTCCCACAATCTTTTTTATCAATAAGATTGACCAAAATGGAATTGATTTATCAACGGTTTATCAGGATATTAAAGAGAAACTTTCTGCCGAAATTGTAATCAAACAGAAGGTAGAACTGTATCCTAATATGTGTGTGACGAACTTTACCGAATCTGAACAATGGGATACGGTAATAGAGGGAAACGATGACCTTTTAGAGAAATATATGTCCGGTAAATCATTAGAAGCATTGGAACTCGAACAAGAGGAAAGCATAAGATTTCAGAATTGTTCCCTGTTCCCTGTTTATCACGGAAGTGCAAAAAACAATATAGGGATTGATAACCTTATAGAAGTGATTACGAATAAATTTTATTCATCAACACATCGAGGTCCGTCTGAACTTTGCGGAAATGTTTTCAAAATTGAATATACAAAAAAAAGACAACGTCTTGCATATATACGTCTTTATAGTGGCGTACTGCATTTGCGAGATTCGGTTAGAATATCGGAAAAGGAAAAAATAAAAATTACAGAAATGTATACTTCAATAAATGGTGAATTATGTAAAATCGATAAGGCTTATTCCGGAGAAATTGTTATTTTGCAAAATGAGTTTTTGAAGTTAAATAGTGTTCTTGGAGATACAAAACTATTGCCACAGAGAAAAAAGATTGAAAATCCGCACCCTCTACTACAAACAACTGTTGAACCGAGTAAACCTGAACAGAGAGAAATGTTGCTTGATGCCCTTTTGGAAATCTCAGATAGTGATCCGCTTCTACGATATTACGTGGATTCTACGACACATGAAATTATACTTTCTTTCTTAGGGAAAGTACAAATGGAAGTGATTAGTGCACTGTTGCAAGAAAAGTATCATGTGGAGATAGAACTAAAAGAGCCTACAGTCATTTATATGGAGAGACCGTTAAAAAATGCAGAATATACCATTCACATCGAAGTGCCGCCAAATCCTTTCTGGGCTTCCATTGGTTTATCTGTATCACCGCTTCCGTTGGGAAGTGGAATGCAGTATGAGAGCTCGGTTTCTCTTGGATACTTAAATCAATCATTTCAAAATGCAGTTATGGAAGGGATACGCTATGGTTGCGAACAAGGATTATATGGTTGGAATGTGACGGATTGTAAAATCTGTTTTAAGTACGGTTTATACTATAGCCCTGTTAGTACTCCAGCAGATTTTCGGATGCTTGCTCCTATTGTATTGGAACAAGTCTTAAAAAAAGCTGGAACAGAATTGTTAGAGCCATATCTTAGTTTTAAAATTTATGCGCCACAGGAATATCTTTCACGAGCATACAACGATGCTCCTAAATATTGTGCGAACATCGTAGACACTCAATTGAAAAATAATGAGGTCATTCTTAGTGGAGAAATCCCTGCTCGGTGTATTCAAGAATATCGTAGTGATTTAACTTTCTTTACAAATGGACGTAGTGTTTGTTTAACAGAGTTAAAAGGGTACCATGTTACTACCGGTGAACCTGTTTGCCAGCCCCGTCGTCCAAATAGTCGGATAGATAAAGTACGATATATGTTCAATAAAATAACTTAGTGTATTTTATGTTGTTATATAAATATGGTTTCTTGTTAAATAAGATGAAATATTTTTTAATAAAGATTTGAATTAAAGTGTAAAGGAGGAGATAGTTATTATAAACTACAAGTGGATATTGTGTCCTGTATGTGGAAATAAAACACGATTAAAGATAAGGGAAGATACTGAATTAAAAAAATTCCCCCTCTATTGTCCGAAATGCAGACAAGAAAATTTAATTGAAATAAAGCAGTTCAAAGTAACTGTGATTACAGAGCCAGACGCAAAGACGCAGAGCCGATAAAATGAGATTAATACAATCTCATTTTATCGGCTCTTTCCGTTATGTATGGATTCTTTTAATTAGTCTTCGATGTTTCTTGCTTCGTTGATACCGCTGGCTAAAGATTCCATTAAGGATAGTTCTTTGTCTGTAAAGCTATCCTATTTGGGAACGTTATACCCTAACCATTGAAGAAGCGTCAAAATACTTTCGTATTGGCGAAAACAAGCTACGACGCTTGGCAGAGGAAAATAAAAATGCAAATTGGCTGATTATGAATGGCAATCGTATTCAGATTAAACGAAAACAATTTGAAAAAATTATAGATACATTGGACGCAATCTAGCGTCGCCAAAGGGTCTTGTATATGATAAAATAGTATTAAGTCGTATCAAGGCTCTTTCCATAAAGGAAAGGAGCAAATGCCATGTCAGAAAAAAGACGTGACAATAAAGGTCGAATCTTAAAGACTGGAGAGAGCCAACGAAAAGACGGAAGATACTTATACAAATATATAGATTCATTTGGAGAACCGCAATTTGTTTACTCGTGGAAACTTGTGGCTACAGACCGAGTACCAGCAGGAAAGCGTGATTGTATCTCACTTAGAGAGAAAATCGCAGAGTTACAGAAAGACATTCATGATGGTATTGATGTTGTAGGAAAGAAAATGACACTCTGCCAGCTTTACGCAAAACAGAACGCTCAAAGACCAAAGGTTAGAAAAAACACTGAAACTGGACGCAAATATCTTATGGATATTTTGAAGAAAGACAAGTTAGGTGTAAGAAGTATTGACAGTATTAAGCCATCAGACGCTAAAGAATGGGCTATTAGAATGAGTGAAAATGGTTATGCTTATCAAACCATCAATAACTACAAACGTTCTTTAAAGGCTTCATTCTATATTGCTATACAAGATGATTGTGTTCGGAAGAATCCATTTGACTTTCAACTGAAAGCAGTTCTTGATGATGATACTGTCCCTAAGACCGTACTAACAGAAGAACAGGAAGAAAAACTGTTAGCCTTTGCAAAAGCTGATAAAACCTACAGCAAAAATTATGATGAAATTCTGATACTCTTAAAAACAGGTCTTCGTATTTCAGAGTTTGGTGGTTTGACACTTCCAGATTTAGATTTTGAGAATCGTCTTGTCAATATAGACCATCAGCTATTGAGAGATACTGAAATTGGGTACTACATTGAAACACCAAAGACCAAAAGTGGCGAACGTCAAGTTCCTATGGTTGAAGAAGCCTATCAAGCATTTAAGCGAGTGTTAGCGAATCGAAAGAATGATAAGCGTGTTGAGATTGATGGATATAGTGATTTCCTCTTTCTTAATAGAAAGAACTATCCAAAAGTGGCAAGTGATTACAACGGCATGATGAAAGGTCTTGTTAAGAAATACAATAAGTATAACGAGGATAAATTGCCACACATCACTCCACATAGTTTGCGACATACATTCTGTACCAACTATGCAAATGCAGGAATGAATCCAAAGGCATTACAGTACATTATGGGACATGCTAATATAGCCATGACGCTGAACTATTACGCACATGCAACATTCGATTCTGCAATGGCAGAAATGAAACGCTTGAATAAAGAGAAGCAACAGGAGCGTCTTGTTGCTTAGTAGTACAAATGAATTTACTACTTATTTACCACTTCTGACAGCTAAGACATGAGGAAATATGCAAAGAAACGTGAAGTATCTTCCTACAGTAAAAATACTCGAAAGCACATAGAATAAGGCTTTACGAGCATTTAAGAAAATATAAAAAGATAATTAGAAATTTATACTTTGTTTATAATAAAAAGAAAGAATTAGTTACAGATTGCGGCACAAGATATGGATTATAATAATAGGCTTCGCAAATACAATCCATTATTCATGGATGAATATACTAGTGAAGAATATAATGTTCCAAATATGATAAGAATTGTTGATGACGCAGTAAGAAAAGGAATCGATGTATGTGAAGGTTCAATAGGCTGGACAAGTAAGGAAAAAGGCGTTGAAATATTTCATATATATGATGAAGCATTAAAATTAAGTAAAATTAACTTTGTACCAGCACTTATTGTGGATGATATTTACTTAGTAGACCCACTTGATAGAACTACTTTTATCAGTATCGAAAGTTACTATAGCAATATCCAGCAGTCAAAAATTGCAGAATTACAGAATATTGCATTTTGCCTGGGTGCAAAGCATTATAGGGTAGAAATGGTAGAATTTTCAGCTGAGGAATATTCCGGCAAACATAAATTTAATAGTCAGTTAAACGTAACTAATTCTGATGTAGATGTTTCATTAAGTTCAAGTAAATCAGTTGTGCAAAAATCATTAGCAGTAGGGAATTTTTCGAATTCTAATGAACCTATAAGACCGTCACTAAAGTGGTTTTCGACAGATAATAATATAAAAAATTTAATTGAAATGCGATGCTCAGAAACTAATAAACATAATATTTTAGATATTACGATTGAGTTAAGCAATTCGAGTAGTGCAAATATTTCTAAAAGTATGGCAGCAAACATAAAAGCAGTAGCAGGTGGATTTGGAATAAAATCAAACTTCGAAGAAAATAGTGATAAAGACTATAATAGTAAATTATTATACTATTTAGAATTTTGATGATTATTTTATAAAAAACCAATGAAATCCGTTAGCTAATCAGAGTGATGTTACCCCATCTTCATATCAAGTACATAGAATTCGACGAGCAGAAAGAATGTAGACTTGAGGAGATGGTTGGGAATAATTTGACAGAAAATCAGCCCATAATTATATATTGTTTTTTAAAAATTTAGTAACGCAAAGCTAAACAGTCAATTTAATTGGAAGATCATGAACAAAAATTTGTATAAATAAAAATTTTGGTGGGTGAAATAATAAGTATGAATAGAGCGCTTGGAAGATTAGAAGAAGTGAAAATAAGAGAATTATGGATACATGAGCAATATGATTTTTCGAATTGGGTAGCTAAAGAAGAGAATATTGAGTTATTGAATGATTAACATTAACCGATCTTGAAAAGGAAGTTTATGTTGGTTCGTACCGTTGTGATTTAGTGGCTATGGATGAGACGACGGGAATGAAAGTTATTATTGAAAATCAGCAATACCGTGCTAGCTAGCTTGCAGCAAGAGCGTATGACCAAAGAACTAGTGATAAAGACCATGCAGTCAGAGAAACAACGTTGGCACATCCCAGAAGGAACAATCTTTCATGCGGATCGTGGCAGTCAATATACATCAAAAGAAGTACAACAATGTGCCGCACAATACGGCTGGCAACAGAGCTTCTCCCGAGTGGGTAAGCCAGGAGATAATGCTTGGAGCGAGAGCTTCTTCTCTGTTTTGAAAAAGGAAATCATACATTGGCAATTCTACCCAAGCAGAGAACTTGCGAGACAGAAAGTATTTGAATACATAGAAGTCTATTACAATCGACAGCGAAAGCAGAAGCGTTTGGGGTATCTCAGTCCAATTGAGTTCCTCAATAAATGGTCAGCCAAGCAATTGGCATGTGCAACTTAGCAAGTGGTCCGATAAAGTGTTGACCTATCCTTATTTTTTTAGTAGAATATTTATGTAATTCTTGTTATATTTCAAAGACATAAATTGTGTTGCTAAACGTTTATAAGATGGAAGGTGACAATACCAGATTCACAATTTTTTGAAATATAAAAAATAAAAGAAGACAAGGAGAAGAAAGTTGAAAAAAATATTTAATTTTGAATTTTGGCAAAAATTCGGGAAAGCCCTAATGGGCGTTATTGCTGTTATGCCAGCTGCAGGTTTAATGATTAGTATTGGTGGATCACTTCCTCTAATTAATCCAGATATGCAAGCTTTGATTTCGATTGGTAGTGTAATTGAGAATATTGGTTGGGCAATTATTGGAAATTTACATATCTTATTTGCATTAGCAATCGGTGGAAGTTGGGCAAAAGATAGAGCTGGGGGTGCCTTCGCTGCCGGGATCAGTTTTATTCTAATTAACCGAATTACAGGAGCGATTTTTGGCGTAACCAGTGAAATGTTAGCTGACCCAAATGCGGTTACACAAACATTATTTGGAGCAGAAATACCAATTGATGGTTATTTTGTTAGTGTTTTAGAGGCACCAGCTTTAAATATGGGGGTTTTCGTCGGTATTATTGCAGGATTTATGGGAGCGAATGCTTACAATAAATATTATAATTTTAGAAAACTACCCGATGCCTTATCCTTCTTTAACGGAAAACGATTTGTGCCGTTTGTTGTTATCTTATGGTCTTTAATTGCTTCAATTGTATTAGCTATTGTTTGGCCATTTATTCAAAGTGGTATTAATAGTTTCGGTGTATGGATTGCTGAATCACAAGAATCAGCTCCAGTCTTAGCTCCATTCTTATTTGGTACATTAGAGCGTTTATTATTACCATTTGGTTTACACCACATGTTAACTATTCCAATTAACTACACACCTCTTGGAGGAACCTATGAAGTATTAACTGGTGCACAACAGGGTTCTATGGTATACGGTCAAGACCCTCTATGGTTAGCATGGGTAAGAGATTTAATTAACTTAGACGCTGCTGGTGATACTGCTACGTACCAAACGTTATTAAATAACGTAGTTCCTGCTCGTTTTAAAGTCGGACAAATGATTGGATCATCAGGTATCTTAATGGGTCTATCTTATGCCATGTATAAAAATGTCGATAAAGACAAACGAAAAACACATAAATCAATGTATGTATCAGCTGCTTTAGCTGTATTTTTAACAGGTGTTACAGAACCGCTTGAGTTTATGTTTATGTTCGCAGCTATGCCTTTGTATATCGTTTATGCGGTAATCCAAGGAGCAGCATTTGCGATGGCTGATATCGTAAACTTACGTGTTCACTCGTTTGGTAACATTGAATTGCTTACACGTACGCCATTAGCGATTCGTGCGGGACTAGGTATGGATTTAATTAACTTTGTTTGGGTAACCCTTCTATTCGGAATATTGACTTACTTTATTGCAAACTTCTTAATTAAGAAATTCAATTATGCAACAAAAGGACGTAATGGAAATTACGAAGGTGGAGAAGTAGCATCTGAAAATGGAGTGCCTGTAGATGCTACACAACAAGTGTATGATATTATTCACTTATTAGGTGGTAAAGAAAACATTACAGATGTAGATGCTTGTATGACTCGCTTACGTGTTTCTGTTAAGGATATTGATTCTGTTGGAGACGAAAACGCTTGGAAAAAAGCAGGCGCAATGGGGCTTGTGAAGAAAGATAAAGGAGTTCAAGCAGTTTATGGACCGAAAGCAGATGTTTTAAAATCTGATATTATGGATGTATTGAGCTCTAATGCAGCTATTCCAGAACCTAAACTTGATGAAACACCTGAAATGGATGAAAAGAAAGTAGTGGCTACAGATTCAAAAGGACTCGCAACAGTAATTTTCCCTGTAGCAAAAGGTGAAGTGCTTCCGATTACTGAAGTAAATGATGAAGTATTTTCTCATAAAATGATGGGTGATGGTTATGCAGTAACCCCTTCAACAAATACAGTAGTCTCTCCAGTAGATGGTACAATTCAAAGCGTCTTCCCAACCAAACATGCAATTGGTATTAAAACAGCAAGTGGAATTGAAGTACTTATTCATTTAGGAATAGATACAGTTGAATTAGAAGGTGAAGGTTTTGAAATCTTTGTTGAAGCAGGCCAAGAAGTAATTGCTGGAGATAAAATAGCTGAAATGGACTTGGATTCGATTAAAAAAGCAGGAAAAGAAACCACTATCATGGTTGTTTTTACGAACTTGACAGAAAATCAAGACTTTGAGTTAATTCAAACGCATGATATCTCCGAAGATACAGAGATTGGTCGAGTGAAATAAAGAAACATTGGTTAGAATGGAGAAATAAATTGAACGTTTTAACATTGAATACTCATTCTTGGATGGAAGAGGATCCAGAATTAAAATTAAGACAAATCGTTGATTATATTGCCAAAGAAGATTTTCAAATTATCGCTCTTCAGGAAATTAATCAAACGATGGAAGCGAAAGAAATTGTGGACGATTTATTTATCCAAGCTTCTGGAGAAATGTATCCTGTTGCTATAAAGGAAGATAACTTTGCATATCTCATCGTTCAGTTGCTAAAAGAGCGTGGACTTCATTACTATTGGAGTTGGACAGCCAATCATATTGGCTATGATGTGTACGATGAAGGTGTGGCTATTTTATCCAAAACACCTTTCAGTCCAGAAAGTTTCTTAGTATCTGAAATATCGGATTATGCGAATCACTACACCAGAAGAGTTCTAAAAGGTAATGTAAGCCTTGAAGGTAAAGAATGGGTAGTCTTTTCATGCCACTACTCTTGGTGGTTAGATCCATCAGGTAATCATTTATTCAAGTATGAATGGGATAATACCCTTCCTCATATTGAAAAAGAGAGTCAGAAGACTCATCTTTTTATGGGTGATTTCAACAATGAGGCAGAGCTTAGAGACGAGGGCTATGACTATATAAAAACTACGGCTCCTCAACTAAAAGATGCCTATGTTCAGGCAGAAGAAAAGATTGGATCTGCAACCGTTTTGAGTGATATTGACGGATGGGAAGGCCATACAGATGAAAAAAGAATCGATTATATCTTTACGGATTACCCGGGAGAAGTTAAAAAATACCGAGTTGTTTTTGATGGCAAAAAAGAACCCATCGTGAGCGATCACTTTGGAGTAGCAGTCGAATTTAATTAAATATAATGAAGAAACCCGCCAGCAGATTTCTGCTAGCGGGTTTTTGAGTATCTATTAACTTCACTAATTATTAAATATCTAGCCAGGCACCTATAAAGAAAGTAAGGATAAGTGGGATTGGTATTAAAATTGAGTTATTAATCCTGGATAATTCATACTTCTAGTTTATTAGTTATTTTATGTTTTTCTGCAGTAATTTAAACGTGATTCTAAATATTTGCAGTTTTCCTTAAATGTTTAAGTACTTATCAGATGAAATCTACTTTATTAGTATCAACTATTTGTTTTTAGGCACACGAATCTCTGGGCAACAATCACTTTTTTAAAATCGGAATTTTACTAAATATAATATCGAATCCGCTGGATTCGCTGAAACACGTCGTAAAATTCTGTTTGGTAGACGTGTGAACTAGAGTGTTTCAAATACATTTTTCTAGCTGTACTTACTAGTTTCCCGGCAACTTTGAATAGACGTAGGCGAATAGTGTCAATTTGAAGAGTTTTCCAACTATTTTCAAAACAGATCGTACGTATAAAGTTGATGACATTATAAGCTAAAACACTAATCAACATGCGGGCATGGTTTTCAATAAATCGAGGGCTATCTGTTTTGTCAAAATAAAAGCCGTTTTTAGCTTCTTTAATATAATTTTCCATAGTTCCACGCTTATTATAAGTTTCAAAACTCTTTTAGGAGAAATGTTCTTAGAGAAACTCGTAATAATAAAGACATGGCTGAATAGTAACTCACCGGCTTCTCGAGTTGAACGAATACATACTCGACGGGGCCTAGTCCATGAAGCAGCATGATATGGAATAGAGTGATAATAGATTTCTTTTTCATCCCAAGGGTTCTGTTGCAAAGTTTTCCAAAAAATCTATTTTAGTGTAAAATTGAGAAAAAAGACAGAGAGGACAGAGTAATGAATCATTTTAAAGGCAAACAATTCAAAAAAGACGTCATTATTGTCGCTGTTGGTTACTACCTGCGTTACAATCTAAGCTATCGTGAAGTTCAGGAATTGTTATATGATCGTGGAATAAATGTTTGTCATACTGCGATTTATCGTTGGGTGCAAGAGTACAGCAAAGTCCTCTATTATCTTTGGAAGAAGAAAAATAGACAATCTTTCTATTCATGGAAAATGGACGAAACCTATATCAAAATTAAGGGACGTTGGCATTATCTTTATCGTGCAATTGATGCGGACGGCTTAACCTTAGATATCTGGTTACGAAAGAAACGGGATACGCAAGCAGCCTATGCTTTCTTAAAACGACTCCATAAACAGTTTGGTGAGCCGAAAGCAATTGTGACCGATAAAGCACCTTCTCTTGGCTCCGCCTTTAGAAAGTTACAGAGTGTGGGTTTATATACTAAGACAGAGCACCGAACTGTGAAGTATCTTAACAATTTAATAGAACAAGACCATCGACCTATTAAACGACGAAATAAATTTTATCAAAGTCTCCGTACAGCCTTTTCCACGATTAAGGGCATGGAGACCATTCGAGGAATATATAAAAAGAACCGAAGAAATGGAACGCTCTTCGGCTTTTCGGTGTCTACTGAAATCAAGGTATTAATGGGAATAACAGCCTAAGATATTTGAAGTTCAGAGAGGGCGCGTTTGATTTTCAAACTTCGCAACAGAACCAAAAAAGTCATTGAAAGTAATGGCGAAGATTTAGGTAACTAATTGAATATTATTTGCTAGAATAAGTCTGTTGAATTCAACAGACTTTTTTTATTTATTTTATTTTTCTATTGTCTATACATAGATAAAACCTAATAAATTGTGAATTAAATTTTGAAATGTTAAACTATAATTAAATTATATAATACCATTTTTAGGGGGGAAGTCATGTTTAAGAGAATGAGCTGGATTACCGTATTCATATTTGTATTGTTAATATCTCCAATAAATATTAAGGCATTTGAAATAGAATCCGTAGAAGAAGATCTATTTAAAGTATTAGTTAAAATCTTTGAACCTGAGGATATTTATTCTGAAGATTATTCAGGAGAAGAAGAAGTTATGACTGAATCCGCTTGGATAAATCGTGCTTATGAAGAACTACGGTCTGAAATAAACTATATTAGTGAGTATAATTTTGATCCTCCTTTAGTTAAGAATGAGTATTATGACGCATCTGATCTTGACGAAGGAAGGTTTATTATCTTTGATCGTGATAATCAAGCTTGGACCTTCGAATCTACCGATAATAATCAAGGTCAAGCACTTAAAATTACCTTCAGAAATTCTAGATTACCCTTAGGTTCTAATGATGAATTTGATTTGTTAGGTAGAGTCGTTAAGACCTTAGATAACTCTCTTACGGCGGATGAAATATACCAGGGTTATAAAGAGAATTTTCAATCCGATGCTCCTTATCAAATCGGAGAAGTTAAAGTCACTCGTGACACGAGTACTATATCCGTAGAAAGAGATTTGAGTGATGAAATTGATGACGAAATCTATCCAAACTACGCTTGGAGTCTACCAGAAGAACAAGAAAATGACTTATTAATTAGTACTGATATTATCAATCAGTATAATGAGGAGCAAGCAAATCTGGCCATTGAATACCATAATCAGGCAAATCAATTAATCATTAATGAATTGCATGGTAATTGGGATGTTGATTATGATCATAATATGATAGATTATGAAATTGAAGATATCCCCAATATATTTAGTGAAGATTATCCGGAGATAGAAAATCCACTTGTTAATCGCGAATATCTCAATCGTATCCTTTTAGAATTATTTAAGGTCAATAAGTATCTCCAAGATGCAAAGGGGCTATATAGCTATGGTAATGATTCCAATACCGCTTATTTTTATCCTGGACGAGATTTTGAACTCTATATGTACTCAGGTATTTATGATGATCGTCATTTAATCGAGTTGAGGTTGGCCAACAATAAGTTAAACTTTTATGATGAAATTCTCAAGCAAGGTTATAAGTATGATGATTTATTTAATTATTTTTCAATTTTTACTAAAACATTAGATAGTAGTTTGAGTCAAGAGGAAATCAAGTCAGCTTTTGATCAATGGATAGAAACGGATGAAGATTTTCAATTAGGAGATATTACTCTATTAAAAGAAGGTCTCAAAAAGGGTGTCCTATATTTAAGGCGTGATTTGACTGATGAAATAGCAGCGGGTGAAGCTCCTAACTACACAGAGTCATTAGCAAACCTTAAGCTAGAGCCTTTAATAAATGATGAAACAAATTTAATTGGGGAAGTTGAAAATGATATATCAATCATGTCTGAAGAACCGATTTTAGACGAAGATTTTGTCACACCATTAATCTATAGTGATTATTATTCAAGAGTGATGGATAATTTTTCTAATAGCTATAGTGTAGATTTTGATTTTCGGAATTATCAGGGTGAAATTGTTGAAATTAATGTAGAAAATGGCTTTTATATTTTTGAAACAGGAAGTAGAGGAAGTTCAATCCTAATTCAAGTACCAGAGGATTTAATAAAAGAGGAAGTTGAAATAGGGGATAAATTGACAGGATTGATTCGTAATAATGGGATTCGGTTGGATAAATTTAGAATTAATTTGTTACCTTCATATACCCTTGAATCCTTTGAATCCTTTGAAATTATTAAGGAAGAGGAGGAATAGATATGAAAAAATGGTATTACATATTACTGGGAGTGGTATTGATTGCTTTAGTAGGTTCCTGGATTCATTCCTTTTGGCCCACCGTTCCTGTCGCTACCCGCTATGAAGCCTTAAATGAAGTAGCTCTTGAACAAGCAGAAAAATATGAAGGAATTAATCAAAGCCAAGCGGGGAGTGTTCCTGAGTATGAGAGGCTACAGAGTATCAGCCACACCATCTTCCTTAATACAATTATGACCATTGACAACAATGAGGATATTAACAATGTGACTGGTAAACTGAATTTCTTAACTAAAGAATTTATCAGTCCTAATGAAACCATTGCTTATGAAATCAAGGATAATGAAGTGGTAGCTAAAGATCAAGATTCAGATATACTGGATGGAGTATTAAATGTCGCTTATGCCAATGCTAAAGAGAATCAAGCCGAAATACGCAACAATAATTTCTCCATCCTCTTATCATCTTTGAGAGTCTTTGTTTTATTGATTATTGGGATTCTTGTCTTTAAATTTGCTGAAGAAATATCAAGATTTTCAGTGAGATTGACGATTAAAGATGCAGAACCGAGTGAATTTTATATTTTTACCACAAAAGTAGGCGGAATATTCTTAATATTAGTTAGTCTCTATTTTGCCTCAATGTATATGTCAATGTTCTAGTGTTCTGCAAGCCTCCTTTTAGGAGGCTTTTTTTGATGAAATATATGAAAAATCTTTCATATTTAAAATCAATCTAAGTGCATTATTATAGGAGTCTTAAAAAATAGGTATTAAATTATGATATAAAATTTAGTTATATTTACGTAAAATTTACATGATATTTACTGAATTTAAACAATCTACCGTTATACTATTTTTGTAACAAAATATATTTTAAAAGGAGAATTGGATAAGCCGCCAGGGACTATTGAGTGGGAGTAGGGCCCAGCTATCTTCAAGACGAAGTCGAAGAAAGAGCTGTTGGGACTACCCCGGCAAGGTTATCCCGCGAATAAGGAACTAATGTGACGAAATGAGTGGTTGATAACGACTGCCAGAATCCTAGAGGTCAGTATTAAGTAAATTAAAGTGCGGAGGCGGAAGTTAAATTATTTCTACGTCCGTCCAACGATTGCCGAGCCGTAAGGCGAAAGCAGAGTTGTCGACGACCTATATTCAAACCCGACGAGGTTTTGTTGGCAACAATTTTGGAGAACACATAAACCTAGTTTTAAGGTTATAAACCAATTCATCTGTTTTGTAGGTGACAATTTTGGAGACCACATAAACAAACCTCAAATGGTATCAGCTAATTACACCATAAAGGTGCGCTGATACTCGGCTCAAAAGAGCCGAAATAGTCGTCTGCAAGACCCCTCGACGATCTCACATTTTGATTGCTTAGTAAAGTATAGTGGGTTATACTTTACAAGGAAGTAGTCATCGAATTCCAGTTAGAACTTACTTTGTACTACGTTTTGAGGAGGAGTAAAATGCTTTCCTACGTTCGACATTATCCATTAGCGATAGCTAAGTTAATGTGTCTGTGCTCTTCTAAAATCTGCTGATTTATTACTGCTAATACAGGAGGTTTTTTATGGGACAGACAATCATATCTGCTATTGGTGTTTATATTTCCACCAGTATCGATTATTTAATTATTTTAATTATTTTATTTGCACAGCTATCACAGAATAAACAGAAATGGCATATTTATGCGGGGCAATATCTAGGCACTGGCTTACTTGTAGGGGCGAGTTTAGTTGCTGCTTATGTCGTCAATTTCGTGCCTGAAGCATGGATGGTTGGATTACTTGGTTTAATCCCTATCTATTTAGGGATTCGCTTTGCAATTGTTGGAGAAGGTGAGGAAGAAGAAGAGGAAGAAATTATTGAAAGATTAGAACAAAGCAAGGCAAATCAACTGTTTTGGACAGTTACATTGCTGACAATTGCGTCTGGCGGAGATAATTTAGGTATCTATATACCTTATTTTGCTTCGTTAGATTGGTCACAGACCCTCGTGGCGTTGCTTGTGTTTGCAATCGGCATAATTATCTTTTGCGAGCTTAGTCGGGTGCTATCCTCTATTCCGTTAATATCCGAGACAATTGAAAAATACGAGCGAATCATTGTGCCTTTAGTATTCATTCCACTTGGACTATACATCATGTATGAAAGTGGCACGATAGAGGCTTTTCTGAACTTTATTTTATAGATAGAGGGTGGGCAAAAATTCCAGTCCATAAAAAGACAAGGTTATTATCGTAATCGTGATAATGACCTTGTTTTGTCGTTTTAGTAAACTCGAAAGCGTTCGCATGATGTAATATAAATAATTATAAATACATTAAGTCTAGTGGTAATAAGTCAAGAGAAAATCAAATGATTTTCGCTTCGTCTGTTCAACCCCCACAGTTGGGAGTAGACCAGAAGTAGAAAACTGAATAATTTTCGCTTTGTCTGTCCACCCCCGCACAGTTGGGAGTAGACCAGAAGTAGAAAACTGAATAATTTTTGCTTCGTCGGCCTACCCCCTCATAGTTGGGAGTAGACCAGAAGTAGAAAATCAAATGATTTTCGCTTCGTCTGTTCACCCCCGCACAGTTGAGTAGGCCTCAAACAAGTCATTAAGACGCAGTTTGAGACCACTCAACCACTGCGCTTTAAATTAAATAGATATGACTGAACAGAATTTAAAAAGTTTTTGCCCAGCCTCTTTTAATTTAAGCCAATATATTTAAAAGTATATAACTCAGTTTATTATGCTTTCTTCACAAACTCAGATTTTAACTTCATTTGTCCAAAGCCATCTATTGTACAATCAATGTCATGACCATCTGCAGGATTATCAATCAAACGAATGTTTTTAACTTTTGTTCCTTGTTTGATTGCCTGCTTAAAACCTTTTACTTTCAAATCTTTGATAACAATAACATCATCACCTTCAACTAATGGATTGCCATTTGAATCTTTAATTGAAAATTCTTCATTTTCTTCTGATGATTCAACTTGGCTCCATTCATGTCCACATTCTGGACAGACATACATCAACTGATCTTCGTAAGTATAGGTTGACTGACACTGCGGGCAATTTGGTAATTGTTCCATTGCTAAACCTCCAATCTGTTTTCTCTATATTACCACAAAATATGATATAAATGTGGTGTAAATAATATTATAGTTCTAAAAGTTATGTTTATAAGGTTCTAACACTGTATGAATAATCGTGCTATTAAATAATTATTTAATTTAAATAGCCAAAATGGCGCTGTTTTTATTGATACTTGTCGAAACTATCTTTTCAAATATTTGGCAAGAGACAACTCTCATTACTACTAGGTTTAAAGAATAGAGTTTTAATGAGTTTAATCTTTCGAAGTTATTGAACGTGAGTTTGTAAATCGTCTTACTACCTTTCAATCAAAAAATAAATTATACTAGAAAATAATAAGTAATATTTGTCAGTTGGTATTTTGGTAGCTTTTATCTCATTTATTAATCGCAAAATATCAAGTGTTTTTTTTAGTGGATTAAATTAATTTTCAAATACGAGAGTTACATTATTTTTTCAATTATAAATAGTAAGATGGAGGGGCTGTATGGATTTATTTAAAGGAAAAAGATTTTGGCCAACATTAACAAAAGAAACATCATTTTCAAAACAAGAAGGTACACATGAAGTTGATGTTTTAGTAATTGGTGGCGGCATGAGTGGTCTATTGTCGGCCTATAGTTTAGCTAGAGCAGGAAAAAAAGTATTTTTAGTTGATAAGGATACAATAGCAAATGGCTCAAGTTCACTAAATACTGGATTGATTCAATACATGAGTGATGTTGTAATGGTGGGTATTGATGAAGTTAAGAATAAAAAGGTATCAAATGATTTTTATTTAAGATCGCAAAAAGCGTTAGATTACATTGAAGAAATTGTTAATGAGTTAAACGACCCCACAATTTCATTTAGAAGAAACGATAGTCTATATGTTTCAAATAATGAAGAGGAAATTTTGAAAATAAAAAGAGAAGTTGCTAGACAAAATGAATTAAATTTTGAAACAGAGTTTTTAGATCAACAGAGATTAAAAAAAGAATATGGTATCGATGCTCTAGGAGGATTGCTTACAAAAAATGACGTGGAGCTGAATCCGATGGCCTTTGTTTCTGCAATGGCGACCAGAGCAACAGAAAATTTTGGTTTGCTTATATCGGAACAAACTCAAGTGAACGAGCATAATTTTTCATTTGATGAAAATAAATTGGTAGTGGATGATTTAAGTGTTCAGTATGATAAATTGGTGATTGCGACAGGCTATGACGTGTTCCCAAGTTTTTCAAAATATTTACCGAAAATTGATTTAGTGACCTCATTTGTTGTTGTAACAGAACCGATTAGCAATCAAAAGATTACTGATACGATGTTTTGGGAAAGTTCAAGTAGCTACCTTTACTTTAGAAAAAGTCCTGATAACCGTTTAATTATCGGTGGGGAGGATGAAGAAAATATAACTTTATCTGAGAATAAAGCTAAGATAATTTCTGAAAAATTAATTAAACAGGTTCAATCTTATCAAACTAATTCGATTAAATTAAAATCTGAATACTTTTATGAAGCTATCTTTGGTGAGTCTTCGGATGGATTACCATATATAGGACCACATCCAGAAAACCATGATATTTTTATTATACATGGAGTGGGTGGTAATGGGACAGTCTATTCCGCAATGGGAGCAATCGAGATTGTGGATTTTTCAAAAGGAAAGTTCGATGAAAAGATGAGTTATTTATGGCCGAGCCAAACCAATAATTAATGGACAAAACAAGATAGAAAGAATTGGCTTTCGGCTTCGTGTCAAAATTTGGAAGTTTTATTATTTTTATAATTTTTTAATTAGCAAAAAACATTGAGTAGTACTTTATTATCAAATCAACCATCGAACCTCAAACCAAAAACCAGACTCAATTTTGCTGAGTCTGGTTTCTTTAAGTCCTATTATCGTTGATCAATTTCCATTTTGTTTTCAGTGGTAGTAAAAATACTAATCACAATGGATAAAATAATGGCAGTGAACAGACCTTCAATCTGAACATCACTAACGAAATTATCCGCTAATAAAACCATTGCACCGTTTACAACTAAGTTAAACAGTCCTAAACTAATAATTGTCAATAAACATCCGACTGTCTTAAGAATTTTTCCAACAATCCCATTGGTAATACCAAGAATAATAGCAAATATTAAAGCTCCCATAAAACTGTTAACAGTTACTCCAGGAAGAATATAACTCATCACGATGGTTACGACGGTGGTAATTAATAAATTTTTCATAAATTCTCCTCCTTAGGTATAACATCATTATACCATGTTTTTATAAAATACTCTAATTAGTCACCAGGCATGATAGTGTCAAATTATTGTTGGTTTTCCTCTACCATACTTTTTCATGTTTCTCTGAACCCAGTTTCATGGATTCCATATTTTAACCGATATCCTTGATAGCCAGCCTCTAGCGGCATGGGAGAATCTGGAAGTCTTTAGGGAGAGGCATCTTCTTTAGCCAATCCAGTCTCGCTAGACGCTAGTACCACGCCGCTGCTCGCTATCAAGCATTCACTTCATCGCCTTTAGCTATCATTATGAATACTGGCTTTAATCTACTAGATTTCAATAACCAGCGATTGTCCCAAAAGCCTGGCGAGTCCGTGTGTTATTGGAATAGTGTAAGATAGCGACTTTACCGCTCCAATCATACTGACGGGCGTATTTCCGTCCCACACGGCCATCTAATTTCTCTACTCTTCTTTCTCTTTCTTTTGCTTTGGTTTGATTGATTACCCAAGTTTTTAAATCGCCACCATTTAAGTCATAAGCACGTGCTTTAGCGATGTTTTCTGCTCCTGTTGTACTCCATCCTAGCGGTCGCGAACTTAAACGATCACTTAACCAATGGCTGACGTGACCTTCGGCACTACAACCGATATATTGAGGGTCCCTTTGTCTTTGGATA
>NZ_FUWO01000020.1 GCF_900167405.1 Globicatella sulfidifaciens DSM 15739
AAAACATAAACGATAACCTAGTAAAATCAATAAAAATAGCTGTCAATTTCGCTAATTCCTCCTAGGTATCAATACCGAGGTTTCCTTAGCTGACAGCTTGTAAATGAACACAGAACGAACGCGTACTTAAAACTTTCGATTAAACGCAAAATACAGAAATTCACAAAATACACTAAGAACCAGGAACTCCTAAATCAATACAAAATTTCATTAAACATCCGAAGTTTCCTAAACACTACAAAAAACCCTAACAAACGCAAGGTAATAATCCTACTTCAACGTTTGTTAGGGTTAAAATGCATACTTAATCATGCATCTCATTATTTATTAGTCATTTAAAAGACTTGAGGTTTCTTTACGAGATAAGTATTTACTACGCTTAGGAATAATCAAGCTTTGATTGATGCGCGCCATTAAAATTAAAACTACCGAAGCAATCACTGTTGTAGCTAACCAACCACCCCATAATGGCAATTGATTTAAAGCCAATCCATCTACAGCTGGCAATACTATTGGGATGACAACATAACGTAATGCAAAATACACCAGTGAAACCAATAAGCTAGCCGTTACGATATTTAAATAAGTCGAAGATAATCGACGATTATTCAATGTTTTTTGCGTATATTTCGCAAACACCCCTGCAATTCCTGCTGCTAATAATGGAGTAACTTCTGTTAAAATCTTGGTTATCCAATCCCATTCAGGGCGGCTTAATATTAAATTAATGGCACCGGCGATCGCTGCAAATACAATTGCCGTTGCTGAACCATGGCGCAGACCTAACCAAATTAATGGTACTAAGCCAATGGCTAATGTCACACCTAGGCTTTCTGTTGATTGCCATTCAAAGCCAATCGCCCGCCATAAAACTACCAATGCTGTTGAGATTAATCCATCCATTAATAAACGAGTGGTTCTTTTATTCATTCCAACACCTTCCCTCATTCTTCAGGTTGATAACTTGAAGCTTCCATAATAATTGGTAAGACTACCGGACGACGCTTCGTTTCTTGATATAAATATTTACCAATTTGCTCGCGTAAATCTTGTTTTAATTCATTCCATTCAAAGTCTTCGCTCGCTAAATGTTTATCCAAAATATCTAAAGTCATTGTTGAACACATTTGTAAAATTTCAATGTTTTCTTTGACATAGATAAACCCTCGAGAAGTAATTTGTGGTCCAACTAACACACGACCTAAGCGACGTGAAATAGTTGCGACAATCACAAAAATACCTTCCTCACTTAAAATGCGACGATCACGCAATACTACGCTCCCAATATCGCCAACGCCAATACCATCAACTAAGACATCCCCCGATTCTACTTGTTGCGTAATTTGGAAACGCCCTTTGTATAGTTCAATGACATCACCAACTGCTGGTATAATCAACTGATCGTCTTCATAGCCCAATTGTTTGGCTACATTCGCATGGGCATGTTGCATGCGATACTCACCATTAACAGGGATAATATATTTAGGCTTTAAGAAACTCATCATTAATTTTAAATCATTGCGGCTTGCATGACCACTAATGACAACCTTATCGGTAATTTCTTCAACGGTTGCGCCACAACGATAGACACTGTCTTTAATACGAGCCATTGCTGTTTCAAAGGCTAATGAAGGTGTTGAAGCGATATACACTAAATCACCTTGTTTAATTTTAACTTGACGGTGATGGCCTAAAGCCATTAATTCGATAGCTTTTAATGGTTCCCCTACATCACCAGTTTCTAAAATTAACACTTCATCGTCCGGTGTTTTATCTAGTCGCTTAATTTGACCTAAAACACGTTTGCTTGGAATTGAAATCTTCCCTAATTCAATCGCTAAATCGACAATGTCATATAATTCTTGACCAGAAAAGAAAATTATACGATTTGAACGATAAGCGGCTTCTAATAATTGTTGAATCCGTGAAATATTACTACCTACACTCGCTACAATAACACGTCCTGGTGCATTCGTAAAAGTTTCCGTTAATTCTTCAACTACTTTATAATCGCTAATGCTATCAAAACTTGATTCCGCATTGGCAGAGTCACTTAATAAAGCTAACACGCCCTCTTCACCAATATCTGTCAAACGACCAAACTCCGTGCGATACATTGGACTGGCTGCTGGATCGAAACGGAAATCGCCAGTATAAACAATTTGTCCCTCATCGGTATGAATGACAATTCCCACAGAATCAGGAATCGTATGGGTTGTTCTAAAGAAACTAACCTTTGCGTCTTCAAACTCAATTTCAGTTTTCTCATCAATTTGGAAAAAGCTATCTAAACGATCGGCCAAGCCACGTGCTTTCGCTGAGATAGAAGCAATCCCAATCGTAAATTCCGTACCAAAAACAGGTACATCTATTTCATCTAATAAATATGGCAATGCTCCTACGGCATCGGCATGTCCATGGGTTAAGAAAATGCCTACCACCCGATCTTTATTATCAATTAAATATGAAAAGTCAGGAATAACAAAATCAATCCCCAATAATTCTTCTTCAGGATAAACTAACCCGCAATCTAAGACGAAAATCGAATGATTCACCTCAACTGCGTATAAGTTTTTCCCCTCTTCTCGAACCCCACCTAAGGGTATAATTTTTATTTTACTCATTTTACACCTCGAAATATATTTTAACTGTCTAACTCATAGAATGGGCAAGTAGTAGAAAATTAAATGATTTTCGCTCCGTCGGCTTACCACCACATAGTTGGATGTTGGCCAGAATTAGAAATTTGAATGATTTTCGCCTCGTCGGCCAGCCTCAAACAGCCGTCTTTGCTCTCAATTTAGTCATTCAGTCAAAGTTTAAGACCACTCAAATACTACACTATATGATAAAACGATGGAAGCAAATGGTATTTTTTAAGTTTATGCCCAGTCCTAGTTATTTAAAATTATAACACATTTATCCTACTGATAGTAATAAGTTATGTAATAAAACAGTAAATATATGCAAAAGCATTTGTGAAAACGATATTATCTTCATATTTTTACTGAGCAGTTTCCTTTAAGGAATAATCTGTGTTTGTTACAATTAATGAGAAAATAGGAACAATTACTTATTAATCGATTAATCATCATTATCAGACGTTTTTCCACAATCTGATTTGCTATTTTATCGAAATCTAAAAAATTAACGAAAAGAGGCCATTATCGTGACCTATTTATTATTATTTTTAGAAGGTATCTTAACCTTCATTTCTCCCTGTTTGTTACCTATGATTCCTTTATATTTGGCCTATTTTACTGCTCAAGATGAATCAAAATCAACATTTAAGGAAGCGTTAAAATTTGTCTTAGGCTTTTCTGTCGTTTTTATCGCGATGAGTGTTTTCGTTAGTACAATTGGCAAATTTATTATTATTAACCGCCAAACAATTCAAGTGGTGACCGGACTCCTATTGGTCTTACTTGGTATTGACCAGTTGCTTGGTCATCGCTTTTCACAAAAAATATTTAGGGGGGTGCAAACCAATCGACTACCACTCAACCCCTTTATTTTTGGAATGTTATTTGCCGTAAGTTGGACGCCTTGCGTTGGTGTCTATTTAGCGTCGGCTATGGCCTTAGCTCTCAATGCTGACCACCAAATAGAAGCGGTACTGCGTATGATGACTTATGCCTTAGGATTAGGAATTCCTTTTATTTTAAGTGCACTATTTATTAATGAAAGTAAGGATGTCTTACAACAAATCAAAAAACATACTCATCTTATTCAAACTATCTCAGCCATACTATTAATTGGTTTTGGCTTATTAATCGCAACGGGCTATATTTATCAAATTTTACCGGTCTAATAGGAGGAACAATTTATGAAACGTCTTACCATTTTAGGACTTAGTTTAGTCTTCATTTTTATCTTAGCTTTTACTTTACAACAACAATTATCAACTTCACCTAAAACAGAGTCGTCACTTACTTCTAGCCAGCAAATAGCATCTGAAACTGAGCAATCTGTGAGCGAACAAGCAACAGCTGACAATAATGAACATTCCGATAATGAATCTGAAACAACTCCAACCGTAGCTGACTCAAATAAAAATAATGAAGCCACCACCGAATTAGCCACTTATAATTCTAACCCTGATCAAACAACTCAAGAGTTGCCGATGATTGAGACCACGCTGGAAACAACGACCATTGCCGAAATGGCTCAAGAAAAAAATCTAATTAATACTGATTTACCAGAAACAGTTATTATTGATCAAAATAACCAAAAATATTCCTTGTATCGCTTACTCGATCGCCCGACTATTATCAATGTTTGGGCCAGTTGGTGCCCTCCTTGTCGTGAGGAAATGCCCTACTTCCAGAAACAGTACGACTTACATCATGAAGACATTCAATTTGTCATGTTGAATGCGACGCTATCACGACCAAGTGAAACCGAAGAAGCAGCTAAAGAATATTTAAAAGAATTCAACTACACTATGCCAATTTATTATGACTTAGGATTTAATAATCAAGTCAAGCTCGAAACTGCCATCTTACCGTACACGATTGTCGTCCATGCAGATGGTAGCTTTGATCGCTATCCTGGCCAAATGAGTGAAGAACAATTAATCGAAATTATTGATGGTTTACTTGCGGAATAAATGAAAGGGAAAGACGACGTAAATTATTAAATCATTTTCAATCCGTCACTTCTCACTATACACTTGGGATTCAGCCAGAGTAGAAAATCGCATGATTCTTGTTTCGTCTGTTCCCCCATCACAGTTGAGAATAGACAATCGGACAATGCACGATTCGTCTTACCTCCCCGTATAGTTTGGGAATAGACAATCGGACAATGCACGCTGCGTCTGACCTTCTTGCAAAGTGAAATAGTCTCAAATAAGTCATTAAGATGCCGTTTGAGACCACACAATCACTATAATATAATATATACAGATAAAACCACACAAAATTTTTACCATCCACTGTGAAAATACTAAAATAGTGCTGGTGATTTTTTCTGCCAACACTAAAAATTAAAAACATTCGCAAAGAAATACAGGCTGAAATTCGCATTACATAACGGATTTTAGCCTGTATCTTTACTTTTTTCTCATACTAAATGTTTAGCGAACCCCCACAATAAATAGCCTTTCTCTTGTGGGGTTACACTAAATATTGTAGTACCTTTAAAATTCTAGCACCTACATTATTTATTTTCTTTTAACAATGCTTCAAATTCATTTAAGCGTTGCTCAAAGACATCTAAAGCAGCATCGATATAGTCACTTTGTGTCATATCTAAACCAGCTGTTTTAATAATGTCAATTGGGTATTGGCTACGACCAGCTTTTAAGTAACCTAAATATTTATCCAATGCGCCCTCTTGTCCTTCTAAAATCGCTTTTGAAAAGGCCGTTGCAGCAGAAAATCCTGTTGCATATTGGAACACATAATAATTATAGTAGAAATGAGGGATACGACTCCATTCTAAAGCAATCTCAGAATCAGAGTTCACAGCCTCACCATAGTATTTACGGTTTAATTCACGATAATTATCTGATAAGAATTGTTGAGTTAAAGGTTGACCGGCGGCATCAGATTGATACATAAAATGCTCAAATTCAGCAAATTGAGTTTGACGATACACAGTCCCTTTCATACCATCTAAGAAATGATTGATAATATATAATCTTACTTGTGGATCTTCATATTTATCTAATAAATAAGCGGTTAATAAGTTTTCATTGGTAGTCGAAGCTATTTCCGCTAAGAAAATAGAATAGCTACCATAAGTATAGGGTTGATTTTTATGTGTTAAATAACTATGGGCACTATGTCCTAACTCATGTACTAAGGTATATAACCAGTTGACATTATCTTGCCAGTTCATCAGGATATAAGGTTTTGAGTCATAAGTTCCTGAAGAATAAGCGCCTGAACGTTTGCCTTTATTTTCATATAAGTCAATCCAACGATCTTCAAAAGCTTCACGCATAATCGCTAAATATTCTTCTCCTAATGGTGCTAACGCTTCTAAAGTAATTGATTTTGCTTCTTCATAAGTCATCTTAATCGGTGCATCGCCTAATAAAGGTGTATACATATCGTACATTTCTAAATCTTCTAAACCTAATAACTCTTTACGTAAACCAACATAACGATGTAATAAGTCTAAACGTTTATTAACAGTGTCCACTAAAGTATCATAGACCGATTCTGGAATATTATTAGTAAATAAAGCTGCTTGACGTGCTGATTCAAATTTATGCACTTTCGCATCATAATTATTCACTTTAATATTCGTTGATAAAATAGAAGCCATTGTATTTTTAAATTGATCGTAAACTGAATAGAATTTTTCAAAAGTCTCTTTACGCACACGACGGTCAGAACTTTCTAAAAATTTACTATATAAAGAATGCGTTAATTGAACTTCTTTGCCTTCTTCATCCGTAATGGTTGGAAATACTAAATCTGCATTGTTTAATACACCAAAAGTATTGCTTGCGCCTTGGAATACTTCACTTGCTTGAGCTAATAATAACTCTTGTTCTTGTGGTAAAACATGTGCGCGACCGCGAACCATATTATCTAAATGTTGTTGATAATGTTTTAAACGATCATTTTCTTCGATAAATTGAGTTAATGTAGCTTCAGGAATGGTATTCAATTCTGGTTCAAAATAAGCGATTGTTTCCCCAAATTGACCATATAATTGAGTTGCTTTGGCATACATTTCTTGATACGTGCTGTTAGTAGCATCTTGATCATTTTTTAAATGTGCATATACATACACATTAGACATTTTACGAGCCGTTTCGCCAATTAAATCCAAGGCATCTGCTAATACTTCTGGCCCTTCTGCTAATTTTCCACTGAATTCAGCTAATTTGGGAAACATGGCTTTGACTGCTTCAGCATCTGCTTCTTGCGCCGCATCATCAGCATACATGCTTGTTAAATCCCAAGTATATAATTCATTCATCTCTTCACGTGACTTTAATGTTGACACTTGAATTCCTCCTTATATTTCACATGGTTAAATTTTATCACATTGACCTTTTACTTTCCAATGATAGTGTCACTTTTTTTTAATATAAAAATGCAAACAGTGATATAAAGCGGAACAAATGTCTTCCAATGGTGATCGTTGCATTAAAGGTAAAGTCGCTAATCTAATCTTCTTTTCATTCACTAATGCGATTAAAATTTGATGAATCGTACTGAGCGTTATCGGACGCTTTGCTTGTTGCATCCGTGCCCAAACTAAAGCGAGTACCATCCACATCGGTGTCTCAATCAAGAATGACTGCCATTGATACTGAAAAATCCAATCGGGTAATCTATCGATAGTTGTACCGGCTTCATGTAATTGATGCATCACAACTTGATAAGCTGGATTTTGCTGATAGGCACGCTTAATCATTAGCACTTTTTCTTGTGCTAAGATTTTTGATTTGAAAGAATAAGGTCGTCCAATCTGTCGTTCAAATTGATCTAGCCAACCACTGGTCAATGATATCACCTCACGCTGACAGTACCACGATTGAGGCGAAAAAATAATCGGCAACTGACTATAACGTATTAATACACGCTTCTTTTCATCCATTCCGAGCCAATAATATCCCCAATCAGGATGATAATGAAGCAACTGTCGTTGCCACGTTGAGACTCGGTGACTTTGCCAATATTTTAAATGGGCAACCCAATAGATTTTAGACGTAATCGATAAATAGGCTTGATGACGTAGTGAAAGTAAATGAGACGAAATTACTGAATTTTGAAATTCTAAAATAATTGGTGGATCATTATGATACCAACAATCGACCTGCTGATTAATGCCCGGTAACCAATATTCAAGCTGTGAATTAAAATTGCCTAAGGCTAATAATCTTTTACCCTGTTGATGAATTGCACCTTCACCTTTCAACTGCCTGCCTTGAGGAATATCGGACTGACATTGCATCAAATGGGCAAAAAAATAATTACCTTTACGACTTCTTTTTAAAATCACTAGTTGATGACAAACAGGACAATGAAAGCTACTTTGTAAATCAAAGGCTTCTTGAGCATAAATGAGTTGACCGGTTTGATCGATGGCCGCATACAAAAAAAACACCCCTGCTTACAAATACGTAAACAAAGGATGTTTTGCTTCTATCATAAATATTTACCAAAGTAAGCCAAGGTGTCATCTTGACGAATTAATTCACCATATTCTTCTAAAACAGCAACGGTTGTAGCGGTACCTTCACCGAATTCTTTCATCTTCATAATCGTATAAAGTGACTCTTCTTCTAAAATGAGTGGTTCAATATTGGTGATAACAAAATAATAGTGTTTATTCATATAATATAAATCACCTTGAACTGGCGCATCAACCTGCTCTCTAGCAAATTTAATAAAGCCATCTAAATCTTCAAAACGCACAATATTATGATTAGGCAAGACCGAGTTTTTCGCTTTATCTAAAGCCTCTGAAAGTAAATCGCTTAGATTTTCTGGTGATTTTGATGCTTCATCGTCTTCATCGTCAACGTCTTCGATAGCTGGTTCTTCTTTACCTTTATTAGTAACCGCTTCGCTCTGTTGTCTTCTTCCATGGATTCGTTTTAAAACTTCTTCATCGAAGAGACTATCAATATCCTCAAAGTCTGAACGGCTGATATATAATTCAATTCCGTCATTACTTGGAATTACTTGGAACGTGATAGCTTCAGAATCATAAAATTGACGCTCAACGTCAACCTCTTCCAAGATAGAATAAAAGAATTTTTCAACACTCTTTTGATCACTAATCAAGTCTAAAAAGTTGATACCTCTTTCTTCTAAGTCCTCAACATCAATATAAACTTTAATTAGATTTTCATTAATTCTTTCCATTTCCATCTACTTCACCTCCAATTGGTTTCACTCTAAATTATACAATAGATAAACACAAGTCTCAATAGACATGCATGGGAATATAATAGCAATAAAGCCCACCAATTACAAGCTTTTTTCCTCAAACTAAAGTTTGAATTATTAAAAAACATTCCAAATCATTCTATATAAATTAACCAAACAAATTTTTTCTATTTCTAAAGCACTAAAAATTAAAAAAAGAGGATTTTTTCCGTAACTCTATCATCTAGATACTAAAAGCGGTAGCTTTTTTCTAAATTCACATTACACCACTTTTATCCCGCGTATTTAGCTTGGTAATCTAAGGATTAAGAGCGTCTCATTCTAACAATAATAAAAGTGAAATGAAAGCACAAAAAAGCCGGAACAACGTTCCGGTACTAATTTCAATATTCTTATTCATTAACAAGAGCTTGCGCACGCGCTAATTCTAAAGCACGAACTTCCCTTGGTAAGAAACGACGAATTTCATCCTCATTAAAACCAATTTGAAGACGTTTTTCATCAATCATAATTGGACGACGTAATAAACCTGGCTCTTTTTGAACTAAGTCGAAGAAGTCGTTTAAGGGCATTTCACTAATATCAATATTTAATTCAGCATAAGCTTTCGAACGAGTTGAAATAATGTCCTCTGTTCCTTCTTCAGTCATTCGTAAAATAGCCTTAATTTCATTTAAAGTTAATGGCTCAGTAAAAATGTTACGTTCTTGATATGGGATGTTATTCTCTTCCAACCATGCTCTTGCCTTACGACATGAAGTACAACTTGGAGTAACGTATAATGTTACCATATATGATCATCCTTTCAATCAATTCCGATAGAAACGAGTTACACGTTGATTCGTCAATTACAAGTAAACTTTTATTATCACACACCACAAAACCTAAAAAAAATCATGAATACAATCTTTATCGTTTACGAGTAATACGACCAACTAATGATATTATAACATCGGATAAAGTTGATTACAAGGCATTTTTTGAAAATGATTAACAAGATTAAATAGTTATTAAGATTTCAGGCTGCTCTTTCACAGAAAAAGTTTGTGCATCTTTTCTTTTATTAGACTAAACTTGACTATTGAATTAAAGATAGTTAATATTATTATAGAACTTTGTAAACACGATTATATCGGCCTATTAATTAAAGTGTTTTCAAATAATGAGAGCTTTATAATCTAGTAAACAAGTTTGTGATTAATACCACTTGTATATATTTTTTATTTATAAGTTCCTTTGAAACTTAACAAATATTTAATAAAAAATAATGTAATAAACTAGCAGTAAGAGAGGATTTTTTGATGAAACCAACTATTTTTTCAGGTGTACAACCGACAGGAATTCCCACATTAGGTAACTATATTGGCGCAATGAAAGGCTTCGTTGATTTACAACATGACTATGATGCAACTTATTGTATTGTCAACCAACACGCACTAACAGTGCCTAAAGACCCAGCCAAATTAAAAAAACAAACCTTACAATTAGCAGCCCTTTACTTAGCCTTAGGAATTGATCCAAATGTTGCGAATATCTTCGTCCAATCGGATGTGCCTGCCCATTCACAAGCAGCATGGATGGTCATGTGTATGACCGGTTTAGGTGAATTGGAACGCATGACTCAATTCAAAGATAAAGCAGCCAAACAAGAAAGTGTTGGTGCTGGTTTATTAGTCTACCCTCCATTAATGGTAGCCGACATTATTTTATATGATGCTCAATATGTGCCGGTTGGTGATGATCAAAAACAACATATTGAATTAACCCGTAACTTCGTTGATCGATTCAATGCTCGTTTTGGCGATGACATCTTAATAAAACCTGAAGCCATCTTCCCTAAAGCAGGGAGCCGAGTGAAAAGTTTACAAGATCCATTATCAAAAATGAGTAAATCAGATAAAAACGAAAAAAGTTTCATTTTATTATTAGATGAACCAAAAGCTATTACTAAAAAAATTAAAGGTGCGGTCACGGATTCTTTAGGAATCGTTAAATATGACGAAGAAAACCAACCCGGTGTCGCAAATCTCTTAAATATCTTCTCAAGTTTAAGCGGACGCACAATTGAAGATTTAGTAGAGGATTATGGTGACACTGGATACGGTCGTTTCAAAGGTGATTTAGCCGAATTAGTCGTTGATACTTTAGCACCTATTCAAGAACGCTACCAAAAATTATTAGTCAGTGATGACCTACGTGACATCTTACATACGGGTGCTCAACGTGCGAACGAAAAAGCTTCTGTTACCTTAGCACGTATGGAAAAAGCAATGGGAATCGGCTACTAGTATTGTGTGGTTGACTGCCACTACTTTAAATAATTGACCTCACAGGCCTATTTCTGTGAGGTTTTTTATTTTTTTGTTCAATGAGGTAAAGTTAGAAATTTTAGATTTATGCTAGGAAAAAACTTTAACCATGTTATTATACTTTCCTTTATTTAATTGATTGCGAATGTTCTCAAACGGTGACTAAATGAGACTAGACATAAACATAATTAATTCAGTCAAGTATTGGTCGGCAATTAGAAACTTAGCGTTGAGTGGACTCAAATAAGTCTTAATGACTAATTTTAATACTTCTCGACTGTTCTCGGTTGGCAGATGGACCAAAAATCATTCAAATTTCTACTCCTTGCCTACTTTCTACGGTAAACTGTTGGCAGACGAATCGGAGTTTATTTGACTCTTTCTTCTTATCTTTTCCTTCTTGGGCTTTTCTATTTACTTCATACCTTGTTTAAACAAACAATTGAATTTTATCTAAAATAACATTTTTAAAATAAATTATTTCACTAAAGCACCATACTGATATTCACCTTATACTTATTTTAATAATTAACTTTTCTTTGCATGAAAACATGATAAAATCAATTGCTATCCCTCTCAAACTGTTTTCAAGATAAACTTATTTCTAAATTACGGTAAGCGTTTCGTTTTACTTTTAAAAATTTTGTTGATACGATTTAATTATCAATTAGAAACATTATAATTGATTATCGGTTAGCTTTGGCCGGCAAAAAGTTAACTTTTGCTAAATGATTATATGTATGTGTCAGTCTAGGATTACTTTAGTCTTAATATCCAATAAAAGTAGTAATATTGCCAATAAAAATGAAGGAGCGATTAAAATGACAAAATTTATTTACGGAACGTATGAGACATATGAACAAGCTGCACAAGCAATCGACGAGTTAAAAAATCGTGGTATTAATTCTAGTGACATGGCTATCGCAACAAATAGTCAATATGATAATTTGTTAGATTTAGGTGTTGATGTCTTAGAAGTCGACTCTAATGAAGCGTCTGATAGTTGGTGGCAAAAAATTATTAATATGATTAACCCACTTAATGAAGACGATGACAATGAAGTCAATCAAGAAGAACAATTACAAGAATACCAAGAACTAGTGGCGGACGGTAGTATTGCCGTCTTAGTAGAAGAAGCCTTATTAAATCAAGCGCGTCCAATTAACTTGGACCAAGTTGATACTGATGACAAAGATGGTCATTCACCAGAAGAAATAACATCAAACTCTGAATGGTTTCCATCCGAAGAAGGTGAATTACCTAAGCGGGCCTATGGTAGAAAAGTCGATACGAGTCGCACTGCTGGCATGAAAGGCGTCTATCGTAAAGAAGACACCTTAAGCGATACAACAGATGACCCTATAAGCGATTCAACCAAAGATAACTTATCTGATTCAGCCAATGATTTAACTAACTTTAAAGCACATGCTGGTACTGATAATGCATTCAATCATTCTCAAAAAGAGGCTGATGCCTTTAAACAAACCTCAACCGGTACAACTGATTTTTCCAAAGAAGCCCTCATGCACGAAAAAGTTAAAGCGGAGCGTGCAGAAAGGCAATCCGCTGAATTAGTCAATCATCAACCAAATGAATTTAATCATTACAATGATTCATTGAAATTGGAAGAGTATCCTGGTGGTGAACCAACGCGTGAAATGATTGAAGATGAAAGTGTCATTGATCCTATGAATTTACAAGATGATCAACGTGAGTTTAAAGCTTATTCTCAAGATAAAGATGCCCATCAGTCGCCGATAAATAATCCGATTGATGATGCACCCCAGTCAAATGAAACAATGTATAAGCAACAGCATGCTAATCCAATAGATGGTCCAACTGATACTTCCTATCGCGAAGTCGTTGATCCACCCATTGAAGATCCGATGATTGATTCAGCGGAACGACCAGCCAATGATCCTTATTTAGGACGAATGAATCAAAACATGACCGAATATCAAGCTAATCAAGTTGAGAAAGGGATCCAACAATCTGATGCTGTCCATGAACGTTATAGCGACCAATTAGAAAAAGATACTTTCCCACCTGAACCCGATGAAACAGATTATCGTCATTTCGATTCTTGATCGAAAAGCGAATCTTCTAGATGATTAACCTGAAACTTGTTATTCAAGTGATAGTGGTTCAGCATCGACTATGCCCTTCAACTTTAACTAATGATGAGGCATAGTGCTATCTAACTTTATGATTCACTAATATGGGTGTAGAAAGAATCACATCGTGTGACGATGACCTGGTTATTGAGTTAAAATAAAGTTCGATAATTTTATCATATTTTATAAAACCTATTCACGTTTGTATCAAATTTCCAATCCTATTTTAGATTTTACGATAGATGACATAAAAGTTACACTCATCATATAGATGAAATCAACTCAATAGTCGCACCCATATTATGAAAACAATAGACGAGTTAAACGCATTAGAAGTAATTCCTTCCGCGTATAACTCGTCTTATTTTATATAAAGTATTGACAATGTTGTATTAATTTTAGTTTGGAATTATACTTTTTGATTCAATACTTCATTTATTTTCATTCGGCTTATCCATTAATAATCGTAAGCCATTTAAAATAACCAAAATCGTGGAGCCTTCATGGAAAACGACCGCTAAAGGTAAAGGTAAAATACCGATGATATTTAAGATGATTAAAGTAATAATCACCCCTATAGCAAAAATAACATTTTGTAAGATTAATTTGTTTAATTTTTGACTTAATTTAAAGCTATAAAATAATTTTGACAAATCATTTTTAACAATGACGACGTCAGAAGATTCCATGGCGACTGACGAACCGGACCCCATCGCAATCCCAATATTAGCATTGGCTAATGCCGGCGCATCATTAATCCCATCACCAATCATACCGACAACATGTCCTTTCTCTTGCTCTTCAAAGACATATTGAATCTTATCTTCTGGTAATAAGCCTGCTTTATAATGTTCAATTCCAATCTCATTAGCAACTAAAGACGCAACTTGCTCATTGTCCCCTGTTAATAAGACCACATCAATGCCTTCTTCGCTAAAATTAGCTACTGCATTTTTCGATTCTTCACGAATTTTATCCGCTAAAGTAATGTATCCCACAACTTCGTTACCTTGCGCTACCATAACTGCTGTTAAACCTACTTGTAGTGCTTCTAAATAATGATTAGGGTCAGCATAATCCATAAAGTCACTTGGTTTACCTAAACGAATCGAACCTTTTTCCAGTCCTGATCCAGAAATTTCTTTTACTGGTATCGCTTGATCGACCGATTCTAACGAAATATTACTAAAATGCTCCACAATCGCTTTAGCAATTGGATGCGAAGAAGACTGTTCCATATAAACAACTTCTGCAATGACTTCTTCGGGTAATTGTGCTTCAACCACCTCAAAATTACCATATGTTAACGTACCCGTTTTATCAGAAAATAACATATCCATTGTAGATAGAGCTTCCATTGCGGCTCCACCCTTGAATAAAATACCATTTCTAGCACCATTTGAAATTGCCGCTAACGTAGCCGGTGTTGCTGAAGCGACCAAAGCACATGGACTCGCAACCGTTAAGAACACCATTCCCCGATAAAACGATTCTTGGAAAGTTAAACCTCTTCCATACATTAAAATCAATATGAAAATCGGCACTGCGATTAAGACCGCAATCACATATTTATTTTCAATACGATCAATAAATTTAGATATATTAGACGGACGACGTTCGGCCTCTTCAACCATATGAATAATATTAGAGAACACTGTTTCATGTGATAATTTGGTTACTTCCATCTGAATAGAGTCACCTAAGTTAATAGTACCCGCAAACACATCATCCCCTACTACTTTACTAACCGGCACCGATTCACCTGTTAAAGCAGCCTCATTGAAATTAGATTCACGATCGATTTTGCCATCAATGGGCACTTGAGCCCCTTTTGCCACTACAATCGTATCTCCTAAATTTAGCTCATCAACCGATACTTCTTTAGTTTCCCCATTTGGTAATAATAATTGCGCTGTTTTTGGAACTTGTGACATTAGCTCTTCGATGGCACGAGTTGAACGTCCATCGGCATATTCTTCCATCAAACCTGAGATAGCGAAAATTAATAATAATAATGCCCCTTCAGATTCATAATTAATTAAACAGGCACCTAAAGCTGCTAGCACCATTAATAAGTCAACATTTAATTTCTTATCATTAATAGTATCTGTTATCGCATGTTTAGTAGCAAAAAAACCTAAGAAAAAGATTGAAATATAGAACAAGATTTTACTTAATACTGGGTTCATCCCCATCGTAATAAAACCTAATACTAAAGCAATTACACCAAATATTAGAAAACGCCCTTGCATCGAGCTGGTTAAAAATTTAAACATCGTTCCTCAACCTTTCATTTAGTCAAAACCAACCATATCTTTACGTCAATTAAATAATAAAAATAATTTCTTATTTATATTCATTATAAATAAACTCGAACAATAATTCAAGGGTTATAAGCGTTTTTATTTAGAATAATTATAATCATTGTAAAGATAACGATTAAGAAACTCATACACAAAACGATTCCGCAAAAAAAGTGGCTAGCAGTAGCGAATATAATCATTGCACTACCACTGCCACCCAAAAAGGTTAAGTCGATATTGATAAGAGCCAAGGGAGTGGGCAAGAAGTAGAAAATTGAACAATTTTCGCTTCGTCTGTCCACCCCCGCACAGTTGGGAGTAGACCAGAAGTAGAAAATTGAATGATTTTCGCTTCGTCGGCCTACCCCCGCACAGTTGAGTAGGTCTCAAACAAGTCATTAAGACGCAGGTTGAGGCCACTCAACCACTGCGCTTTTAAATATCGAGCAATAACTTGATTGAATTTTTTATGTTTATACCTAACTCATTAAGACGCAGGTTGAGGCCACTCAACCACTGCGCTTTTAAATATCGAGCAATAACTTGATTGAATTTTTTATGTTTATACCTAACTCATTAAGACGCAGTTTGAGACCACTCAACCACTGCGCTTTTAATTAACAAACAATAACTTAATTGATTTTATCAACTCTATCCCTAACCTCATTAAGACGCAGTTTGAGACCACTCAATCCCAACGCTTTCATTAATAAAAAACGGCTAAAATTGAATTTGCTAATATAATCCCACTCTCGCATTTATTGCACATATGACCTGAAAAATGCTTCAAGCTAATCTCTAGGTCTTACTTCTATTATTGTATTTCTTTTAAGCGAGTGTTTAATTGATAACGATCATTAAAGAATGAACGATAAGATAAATACGTCGCAATGATCATCGCAAAGGAAGTCCCCCCAATAATCATAAACATCACCATAATTTGATAGACAATCGCTTTTAAAGGATCGACTCCCGCTAACATTAACCCTGACATCATCCCAGGTAAACTCACGATACCAGTCGTTTTAATCCCATCGACTGTTGGTTGAATCCCATTTTTAATCGTCAATTGAATGACATTATGCGACGCTTGATAAGGATTGGCGCCTAAAGAAATTTTCTCTAAAACTGCTTGTTCTTGATCTTTATATAATTGGAATAAATTTGAGTAAACTAACCCGACTGATTTCATCGAGTTTCCGACAATCATCCCGGTAACCGGAATCATTTGTGACGGAATAAATTTCAAGTTTCCAGACAGGACTAAGATAGACAATGTTAAAACAGTCGTCGAAGCTAATGCAATAAAGGAAACCAATAAAGGTTGATTTAATCCTTTACCACGATTAGCGGCATTGATGGAGGCATTAATCACAATTACTAAGATCATACCTGACGTTAACCAAAAATTGTCCATTTCAAAGACATAACCTAAAACATAAGCTACGGCTACTAATTGAACAATCATTCGAATAACGGACCAGACAATTTCTTTTTCTAATTTTAATTTCTCACGATATGAAATACCAATCGCCATTAACACAAAGACAAAAGCTAAGACTAATGAAAATGGTGATGCTTGTAAATTATTACTCATTAACATCACTTCCTTCCGCTAATTTCACAATTTCAATTTTACGGTCTGTCATTTCATGCTCTTCATCTAAATGACTAACCATTAAGATAGTAGCATCATGCTCTTGACGATATCTTTCAAGCCATGACCAAATAATTTGACGCGTATTAAAATCTAATGCACTCGAAATCTCATCTAATAACAAGACTTTCGAAGGATACATTAAATTACGAATCAAGGCAACTCGTTGACGTTCGCCTCCAGATAAAGATTTAATATTTTTATCTAAAAAACTTTGCGATAAATCCACATTGTTTAACATTTCAATCGCACGTTGATCATCAAATTCTTCATGACGAATTTCGTAAGGAAAAGCTAAATTATCACGGACCGTATCACCGAATAAACTCGGTGTTTGATAAAAATAAGAAACAATTTGACGCAATTCAATCGGTGAGTAGTCATTGACATCTTTTCCTAATAATTGATAACTGCCACTCACTTTCAAAGTTGGGTCATTTAATTGAGCCAAAAACTTTAAGACTGTACTCTTACCACTACCTGATTGACCCGTAATGGAAACAAATTCTCCTTGTTGTATTTCAAATGATAACTGATTGATAATTGCTTGCCTTTCATTAGCAATCGACAAATTATCGACTTTAATAATCGTTGTCATAAAAACCTTCCTTACATCTAATATTCTTAAGTTGTGAGTTATAAACCGTTTTAATTATAACAGTTCTAAATAACCCTATACACTCTATTAAATACTTTTACCGACAATAAGTCAAGCCAATTGATTATAAGAAGTTAATTTTACCGTTTCATTTACCTATGCAAGATAACGATCGGAAGAATCTACAGTATCAATGTAATTGAAGCGCCAATATTATTAAATTGTACTAACTCTTGAACTTAATTAGACGTTTTATGAAGTGTAATTTGGTAAGCAATCAATAATATAATAATTAACCTTATCGACTATCAACTCGCATGACATCCTTTATACTAAACCCCAACTAAACAATGTTGTCTAATTCACCTATTGATTGTTTGATAATTTAACCTACAAACTCATTATTTAAATAAAATGCTTCTTTTAGAAATTCAATCACCGCATCATAGGTTTGGCATGTATCTTTTGGGGTTGAAAAGTGATCGGTAATCTCATCTAATCGTTTAAATTCATAAGAAACATCCATCGGCCCTTTTTTAATTTTCCGCAAAATATTTTGGTATAAATTTTGGATTTCTAATACTTCTGGATGATTTTTTATATGCACTTTGGAAATTGCTTGGATGTATAAATTCATTTGTTGTTCATTTTCTAATAGGAAAATACTTAATTGTGACATGACGATTGCTCCTTATTTTAATTTGATATCTAATACCTGGTAACCCATCGCTTCAATTTTTTCTTTAATTATCTCTATATTAACTACTGGCTCTTCAAAATTAAATTTTAAATTTGCTTGAAATAATAATGGAACAACTCCAAAACCCCTGCGACTAAAAAACTAAAATCAGTGACCACGCTCATTTTGAAAAGCCAAAGATTACTAAAAGCAAGAATTATGAGTAATAATTGAAACAACATAAGCGAATTTTTGTGATTAAAAATCCATCTTTTCATCTTTTTACCCACTTACAATCAGAGTATATCTTAAGAATTGATTAAAAAAATTGTCCTACATCAAGTTTTATCCATTGTTATACTCAATCAGTAAAATGCAAAGTAAAAAAATCAATTTCTTTTTTATTATTTCGTCCCTACTATCTCCTATTAACCGCAACGAAAATTTATAATTGATACAAAAAATCTCTCCCTAAAGTAGTGTTTCATTCCAACTGTCTACTTTAAGGAGAGTTTATATAGCTTTCTTTAAGGTTAGAAAATAATTTAAAAGTACAAAGAATAATTGATAAACATTCCTTGGACTTATTAAATCACCTTTAATCTATGATAGAATCATCGAGAACTAATTAAGTTAACTTTCGAATGATTGACTAGTATCTCTATCAAACAAGTCATCTATTTTTCTGAAGCACCACTAGATGCATCGACTACATTGATAGTTGTATTGGCTGATTTAGCTTCTTGAGCAGAAGCACCACTCGTTGCATCTGCTTCAGGGCTGACATCTGTATGACCTTTAGATGAAGCACCACTCGTTGCATCGACTGATGTCGCCACTTCACCTGTTGCATTGACTAATTTTTGTCCAGTCTCATTTAAATACCAGTCTAACCACGGTTTAAAATTAAAGACTACTTCATTAATGCCAGCATACGATCCATCAGCATGATGCATGGCTTCATAATGATGCACATTGATAATATCTTTGCTTGTTCCCGGAACAATAGTTCTAAAGTAGTCTTGATTACCGGCGCGTAAATTCGCAATTAAATATTCCACATTTTTATATGTGCGTGGAGGGTGAACAGTTCCTAAACGACTTCCTGATTGAGATGGTATACGCGGCGCCATCATTGTATTAGCATTTTGCGCATGATTATAATATAAGAATTGATTATTTTCATCCGCAAATGTGACTTCAAATGGTAAAGCTCGTAAGAATCGGTCTAATTGATTAACAGTTAGCACCCCATGGTCTAAACGTACATAATCATTTCCCTCTGCTGCCCCAACCACTTCTGCAGCCTTCTCCACCCACTCTGGATCATCAGGGTCTACTTCAGTGATAGTTGTTTCGATTGGGCTAGTACAAAATAAATCTTCAGGTTGTGTCGGTAGTGGTTCTTGTAAAGGTTTAATTACCTCAATATATTTGACAAAATTTTCCAAACAAGTTCTTAAAAAAGAAACTGTCCCAGCACTTTTAATATTTCCCATATCATCAAATGCCTCTTTTGCTTTACCTAATAAAAACTCATTTCCTGTTAAAACATATGCCTGAACACCTGGTGCATCTAAAATTTTTCGTAAATGTACTTGAGCACGTGATGTACCTTGCTCCAAATACGAAGCACCCATTATCATGACCGGTTTATTTTTGAATGGGTGTAATTTAAATGATAACCACTCTAAGGTGCTTTTTAATGCCGCTGGGATGGTATGATTATGTTCAGGTGTCGCAATAATCACACCATCGCAACGAATTAATTTATTATAAATATACTGAACAGCAAAACTATCTGACTGATCAAAATCTTGATTAAACATTGGAACATCTTTTATTTCCAATAGTTCTAACTCGAATAAATCTTTAAATTCTTTCTGTATAAATTGTAATAACTTACGGTTATAAGATATTTCGGCATTTGAACCTACAATTCCAATCAATTTCACTTAACATCGCTCCTTTACTTATTTTTCCCAAGAAAAGTTTTTAACTTGTTCCTCCATTAACTTTTTAGCTTCAACTAATTGCGCAGTAAATTCGATAAATAGTGTAAAATCTGCAAAAATTTGTTCTAGATCTTTTACTAATTTCTCGTCCTTCAAATTACCTTCTTCATCAAAAGCTTGAAGAGAATTCCCTAATAAAAATTCTGAACTTGGTAGCACACGTGCTTTTACTTCAGGGGCATCTAATATTTGTCTTAATTGACTTTGAGCTCTTGAAGATCCTAATGTCCCATATGATGCTCCAGTAATCATTATAGGTTTATTTAATAATGGATAAATACCATAAGACAACCAAGCAATTGCATTCATCAAAACAGCAGGACAAGAATGATCATACTCAGGAGTCGAAATAATCACTCCATCAGCAGATTCAATTTTATCAGCTGCTTTTTGCACTACTTCTGGAACCGTTTTATCAACGGGTTTATTAAAAACTGGAAATTCATAAATCTCAATTAATTCAATTTCTGCTTTATCACTAAATTTTTTCTGTATAAATTCCAATAATTGTCTATTAGTAGACTTAATTGAATTTGTTCCAACAATTCCAATCAATTTCACTTTTTATACACCTCATTTTATTAATATTTGATTCCTCTTGCCAAAATCTAACAATACCTAGGTTTGTAACTTTTAATAAAAACATTCCAAGAAGAAAGCACATCAACTATAAAAAATCCGATGTTCTAGGCTTTAATTGATATTACATACTCACTAATATTTTCTTAGTCTTTTGAACACTCTTCATCTATAAATTAATTTTATTTTAACATTGAAATTATATATTCACAAATAAAAACCTAATATTTTTTTTAAAAAACATCAGATTTTCCTAATCACTTAGTAAAGTGTCAAGCTACTAATTTGCATATTGCAGTAAGCCGTCGAAATTAATAATTTTAATCTTTCGTGGTGATAAAGATTTAATGATATTTAAAGTTTCCAATTCTTTAAATTTTCGACTAATCGTTTCAGGCGTAGTCCCCAAAAAAGCGGCTAACTCTTTTCTTGATAGTTCCAAGTTGATAAGATGAGCATCAGATGCTTGACCGGGTAGCTGGCCTAATAAATAATTGACGAGTCGTGTACCAACAGACTCGTTCGCTACTCGTGAGGTCATCTTTTCTGAAGCTTGTAAACGACGCGACATTTCTTCCAAAATTTTTAATGATACGGCCGGATAACTTAAAAGAACCTCTTTAAAATCATCAGCATAAAGTTGACATACCTTAGTATCAACTAAAGCATACGCATAGTCTTCGTATTGCCTATCTTGTGAAAACAAGCTCCATTCTCCAATAAAATCACCCGGTTTCAAAATTCGAATTAGCTGTTCCTTTCCAGATTCTAAAAGATGAAACAAACGAACAGCGCCACTTTGAATAATGTATAAAGTATTAGTAGGCTCCTCAGCACGAAACAAATACTCGCCTTTTTTAAACTCAACAGCATGAATCTTTTGGTGAATCAGCGCTAACGAGTCTGCTTCTAAATGATTAAAGATTGGGACTTGCAGCATACAATGATGTTCTGTTAAACACTTAGATGTAATGATATTAACACCTTCTTTCGATTATTAAGACTAAATTTTTATCAAATTTGTCGCTCTAAACCATTATTTTAGATAGCGTTGCTACTATCTAATTGATTTATCAATACCCCTTGAAAATCAATTATAAATTTTCTAATTATCGATAAACAGACGATTGTGTAATCCCTTTGAATAAAACACTTCATTTTCATTAGTAATCACAATTACCTCTAATTCAGGATGCTGTGCTACTTCGTTCATAATCGTTTGAATATCTTTCCCAAATAAACGGGTCGTCCAGATCTCACAGTCGACGGATTTTTTAGAAACAATCGTAATACTGTCGATATTAGTTGCCATCGGATACCCTGTCTTCGGATCAAAAATATGATGGTACCGCTGGCCATTCAATTCAAGCACCCGTTCATAAACTCCTGATGTTACAACGGACTCTTCTGCTATTTTTAAAAGCGCAATATTTTCGCCACGAGCTTTCTGAGGATTTTGAATTCCAATCACCCATAATTGATCAGCGTGATGCACCGCTGGGCCAAAGGTTAAGACATTACCCCCTAAATTGATAAAACCTGACATAACACCTCGATCTTTTAACATCGCACAAACTTTATCGGCGATATACCCTTTCGCAATGGCTCCTAAATCGATTTTCATACCAGGTTCCATTAAATAGACCGAATAATCCCAATTATTTAACTGAAGCTTTTTAGGATTGGTCAAAGCTAATTGCTTCATAATCTCTGTACCGGTCGGTAATTGTGCATCATCAAAGCCAATACGCCATAATTGAACCACTGGTCCCATCAAGATATTCAAATGACTTCCAGGAGCCAAACTATGTGATAAACCTAATTCAATTAGCTCAAATAATTCGGGATGGACCCTAACAGGTTGTACACCGGCATTTAAGTTAATTTGCATTAATTCGGAACGACTATCATTGGCACTAAAACGCATATTATATTGGTGTAATAATGACTCCGCTTCATCCAAAATCGGTTCAGCATCATGATGTAAAATTTTTATTTCGATGATAGTTCCCATTAAACGAATTTTTCTACTGCTGAACTTCATAGTATGCTCCTAACTTTTACATAATCAACTAAGTCTATTGTAGACTTTTATAAGCGTTTCCTCAAGTGATACTTTTTTCACCATCATGAATACTAAAAAATAGGACTAAAAAGTACTTAATTGTTTGAAAAACTAATGAATAGGCTGAAATCATGCATAAAGTTCTAATGTGAGTAGATTGCAAATACTTTTATCACTCATGCATAAACTATTATCTACGACTGTATCAAATAAATTGCTGTTCGCCTAATTCATAATATAATATCCTCGAAAAATTTAAAACTAGTGGTTGATAGAGCATATTCTGTAAAAATGTTAACGTGGATGGTGCCTATATGTTTCTCCTCATAAAACGTACTTCCTTAACAACAAGGTAGTGCCTAATGCAAATAAAAAAGCTCATTACCTATTGAAGGCATGAGCTAAACCCTGAGGGACATAATTAGGGCAAAACCTGTAAATATTATTTAACTTGGGTATTTTCTAAACGATATAGTTTCACCAGTAATTTCACCATACCGGCGCTAAAATAATGTGACCTAAACCAGACATTCCTTCGATTGCTTTAATATTAATTAAATCTTGTCCTTGAGCGGTAATTTGATAGATGCCAATGAAAACCATCATGACTAAAGTAAAGGTTACCCCCCCTACATAGATTAAATAAGATTTTTTAAGACTTAATACACTATTCAAGGAGTAGTTTCTAATTAGTAGATAAAAGACTAATAATACCACAAATCCAAGTACTAATGTGTGCGTATGTAACACACTTAAGCGTGTATCACCGACAAAATTATTCATTATTGAATTCATTATTCTTGACACTGTGTCACATTGTCAAGAATAATCAAGACTACCGACCGGAGTGCTCAATGAAAATAGCCTAGAGGAAAGGATAAATGCCCCCTGCTTTACTTAGTGGACTCACTTTAAAATGGATTGGGAGTAGGTATCAAACAAGACTTTTAGACGCAGTTTGATTTCATTCAACCACTGCACTATAAAATAAAAAAAGGATTCAAACGGAATTTTTAAAGTTTTGTCCGGCCTAATGAAGGATATTAGGAGAGCTACAGCATTACCACAGCGACCAGTACGTGTTAAGATAATCGGAAACGCTGATTTTAAACTAGCACGAACCTTTTAAACCAGCGCAACACACAATCAACTAATGCTAGCTATACCAGCCGGACCCAATGACATTCGGCTAAAGTCTAATATAACCGCAATCTACATCCTACCTTTCCCGAAGGTGAAAGGCATCAGCAGAAATTTTTCGTGAGGAAAATTTCACCCACTTAAAAATCTCTCTTTCCCTTTTTTATGATGGATGGTTAAACGTTAGTTTATTATCATTAGTAATGACCAGGATGTATTTTCGCATGAACGCTGTTGAACTTTAGTTCTTACAGCGCTTCAGAAAATCAAGTCTGTAGGTTCTTCGAAGAAAACCGAAAGACGGTCCCATAACTCTTTAATGTTACTAAACTAACAAAGAATTATTTTAAAACTTTCTCTTTCCCTTTTTTATGAATGCTTAACAGTTAGTTTATGAGTCATAATAGCAACGCTAAGCATAATAATAAGTTAGTAGATTGTTATTAGCAATGTTAAGCATAAATTCTGCATGAGTTTTCTTTTCACTTCAGTGAATTAGAAAACCTCAAGAATTTAAGTCTGTATGTTCCACGAAGTGAACAGAAAGACGGTGCCATTGCTCTTTAATAACAATCTCCTAACGAATTATGAAAAACACCATTACACTTTAATAATGACTCATAAACGGAAATTATTCACTCCGCAACACCCTTTAACTAACCATCATCCTTACCAACAAAACAAAAAAACTGGACCATCCATAAGAACAATCCAGCATTCAAATCATTGACTATTCAATTAATCTTTAGGTAGTAATGCCTTACGCGATAAATTGATACGACCCTTATCGTCAATTTCAATTACTTTCACTTGAACCGTATCGCCCACTTTTAAGACATCTTCCACATTATTCACACGACGATGCTCTAATTCTGAAATATGAACTAAACCATCTTTACCAGGTAACACTTCTACGAAAGCACCGAATTTTTCAATACGACGAACGATTCCTTCATAAGTCTCACCCACTTCAACTTCTTTAACTAATGCATTAATCATATCAATAGCTTTTTGAATCATTTCAGCATCAGATGACGCCACACTGATGGCACCCGATTGATCAATATCAATCTTAACACCAGTCGCATCAATAATGCCGTTGATGGTTTCACCACCACGACCAATGACTACCTTAATCTTGTCAGGATCAATTGTGATTAATTCAATCTTCGGTGCATACGGACTTAATTCCTTACGTGGCTCAGCTAAAGTACTAATTAATTCATCTAGAATTTCAGCACGCGCTTTTTTCGCTTGCTCTAAAGCTTCGGTTAAAATAGCTTCCGTAATCCCTTGGATTTTAATATCCATTTGTAAAGCCGTAATACCTTTGGCAGTACCCGCCACTTTAAAGTCCATATCTCCTAAATGATCTTCTAAACCTTGGATATCGGTTAAGACCGTATAGTCTTCGTCTTCCATCACTAATCCCATCGCAATCCCAGCTACTGGCGCTTTAATTGGTACCCCAGCATCCATTAATGCTAAAGTCCCCGCACAGATTGATGCTTGAGAAGATGAACCATTAGATTCTAACACTTCTGACACAACACGAATCATATAAGGAAAATCTTCAACAGAAGGAATCACCTCTTTTAATGCACGCTCACCTAAAGCACCATGTCCAATTTCACGACGCCCTGGACTCCCCGTACGTCCTGTTTCACCGACTGAAAAGTTAGGGAAATTATAATGATGGATGAAGCGTTTCATATCTTCTGCTCCTAAACCATCAATCACTTGATGTTCACCCAAAGGTGCTAAAGTCGCAACAGATAATGCTTGCGTTTGCCCACGGGTAAATAAACCAGAACCATGGGTACGCGGTAATAACCCAACAGATGAACTTAATGGACGAATCTCGTCAATCTTACGACCATCCGGACGTACACGTTCCTTCGTAATTAAACGACGTACTTCATCTTTTTCTAAATCATGTAACGCTGTATTGACGTCTTTTAATAATTCTTCTTTGTCAGCAGCATCCCCTAATTCATCATTAAAAAATTCTTGAGCTGCTTCCATAACAGCTTCAACCGCTGCTTCACGTGCTTTTTTCTCTTCGGTTTGGATAGCCGCTACCATAATATCTTGGTAACGTTCTTTAACAGTTGCGACGATTTCTTCATTTGGTGTCGCTAAGGTTAACTCGAATTTCTCTTTACCACAAGCAGCCACCACTTCATTTTGGAAAGCGACTAATTCCTTAATCGCTTCATGTCCAAATAATAATGCCTCTAACATTTCCGCTTCCGAAACTTCTTTAGCACTCGATTCTACCATGTTAATTGCAGTAGCGGTTCCGGCTACCGTTAGTTCAATATCAGACTCTTCATCTTGAGCAACGGTTGGGTTGATGATTAATTCACCATTGACACGTCCTACATTAACGCCAGCAATTGGACCATCAAATGGAATATCAGATACTGCTAAAGCTAAAGATGAACCTAACATCGCCGCCATCTCTGGCGTACAATCTTGATCAACTGATAAAACTGTATTGGTAATTTGAATTTCGTTTCGTACCCCTTCTGGGAACATTGGACGAATTGGACGATCAATTAAACGACTCGTTAACGTCGCTGTCTCGGAAGGACGCCCTTCACGTTTAATAAAGCCTCCTGGTACTTTCCCTACCGCATACATCTTTTCAACATAATTAACAGTTAATGGGAAAAAATCCCCACTAGTAGCTTTTTTAGAAGCAACTGCTGCTGTTAAGACAACGGTATCGCCATAGCGGACTAAAACCGCACCATTGGCTTGCTTGGCTAATTCGCCGATTTCGACGGTTAACGGACGACCGCCTAAAGTGGTACTAAAAACTTGTTTTTCTGCCATAATAAACTCCTTTTATAAAATCTTATCCAAGACTTCAACATAGCTAAACAAATATCAACCTACCTATTAAAACATAGGCTCATATTTGTATAGGTACGTTTGGTTCTTGGATGTAAAATAACAAATCAATAAAACAAAAGGATGGCGTGAGCCATCCTTCAAAGTCTCGATGAATTAACGACGTAGACCTAAACGTTGGATAAGTTCACGGTAACGTTGAACATCTTTATCACGTAAGTAAGCTAATAAGTTACGACGGTGACCAATTTTTTTCATAAGTCCACGATAAGATGTGAAATCTTTTTTGTGTGTACGAATATGATCATTTAAAACATTGATATCTTCAGTTAATACAGCGATTTGTACTTCTGGTGAACCAGTGTCTCCTTCATGAATAGCATATTCTTTAATGATTTCGTTTTTACGTTCTTTAGAAATTGCCATAATATTTTCCACCTTTCTTTTAAAGTATGCCACATCCAAAGTAATGCGTTGGTGATTCGCAAAACTAAGGATGGGTAATTAATAATTGCATAGTCAAACATCGGTATTACACAGCGACAGACGACCACCTATATAATTTACATGAAATTGACAGAAGTTGCAAGGGGTAAGCGCCCTTTTCTTAATATTTTTACCAAATATTAAGCTAAGGAATCAAAAAGATGACCTCACTAGTTAAAATCAACCATCACAGCTTACTCTGCCAAAAATTCACATCACTAGTTAAAATCAACCGTCATAGCTTATTCTGGCACTTGGCCATTATAGAAACGATATAATTCTTGGGCTGTAAAGGCTGCAAATGCGTCTGCCCCTTCAGGTGTATGATGGACCCCTTCGCCCTCCCAATAAAATTCAGGATGGTCTTTCGCATAACTATACCAATCTATTTCATGGACATTGTCATATTTATTAGCATACTCTTTAATAATTTGGTTAACAGAATCACGGTGTTCAACTGCCGAATTTGAGCTTACAAAGAACAATTGACGGTCCCCAGCTGCCGCGATAAGGTCTTCCATCCCTTGATCATCTAATCCAGCATTAGTTCCCAAATTGAAAACGAGAATATCATTGACTTCTCCCGTACTAATCCAATCAATCAATACACCGACAGCTTTCCAAATTTGTAAACTTTTGACGCCCAAATCATTAGAGTTAAGAAACACATTTAACGCATTTGGAGCCGATAATAAAATCAGCGAATCGCCAAAGAAACTTACGCGAATCTTCGAAGCGAATAATTTCACTTCATCTGGTACTAAAGCAGCTAACTCAGGGTCAAGTGCATTAATTTCATTAATAATGTCGGCATTATCATTAGTAATTTGAGTCACTTCCTCTCCAACACCGGATGTTTGAACTAATGCTGTTCTGGCGATGTCAAAAAAGTTTTCCGTCTCAATTTTAGAAGTCAATGTAACATCTAATTCTTTTTCTAACTGATCAACTTTTGTTTTTACTTTATGAATCGCACGCTCATCTTTGTCAGCTATCTCAAATAAACTCGGTTGAACTTGCTTTAATTGATACTCTAATTGGAATTGCGTTAGTGGTTTATCATTGCGCGACATCACCCAACCCGCTCCCATTATCACGAATAATAACAGGCCAACTGGCGCTAACCATAAACTACGATTATTTAATTGAAACTCACGCCAATCTTCTTTCCAATTAAAACTGGTCGTAAAAGGAAGAATCAAACGTTGGCGCTCAATCAATTGATAAGTCAATTCACTGACTAGTGCTAAAGAAATCGCAATCGATAGATAAAGCCAATACATTCGTCCATCAAATTGACGTTGTAATTTGAACCATAAAACAATAACTGGATAATACCATAAGTAATAAGAATAAGAACGGCGCCCAATCCAAGGTAATGGTTGAATTTCAAAAACCTTGCGCACTAATGGCACCCCGACAGTAATCGAAAAGATCAGCAACATGCTTAAAACTGAATACAAAGGCATAAAGAAGTAATAGGTTTCAGGTTGTTGGTCTTTAACAAAAAATGGCATCCCCACAAAACCGATTAAACTGATGATACCAATCAGGTAATACAAAATTTTTTTAGCTTTGACTTTATAAAATAGATTTAATAAGACCGGAATCATATAGGCCGTCATAATACCCAGTACAAATGATGAAAAGCGCGTATCAATTCCATAGTAAACACGCGAAGGGTCTTGACCAGGCACATAAAGCCATAATAGTGCAAAATGACTCACACCCGCAATTAATGCCCATAATATCGCCTTAACGGCCCCTTTAAGATTTAAAAATTTAGTAATAAGGACCCCTACCATCGCCAAAACAAACGATTGAATATATAAACTGTTATACCATAAGTGAGTAAATAAAGATGCTTCGGTCATCCGAACGAAGTAAGATTTATCAGCAGAAATTTGATACAAATTATTATAAAGAAATAAACCCGAAAATAAATCATTGCGAATCGATAACAACTGCACCCGATCAAAGATTAATAAACCAATCACGACTGACCCCATCATCCAAAGTAATGGGAAAAATATTCTTGCTAAAGTATTTTTAAAATAATGCCAAATTGATAGCCAATCGCGTCGCGCACGGTTAAACTCAATTTGCTCTACTTTATAAGTAAAGAAATACCCTCCCACTGCTAAAAAGGTATTAACGGTTAAAAAACCACCTGGTAAATAACTAGGGAAAAGATGATAAAGTATAATTGCAATAATCGATATCCCTTTAATCCCATCATAACTCAGTATTCGCTTCTTCTTACTCAATTCTCTCACCCACTCAAACTTATCAAATTCATTCTTATTATATAATAACAAAAAACACTTTTAAAATGTTGGCATTTATATAAATATTTGCTTAAAACACAAAAAAAGTAAGTTTGGTTACCAAAAGTTCTCCCAAACCTACCAATCAATACTATTACTGGACAGAGTTCATAATAATAGAACAGGAAAAGGCTTAGATACTTCTAAACCTTTAGTCATTCAGCAAATCATGTTAATCCTTAACTGACTTCTATTAAATTACTCACTCACGACTTCTTCTGAAAGCTCAAGAGCAGCATCAGTCGTTTCTTTTACCCCATCTTTTAGAGTACTAAAGCTACTTAAGATTTCATCGAATGAACTCGTTAATTCATCCTTAACTTGTGTAACACCTTTAACTAACGTATCTACCACTTTATCATTATCATCTAAGTCAGTAAGATTATTTTTTGTATCTGAAACTACTTTACCTACTTTACCTGATAATTCTTTTAATGATTTAACAACGTCTTTTTGAGCATGTGCAAAATTTTCTTTTGTTTCATCAGATGCAAGACCTGCAAGACTAGCAAAATCTTGACCTTGTTCAATTGTTTTATCTTTCATTATATTTAATTCATCTTTAGCATCTTGGTATCGTTTGCCCATTTCATTTTTATAATGTTCTGTTTGTTTTGGATAAAATTTCTCTGCTAATAAATAAGCTCCTACAATTGCGACACCAAAACCTAATCCTTTTTTAAATTTTCCCATTTTATTCACTCCTCGTAAAATATATTTAGAAGGTCATTTCACACCCTTCTGAGTCTCTCTGTTTCTCTTGGTTTTTCCGAATATTATGTCATGGATAAAACAAGCTATCCGTTGTTAGACCTATATTCTGAATGTACTTTACAGTTACTATTATAACATGGAAACGTATTTATAACAAAAAATTTATACTGACCATATTAGAAAAATTTACTTAAAAATAATAATTGATTATCAAATCAAAATATTTGCATTTACCCCTCTTTTTCATATATGATATAGATATAAACTAAATAAAAGAAAGTTTATAAAAATATTTTAGGAGGTAATTATAATGGGATTAATTATTCAATTAATTGTCGGAGGAGTATTAGGCTGGTTAGCAGGCTTAATTTTAGGAAAAGACTTACCAGGTGGAGTAATTGGAAACGTGGTTGCGGGTATTTTAGGTTCAATGATCGGTGGTAATTTATTCTCTGACTTTGGACCACAAGTTGCCGGCTTTGCAATTGTTCCAACCTTATTAGGAGCGATTATTCTCATTCTGGTAGTTTCATTTATTTTAAAATCTACTCGTTAATTTAGATATAAAAATTAAGAAGATGAGCCGTGATTTTTATGCTCATTATCTTAAAAACCATTTAATCCCCGGTACTCTTTTTAAAAGTACTAGGGATTTTTTGTTGGTTGAAAAGAACGGGACTTCGATGATAGTCACCTTTAGTTCACAGTTGGCTTTAAGGTATCCTCTATTACTGAAAGCAAACTTAAATTTTTATTTAATCAGTATATATGGTTTGATTTATGCACAAATTAAAATACCAATTTACAATCCCTCTCGCAGTTAGACAAACCAGTTAAACTGAAACTTACATCACAAAAACCCCTCTAATAAATCGCCATTATACGACTACAAAATTTATACTTTCCTTTTAGCAGTCACGAAAGCGCATAACTCAAAACCGGTTGAACTTTGTAACAACAGCACGCTTGATCATTAATATATAGGTATAAAAGCAATCTACGCTTAGACAATAAATATAAAATTAAATGATTTACGCTTCGTCTTTTCCCATATCAAAATGAAAAAACAACCAAAAGTTTCAAACTTTTGGTTGTTGAAAGAGAGACTTAATAATTATTTATTATCTTTTTTCTTATTAAAGGTAATTAAAGCGACACCTAATCCTGCTAAAACTAACGCACCCACGATTACAATTGTAGCGTTTCTTTCACCTGTTTGTGGTAAAGATTTGCCATCCTTCGTTGTAGTGGTGATGACAGAAGTTTCTTGTGAGACTGATAGAGTTGGTGTTTCTTCTGCGTTACCAGTGTCTTCAGTTTCCCCTTTTGCTGGAATCTTAAGTGTTTGACCAACAAAAATATTATCATCAGTCAAATTATTGGCAGCTTTTAATGCTTCTACTGTTACACCAAATTCTTTAGCAATTTTATTTAACGTATCACCTTCGGCAACAACATAAGTTTTTTCTTCTGCTTCTTCTGACGTTTCGTCGCCTTCAGCTGATGTTTCTTCAGTTGTTTCTGACGTTTCATCGCCTTCAGCTGTTGTGTCTTCAGCTTCTTCTGACGTTTCGTCGCCTTCAGCTGATGTTTCTTCAGTTGTTTCTGACGTTTCGTCACCTTCAGCTGTTGTGTCTTCAGCTTCTTCCGACGTTTCGTCGCCTTCAGCTGTTGTATCTTCAGTTGTTTCTGACGTTTCATCACCTTCGGCTGATGTTTCTTCAGTTGTTTCTGAAGTTTCGTCGCCTTCAGCAGTTGTGTCTTCAGATTCCTCAGCAGTTGTCTCTTCGTCTACTTTTGGAGTTAATTCGAACACACCTTCAGCATTTTCAGTAAATAATAGTTGCTCTGTTAATGGTGGTAATTCGTCATCTAAAGCCGGATTCAAACGTGCCGTAGCATTTTCTAAAGCCGATGATTTAAAAGCTTCTGCTTGAGTAAAGACATCTACTGATTCAGTGCCAGCATCTTCTACATATGTAAAGCCTTCAGAGTCAACATATTGTGCAGCTACATGTCCAAAAGTTTCAGCACCTGGATAAGTAATCGTACCAAAAATAGCAAAATCACTGGTATTTTTCGTACCATGGTTGACCACACGGAAAACAGGTGTCCCTGCTTCGTATACTACCTCGTCACCACTATATAAGTCAGTATTTAAACGTCCCCATTCGATATTCATGTCTTTTAAGCCATCTTCTGCTTCAGTTGCGGCCGCAGCATCCTTCACTTGTTCCCAAGGTTGAGGTGCCACTTCTTCATTATCAAAGACAAACTTGCGTGTTGAACTATTTTCAATCACATACTGAGCTGTAGCTTCAGTCACTTGATCTGTCACATCTTCAGTTTCATCTAAACCATCTGATACTGTTTCAGCAACGGTTTCCTCAACCGTTGTATCACTCACTGCTTCGTTTGTGACCTCTTCTTCAGTCGTTGTTTCCTCTTGTGCGAAAACTGGATTCACTAATCCTAAGGTCAACGCTGAGATTAATAAATATTTACTTAATTTTTTCATTTTAGGGCCTCCATAAACTTGATCACTTATTGATAGAAATCATAATTAAATTCCTATCTTTATAACTATGTGCCTATAATATCACAGGAAAATAGCTTATTCAATGAATTTCACTGTAAAGTCTAACTACTTAATAAAAGGTCTTTTTAAATTCACACTTTCGTCAAAATTGGTTAAACATCATAACATGAACTACAACGCCATTAAAATAGCGTGTTTCTAGGAACACTCATGACTTGTTCCGCTTATTTCAAAGCAAAACAGCGGTCTAAGCTATTTAACTAAGGCCTGTTCCAGGCCAATATT
>NZ_FUWO01000002.1 GCF_900167405.1 Globicatella sulfidifaciens DSM 15739
CTCTCATGAAAGTTTCATGAGTCGTTTCAGACTCTTACTATTTACTAGCTTGTATATTTATAGAGTTACCACTCTGTCTCGAATTTATATTCGGGTATGTTGTGATAATTCAAATGAATTATCCCCTACACATTTTTGGTGTTTGTCTTTGTTCAGTTTTCAATGAGCTTCGTTGTTGCTTACTTAAGCAACTCCTATATAATATCACGTTTGATTGAAACTGTCAACAAGTTTTTTCAACTTTTTTTATTTCTTTTTCAATCTTTCGTCTTGTTCGCTTGGAACTCCCTTATAGTATCATGTTATCCGACACTCGTCAACACTTTTTTTACTTTATTTTTACATTTATCATCATATTTTGATATTTGATAATACTACTATTAAAAAATTATTATGATTACAATATTATGATAGTTTATATCGCGATATGATGATCACGATATATGGTATTACTTATCTATCTCTATAAATATTAATAGAGCCGAAACTATTTTTCTCGTTTCGACTCTTATTTTTTAGCTATTTGATTAATATAAATTTGAATTACATTCTTTAAAGTTTTGATTCCATGCTATTCTTTTTTATCGCCTAAGCGAGCGATTTTTCCTTGTTGAATATAAACAGTTAAAATCGCTATATCCGCTGGATTAACACCACTCACTCGACTTGCTTGTCCTAGTGTACTTGGTTGGATTTTTTTCAAGCGGTCTCTAGCTTCTGTTGCTAAACTGTCCACCGCATCATAATCAATATCTTCTGGAATGAACTTTTCTTCCATTGATTTCATTTTATCGACTCTTTGGTTTGCCTTAACAATATAACCTGCGTATTTTATTTGAATTTCAATTTGCTCTGCTATTTGACGTTCTAATGGACCTTCCTCACGAGGTATGATTCTTATTAAATCTCGATATCGAACCTCTGGTCTTTTTAGTAAATCCACTGCTAAAATACCATCTTTTAATTGTGTTGATTGAATACTGTCTAAATAATCAACCAATCCTGGTGTTTTTGGAGTTAAACGTATATTGCTTAATCTTTCTAATTCTAGTTTGATTAGATTTTGCTTATTGATGAAAGCGTTGTATCGTTCTTGAGTAACTAATCCTAATTGATAACCCATTTCTGTTAATCTTAAGTCTGCATTATCATGACGTAATAATAAACGATATTCAGCACGAGAGGTTAACAGTCGATAAGGTTCGGTTGTGCCTTTGGTAACTAAATCATCAATCATTACTCCGATATATCCTTCACTACGTTTCATTATGAAAGGTTCTTTTCCTTGAACTTTTAGTGAAGCATTAATCCCTGCAATTAAACCTTGTCCTGCAGCTTCTTCATAGCCACTTGTTCCATTCATTTGTCCTGCTGTAAATAAACCATTAATAAGTTTTGTTTCTAACGATAATGTTAATTGATGAGGAATTACAACGTCATACTCAATTGCATATCCCGGTCTCATCAATTGTGCATTCTCTAATCCTTTTATAGAATGCAGTATTTCCATTTGAACATCTTCTGGCATGGAAGTCGATAATCCTTGAACATACATCTCATCGGTACCTAATCCTTCTGGCTCGATAAAGATTTGATGACGTGGTTTATCACTAAAACGAACAATTTTATCTTCAATCGAAGGGCAATAGCGTGCACCTACTCCTTCGACTATTCCACTAAACATCGGTGCTCGATGAAGGTTTCCTCTAATAATCTCATGTGTCATTTCATTCGTATGGGTTAACCAACAAGGAACACTGTCTTCTTTATAGTTTTCATCAGGTGTTAAAAATGAAAAATGATTAGGTTTCTCATCACCTGGTTGTATTTCGGTTTGATCAAAATCGATTGAGTTTTTATTAATTCTAGGTGGCGTACCTGTTTTAAAACGAGCAAGTTCAAAACCTAATTCTAATAAATTCTCTGATAACTTAATAGATGGCAAAGTATTGTTGGGACCTGATGAATATCCTAATTCACCAATTATGATACGTCCTCTAGAGGATGTTCCTGCAGTTAAAATAACTGCATTCGATAAATAACGCGCACCTGTTGAGGTCACAACACCTTTTACTTGATTATCTTCAACAATTAACTCCGTTACCAATCCTTGTTTTAAATCTAGATTCTCGGTGTTTTCTAACACTTGTTTCATTGATTGAGCATATAGCTGTTTATCCGCTTGTGCTCTTAAAGCTTGAACTGCTGGACCTTTTCCAGTATTTAGTAAACGCATTTGAATATACGTTTTATCGATATTGCGACCCATTTCTCCACCTAAGGCATCGATTTCTCGCACTACGACGCCTTTAGCTGGTCCACCGATAGATGGATTACATGGCATAAAAGCGACCATCTCTAAACTTAATGTTAACAATAATGTTTTACTTCCCATCCGGGCACTGGCTAGAGCTGCTTCCGACCCAGCGTGTCCCGCACCTACGACAATAACGTCATAGGAACCTGCTTCAAATTGTTTCATCTAATTTCCCCTTTTAATAAAATTCGACACTTTGTTCTATCAGTTGATTAGCGACATAAGTAAATTTTGCAGAAAAATAGGGTCTTCGATCTAAAATCCATTGTAGAAAAATATAGTCGCCTTCCCAAGTCGGTTTGTTCATAACATCTTCATAATTGACCCATTCCAAAGTACCCTCTGGACAATTTTCAATTAAATTTCCTGAAAACTCGGTGACACGGTAGACAAAACTATACCAGTCTTGGCCATCTTGTGTGAAATTTGGAAATGTTATAAATCCACATAATTCCAATTTTTCAGCAATTAATCCTGTTTCTTCATAAATTTCTCGTTTAGCACATTCTTCTGGCGTTTCACCTATTTCAAACTTACCACCGACACTGACCCATTTACCTTGATGGATATCATTTTCTTTTTTATTACGATGTAACAATAATAATTGTGAGCCATTATCGATATAACATATTGTTGATAATTTCATTTTAGCCTCTACTTTCCTAGACAGAACTGACTAAACAGTTTATTCAATAATTCATCTTGAACGCTCTCACCCGTTATTTCGCCTAAAAGATCCCATGCTTTTGTAAAATCGATTTGAATTAAATCAACTGGCATTCCCATCTCAACAGAACTTAATACTTCATTTAATGAATCAACCGCTTGATTAAGCAATGCGACATGACGTGTATTGAGTAAGTAGTTAACATCTGTTGATTGAATTTCACCAGCAAAAAACTTTTTTTCTATTGCAGCTTCTAAAACTTCGATGCCTTGTTCTTCTATCATAGAGGTTGCAATTAATTCATCTTGTTTAATATAAGGACTCAAAGATTCCATCGTCAATGCAGGTTTTAAATCTTGTTTGTTTAATAAGATTAAGCGATTCATGCCATTCGTTGCTTCAAGTAATTCTTTGTCAACCGGTTGTAATGTCTCAGATTGATTTAATATTAAGATAATCAAATCGGCCTGTTCTATCATTTTACGCGATTTTTCTACACCTATTTTCTCTACTACTTCATCCGTTTCACGAATGCCTGCAGTATCAATTAATTGTAATGGAACACCTCTTACGTTGACATATTCCTCTATGATATCACGTGTTGTTCCTTCTATATCAGTAACAATCGCTTTATCTTCGCCTATTAATCGGTTTAAAAGACTCGATTTCCCAACATTTGGACGACCTACAATAGCGGTTTTAATACCATCTCTAAATAATTTCCCTTGTTGAGCTTGAGATAAAATATTTAAGATTTGTTTCTTAACAGCCAATCCTGTTTCTTCAAGTTGCTTTAATGATAATTCTTCTACATCATCATATTCAGGATAATCAATGGTTACTTCTACTTGTGCTAGTGTGTCTAACATATTTTGTCTCAAACTACGGATTTTTTTCGATAAACTTCCACTTAATTGATTCACAGATGCGCTCATGGCCTTACTAGTTTTAGCTTGAATTAAATCCATCACCGCTTCTGCTTGCGATAAATCAATTCTTCCATTTAAAAATGCGCGTTTGGTGAATTCTCCTGGTTCGGCTAATCGTGCCCCTTGTTTTAAGACCAGCTCTAATATTCTTTGAACGGCCATTATGCCACCATGACAATTTATTTCAATAATATCTTCTGTCGTAAATGATCGTGGTGCACGCATGACACTCACCATAACTTCATCCATTATCTCGTTATTATGAGGATCAATTATATGACCGTAATTAATGGTATGTGATGCGACTTTTTGAAGATCTTTACCTTTAAAAATTTGATTAGCATATTGAATTGCTTCAGACCCACTTAAACGTACAATCCCGATAGCACCTTCCCCTAAAGCTGTGGAAATAGCAGCAATTGTGTCTAATTGGTACATATCATCACGCTCCTTCTTAAAATATAAAAAAGTGCCTAAACTACCCCTATTCATCATAGGAGTAGTTAGCACTTTGACTGCTTAGTATTCATTTCGATTGAATTATACAAAAAATAGTTTCAGAATGCAACTATCGAAATCGATAATTGTTGTGGAAACACTATTATTTCCTAAAATACAATGGGAGTGGCCAAGATGTAGAAAATCAAATGATTTTTACTTCATCTGTTCAATCCTCAAGTTGAGTCGGTCTCAAACGGATCTTTAAAACATAGCTTAACGCCACTCAAACATTGGCATTGTCATTATCAAGCAAAAATTGATTGAAGTTATCATTTTTGCCTCGCCACCTTTATCATAATTATGAAAACGATTGGTTAATATCCGTTTTCCACATGTCATTAGGATACCATAATCCACCATCAGGATAACTTATGGTATTAGGGGTCATGCCTAGACCGTTAACTGTTAATTGAACAGCTTCCACACCATAATGTTCTATCATGGTCATGACAATCGCTGGAATAACACCTCGTTCTGTCACTTCATTTTGATTCATAGCCGCAACAATTCCCGGTGTAAAATCGACATTAATATAATAAGTTTCTTTATTAATTTTATTAACTGAAATATCTGGTGTTATCCAACCTAATGTTTGAAATAATTTTGTGTAAATATTAGCTGATTCTTCATTCGTTTGAAACTTTATGGGCGCCACATCATCTACTAATACCAATTTATTATCTACTTGTTGTGGTGCTTTAATCGGAATTTGTACTTGAAAATAACTATTCTGACTAATGCTCGATAGGACTAAGCTATCATCTGGATTAATTTCAGCTACAATCCCCAAACCTTTAGCAAAATATTTTTTTTGTTGGCCATCTTGATAAGCAACTTCTACTACATCTTGATAAGTCGATCCGTTTATATTTACTGTTTCATATAAATTAGTGATACTGGCTATTTCTTCAGACGACATTTCCCAAGAATTTCCTTTTTGGATTGGTGCTTTTAAAATTATGTTGGATCTTTCTGTCGATAAATTAGATAATTGATTACTTGGAATATTGGTGCCTTCTCCAACACCTAAATCACTGATTTGTTGTTCATCCCAAGCATAATAGTGATTTGAAATGGATGTTGGTTTTTGTTCCCTAACTTGCATCATTTTTAAATTACCATCAACAAACTCCATATATCGAAAAAATTCTTGATCATTCTCAATATATTGATTAATTTGATTAGGTTGTATCGGGATAAAATCAACGATATCATCAAAATTCATCGGCTCATCATAAGCTACTTCATTTGTAATCTCAATATTTACCGTTTTTTCTTCTCCCTTATTTTTGTGGGACGCTTGTTCAATATTTTGCTTTTCCGTTATATAGGCTTGTCTTTCTTCACTTAATCGAATCATCGGCTCTTTACTACAAGCACTTAAAAATATAATGGATAAAAGAATAATAACATTTGGATGTTTCATTCAATAAATCCTTTCTAGATAAAATACGACGTATTTAAATTATAATATTCTTTATAACAAATCAATTTTACGTAAATTAAGCTATAATTTCAAGCTTTAATCTGTTGGAAGAACCTTAACGAATCAAACCTTTATTATTTTATTGAAAAAAAACATCAAAAATGGTATGCCTACAAAAATATTTTCATGTTATTGAAAATGAATTTACCAGGCGCAATGAAACTGAATAAAATAACCATAAAAACTTCTCCAAGGAATTGAGGTCTCAACAACATTTAGTGACGAGCAAGTTCTTCCACAATAAAAAGATGAGTTTATTTGGTATTTTATTTACTACATCCATCTTTTAATGTTGTTTTGGGAATGGGCCAGAAGTAGAAAATTGAACAATTTTCGCTTCGTCAACCCACCCCCGCACAGTTGGGAGTGGACTAGAAGTAGAAAAGCGAATGATTTTCGCTTCGTCAACCCACCCCCGCATAGTTGAGTAGGCCTCAACCTGCGTCTTTCGACTTGTTTGAGGCCACTCAACCACTGCGCTTTTAATTATCGCAAAATAATTTGATTGTATTTATAAAGTTTATGCTCAACCTCGTTTTTGCAAAGAACCACTAACAAGCCATACCGGCAAAATTTATAATCCCCAAAGATACTATTTTTACTTAAAAAGCACTGAAAGTACTTAGTTCAGTACCATTCAGTGCTTATATTGATAACTAATTATTTTAATCGTTTTAAAACAATTGTCTCGTAAGGAGATAATTTAACTGATTGATTAACCACTTCTGCAGAGCCATTTCCAATCATTTTTTCTGCTGTTTGATTAAAACCGTCGGGTAATTCAACTTCAACTTCACCAGCATAAAAATGACTTAAAACTAAAATTTCTTCCGTCTCAGTGGTTCTCAAATACGCCATCACTTTTGGATCATCGAGTAAAATCCCTTGGTAAGTTCCATTAATTAAAGCATCTTCGGTTTTTCTTAAATGGATTAATTGTTTATAATATGCAAATATTCCATTCGGATTATTGAGTTCTGCTTCAACGTTTACTGTTGGATAATTACTTGCTACATCTAACCAAGGTTGACCGGTAGTGAAACCAGCATTTTTCGACTGATCCCATTGCATAGGTGTCCGACTATTATCACGTGATTTCGCTTGAATAATAGCCATCACTTTGGCATCATCATACCCTTTTTCTAACATAATCTGATAGTTATTATGGGTTTCAATATCATTATACTCTGAAATTGTTTGATAATTAGGATTAGTCATCCCAATTTCTTCACCTTGATAAATGTAGGGCGTTCCTCTTAAAAATTGAATCGTCGTTCCTAACATTGTTTGCGTCTCATAAGGATATTTTTCTACATCGCCAAAGCGACTATTTGAACGTGGTTGATCATGGTTATTTAAGAATAGTGCATTCCAACCCTCACCATCTGACATCCCTTGTTGCCATTCATCTAAAATAGCTTTTAATTCAATGAAATCAAAAGATGGATTACTCCACTTTTCACCCTCTTCATAATCTACTTTTAAATGATGGAAACTGAAAATCATTGATAATTCATTTTCTTGTGGATTAGTATAACGAATTCCGTTTTCAACGGTAGTTGAAGACATTTCTCCAACTGTCACAACATCCTCTCTTTGACCGAAAGTCGCTTGATTCATTTCATTAATCCATTTATGTACGATTGGCGTATCCGTATAAAGTGACTTTTCTTGTGATGAACCAGGTTGTTCACTATCAATCAGCTCAGGGTCTTTTCCTATCACATTTAAAACATCAAAACGGAACCCTTTTACCCCTTTGTCTAACCAGAAACGAACTACCTTGTATAATTCTTGTCTCACATTTGGATTATGCCAGTTTAAATCAGCTTGTGTTACATCATATAAATGTAAATAGTACAAATCTGTGTCACCAAATTTTTCCCAAGCGGGTCCACCGAATTTAGATTCCCAATTGGTAGGCAAAGACCCATCTGCTTTCAATGGACGTAAGTAGTAAAAATCTTGATAATAAGGATCTCCTGCTAAAGCTTTTTGAAACCATTCATGTTCTGTTGAGGTATGATTAAAAACCATATCTAACATTAAATCAATATTGTGATTTTTAGCCACTGCTACCAATTTCTCAAAGTCTTCCATGGTACCAAATAACGGATCAATTTCAATGTAATTACTAACATCATAACCATTATCATTTTGTGGTGATGGATAAAAAGGATTCATCCAAATCATATCGATTCCTAACTCAGCTAAGTAATCAATTTTCTCTATAATCCCTTTCAAATCTCCAATTCCATTACCATCAGTATCTTTAAATGATTTTGGATATAATTGGTAAATTACTTTTTCTTTAATAGACACAGAATTTCCTCCTATATTAGTTGACTATGCTTTTTTTGAACCTGTAAATAAGTTGGCTTTTTTAAAGGTAATTGTCAATACTAATGGTAAAATGAATGCGACAGCCATACAAATAATAAATGAAATCATCGTTTCCGGTGTAATTACTAAGAATCCTGGTAAACCACCTACCCCAATTGAAGTTGCTTGAACGTCAAAGGTTGTACATAATAAACCTGCAATACCAGAACCGATCATAGCAGCCACAAATGGATAAACATATTTTAAAGTAACCCCAAACATTGCAGGCTCAGTAACACCTAAATATGCTGACACAAAGGAAGGAATCGTTACTTGAGATTCCTCTTCATCATGACGCGTTAACCACCAATAGCCAACTACTGCTGAACCTTGGGCGATATTAGATAAAGCAATCATTGGCCATAAACCAGTTGTTTTTGAAGCAGTATCGGCAATTAATTGTGAATCGATTGCATTGGTCATATGGTGTAAACCAGTAATAACTAATGGCGAATACAAAGCACCAAAGATTGCACCAAACAACCATTTTAACGGTCCAGTTAATCCTGCTAATACCACTGTAGAAATAATATTTCCTAACCACCAACCAATTGGCCCCAATACAGTATGAGCTAAAATAACAGCTGGTAATAATGATAAGAATGGTACTAAAATCATCGATAACATTTCTGGAACATGTTTACGCCAGAATTTTTCTAAATAACCTAATGCTAAACCAGCTAACATTGCTGGAATCACTTGTGCTTGATAACCAATCATATTTAATTTGAAGAAACCAAAATCCCATTGAGGCACTGTCCCTTCAGCTAATGCATCTGCGGCTCCATAAGCATTTAATAATTGGGGTGATACTAAGGTTAAACCTAATACAATCCCTAAAATTTGAGTCGTTCCCATTTTACGAGTAACAGCCCAAACAATCCCAACTGGAAGGAAGTGGAAAATAGCCTCCCCAGGCAACCATAAGAAATGATTGACACCACTCCAAAATTGACTAACATCCGTAATAGTATTCCATACAGGTTCACCCGCAGCATTGGTCAGAGCGACGCCATCTACAACTTTTTGTCCTAAGGCTTCAAAACCGACACCTTCTAAAACATTACGGAAGCCTAAAATAAGCCCCCCAACAATAATGGCTGGAATAATAGGTGCGAAGATTTCAGCTAAGAAAGCCATCGCTTTTTGCAATTTGTTTTGATTCTTCTCAGAAGCACGTTTAACATCTTCTTTAGAAGCCTCTGAAACACCTGATAAACGGGCAAAATCTTTATAAAACTCTGAAACAGCATTTCCAATAATAACTTGGAATTGTCCTGCTTGAGTAAACGTCCCCTTAACAGAAGCTAATTTTTCAATATCTGCTACCTTAGCTTTTGCTGGATCAACTAAAGCAAATCGCATCCGTGTTGCACAGTGTGTCACAGCTGCAATATTATCTTTACCACCAACTAAGTCAAGTAATGCTTTTGCATCTTGTTCAAACTTAGACATAATATGTCCCCCTTTTTTATTTTAACCTCTTACGAACAATGTAAGCGTTATTATAATAAGTATATAACATTTTAGTAGGTGAAACAATCTTATTTACTATAAATAGTTATTATAATAATAAGGTTTATGGCTTATATTCAACCACTAAATAACGATTAGGGTCACGACCTTCAGAATGCGTCTCAATATGTTCAACTTTACTTAAATAAGCATGAATTTGCTTACGTTCATAACTTGGCAGTGGATCTAATACAACTGAGTGTTTTGTTTTTAAAACTTCTTTTGCTGTACGTTCAGCAATTTGTTCTAAAACATTGGCACGACGATTACGATAATCCCCAATATTAAGAATAACTGATTGACGACGTTTATCATATTGGTGGACCATAATTTGAGCCAATACTTGTAATGAGTTAATAATCTTACCGTGTTTCCCAATAATTAAACCTGATTTATCTGTTTCGATATTAAAAATAAGTTGATTTTTTTGACGTTCAACCGTTATATCCGCTTTTGCTCCGTAATCATTAATAATGTTTTCTAAATATTCGGCTACTTTTTGATGTTCAGCCATTAAATCATCGTGATTATTGATCTCAGTTTCTGCCTTGTCAGCAATTGACTCTGAATCTTTCAATGGAGTTTTAGCTGCTTTTGGTTTTTCAACCTTTGCCGGCTCAACTTTTTGTTCTTGCTGTTGTGGTTTTGCTTTTGATTTTTTTACTTCTTTTTTAATAGTTGGTTCGGGTGTTTTCGTACGATCGATTAGCTCATCTTTTTTTTCTTCTACTTGCTTTTCAATTTCAGCTGTTAATTCTGAAATGGAGGCATTTTTAGAAATTTCAACGATGGCATCTTGTTTTCCAAAACCGAATAATCCTTTTTTCCCCTCACTAATAATGTTGATATTAGCTTCAGATTCAGAAATATTTAATTTAGTCAAACCGATTTTAATCGCTTTTTCAACTGATTCAGCTCTAATTGTAGTACTATGTTCCATTCTGATTCGCTCCTTACTATTTTTTTACGCGTTTCAATGCTTTGCGCAAAGCACGTTGTTTTTCTTTTTCAGCTTGTAGTTTTGCTTCACGTTCTGCAATAATTTTATAAGGATTATTATAAACAAATGTTTGAATTAGTGTAATCGCATTTGAAACAACCCAATATAAAGTAACAGCACTTGGTAATCCAAGAGAAATTAATAAAATAAAGGCTGGCATGATATACATCATCGTTTTAACTTGGCTATTTGGATTTTTATTACTTTTCATTGTGAAGTATGAATTCGCAAATGTTAATACTGCTGCCAATATCGGTAAAATAAATAATGGGTCCATTTGTCCTAAGTTAGTCCATAAAAAATGTCCTTGTTTTAATTCAGGGGTACGACTAATTGATTGATAAAGGGACATCATCACTGGTAATTGAATTAATAAAGGTAAGCAACCAGCAAACTGATTAACACCATGTGATTCTAATAATTGTTGTTGTTCTTCTTGCGCTAATTGCATCGATTCACGGTCACGATTTGGATATTTTTCTTTGATTTTATCTAATTCTGGTTGTAATGCTTGCATTTCACGTTGTGATTTTAATTGCATTTTGGTCAATGGAATTAATAAAGCACGAATTAATATCGTAAAAATAATAATCCCAAGGGCATAACTACCGCCAAATAAATTTGATAACCAAATAATAAATTGTGACAGGTTATAAATAATATAACGATCCCATAAATTAGTACTTTCAGCACTAATTGGTTCGTTAACATTACCACAGGCGGTTAACACTAAAACTATCGATAACAATAGGATAATTTGTAACCATTTTTTATAATTTTTCTTCATATAGGTCTACTGCAACTCCTCTAACTTTTTGATATCAATAATTGAGGCAATTTTCATAACATGAACCAATGATTTTTTTATTTCATAAAAATTACGATTGACTATATCTTTGCGAGCTATTATTAAATAATCATATTCATTATTGATGGCGGGGGATAATTCATGAATCGCATGTCGTAGTAATCGTTTTATTTTATTTCTCTGTACCGCATTTCCCATTTTTTTACCAACCGATAACCCTACACGAAAATGTACTTGTCCAATTTTAGGGTACACATAAAGTACTAACTGGCGGTTAGCATAGGAAGTTCCATTTTGAAAAGCATCTTGAAAATCCTTTTCACTTTTTACACGATATTCTTTCTTCATTTTCTACCTCATCTTATACTTGACTCAATTATTCACTTTTCATTATAACGAATTTTATCGTAAAAAAAAATACAAATAGACAAATAAAAAAAGTTACCACGAAACGTAGTAACTTTTTTGCATTATGCTGATAATTTTGCGCGTCCTTTTTGACGACGTTTTCTTAATACACGACGACCGTTTTTAGTACTCATACGTTTACGGAATCCGTGGACTTTTTTACGCGTTCTCTTTTTTGGTTGGTAAGTTCTTTTCATTATGGCACCTCCTAAAATCTAAACCTTTATGTCAATACCTAAAACATTTTAATGAAGTATTGGCTAAAAGTCAAGATGCTATTGTTGATTTTTAGGAATAAAAGCGACATTTTTTAATATTTCAATAAAGTTATCAACAGATGATTATTGCGTTGTGCACAACTTATTTTTTATTACGAGCTTTGCACATCATTTTACACAATTATGCACATATAAACAGGTCAAATCTTTTTTAATTATTTATCCACAATTTCTGTGCATAACTCTAACAATATGTGTTATAATAAGCTCGTTAGTTCCATATTATCCACAGAACCTTGTGGAAATTATGGACTTATAAACAGTTATCCACAATTTTTATTAACATGTTGATAACTCTTTTGTTTAAATGTGGATGATTCTATTATCATTGTTATCCACAATTTATGTTATAATTTTACTTACAAAGTAAATTATTAAGTGAGGTGAAGAAATGATTGATAAAGAAGAATTTTGGCAAGGTGTCACGAAATATTTAAAAGAAATTTTATCAGATTCTTCTTTTTCTAATTGGGTTAAACCAGTTAAACCATCTAGAATTACAGAAGACACAATTTCTCTAACAGTTCCCAATAATTTAATCAAAACGCGATGGGAAAAGCATTTAGCTGGCTATATCCTTCAATACAGTTTGGAATATTATGGTAGAGAAATTTCGCCTATTTTCATCGTAGTAGGTGAGGTCGCAAATATTGATTTTCCAGTCGACCCCCCCAGTATGAACCCTGTTAAAGGGAATAACTATGCTTCTGGTTTAAATCCAAATTATACCTTTGATACATTTGTTGTTGGTGAAGATAATAAAATGGCCAACGGTGCAGCGTTAGCTGTATGTGATAGTCCTGGGAAAACTTATAATCCATTCCTTATTTATGGCGGTGTTGGTTTAGGTAAAACGCATTTGATGCATGCGATTGGTAATGAAATTAAAAGAAAAAATCCTAATGCGCGGATCAAATATGCAACGACTGAAACCTTTACCAATGATTTCATTAATAGTATTACCCATAATAAGACCGAACAATTTAAAAAAATGTATCGTGATGACATTGACGTTCTTTTAATGGATGATATTCAGTTTTTATCCAAAAAGGATAAAACACAAGAAGAATTTTTCCACACCTTTAATGATTTATTCAATGCTGGAAAACAAATCGTTTTAACATGTGATCGTCTTCCTAACAATATTGATAGCTTAGAGGAACGTTTAATTTCTCGATTTAAGTGGGGCTTATCTACGGATATTACCCCTCCTGATCTAGAAACTCGAATTGCGATTTTAAGAAAAAAAGCTTTAAATGATAATTTAGACATTAACTCAGAAGCATTAACTTATATTGCTAATAATGTTGATTCTAATATTCGTGAGTTAGAGGGGGCTTTATTAAGAGTTATTGCCTATGCAGCTATAAGTGGGGAAGAAATTACCACTAATTTAGCAGCAAAAGCCCTAAATGCCTTAATTGGTTCCACAACTGAAAAGGAAACGAATATCAATGATATTATTACAACTGTCGCTAAGTTTTATTCCATTACTGCTGATGATATCAAGGGTTCAAAACGGGTGAAAAATATTGTGTTTCCACGTCAAGTTGCGATGTATTTATCCCGTGAACTCACTGATTTATCTTATCCAAAAATCGGAGAAGATTTTGGGAATAAAAATCATACTACTGTGATGCACGGATACGAAAAAATAGCCGAATTAATTGAATCAGATCCACAAGTACGACAAGAAGTAAAAGAATTAAAACAAAGAATAAAAAATTGACCTGTGGATAACTTTTAAAGATATCAAGAGACAATCCACAAAGTTTTAGACAGGTAGAATGCGTTCATAATAAGCTCTACCATGATTTATCAACATAATCAACAGCACTTATTACTAATACTATTATATATATAATAAACTATATATTATTAAAGGAGTTCCAAATGAAATTTTCTATTAAACGATCTATCTTTTTAAATCAATTATCAAATGTAACTCGAGCGATACCTGGTAAAGCTACGATACCTATTTTAACTGGCGTTAAATTAGAATTAACTAATGATCAGTTAACATTAATTGGTAGTGATTCTGAAATTTCTATTGAAAGTATTATTTCAGTAAACGATGATTTAAATGAATTAGAAATTGAAAAAACTGGTAGTGTCGTATTACCTGCACGCTTATTTAATGAAATTATCCGAAAATTACCAACTAATAAATTAACGATTGAAGTAAACGATCAATATACAGCTACCATCACATCTGGCCAAGCAACATTTAATGTGATTGGTGTTGCAGGAGACGCTTATCCTAAGTTACCAACAGTAGAAACTACAAACGGTATTAGTCTGCCTTCTACTACTTTTAAACAATTAATTAATCAAACAATCTTTTCTGCTTCAAATCAAGAGAGTAGACCTATCTTAACAGGACTTCATCTCATTAATAAGGGCTCATTTGTTTCAGCTATCGCAACCGATAGCCATCGATTAAGTAAACGAGAAATGCCCTTCACTAATGAAGTTAGCGAAACTGAATTCGAATCGATTACTATACCTAAAAAAACGATGTTAGAATTAATGCGTATTGCAGAAGATGAACAAGATTTGACGATGATTATTTCTCATCAACAAGTTATTTTCTTATTAAATGATGTTACTATTTACTCTAGATTATTAGAAGGAATGTATCCTGATGCCGAACGTTTAATTCCGACAGAATATCAAAGTGAGATTGTCGTAAATTCAACTGAGTTTTTAAATGCGATTGATCGTGCTTCATTAATGTCACGTGAGGGGAGCAGTAATGTCGTACAAATGACGATTGAAAATGGGGAAGTAGTATTATCCGTTCGTGGAAATGAATTAGGAAAAGTAGCGGAAGTAATTGAAACTAAAAAAATCGAAGGAAAAGATATTAAGATTTCCTTTAACCCAGAATATATGAAAGATGCATTAAAATCATTTGATGGTTCTGATATTTCTCTTCAGATGCAATCAGCTGTAAGACCCTTATTATTACAATTAGATACACCAAGTGAAATTGAGAATAATCGTCTATTACAGTTATTAACTCCGATTCGTACACATTAAAATAATAAATAATGAGAATGGGCATAAACTTGATAATTTTAGTTAAGATTATTTTTCGTTAATTAAGAGCGCAGTGGTTGAGTGGCCTCAACCTGCGTCTTTCGACTTGTTTGAGGCCTACTCAACTGTGTGGGGGTGGACAAACGAAGCGAAAATCATTCGATTTTCTACTTCTGGTCCACTCCCTTTTTTAAATGTACAATTTAAGTTTATGCTCTGTTATTTTACAAATAAAAAACGGTATTAAGAGTGGTTTTATTGAAGTTTACCTTCATTCTCTTAATACCGTTAATTTGATTTTATATAATTTTAATTCTGATTTAGCTTTTGACGATTATCACGCTCTTGAATCAGAGCAATATATTCTTCTAAAACTAAACCATACTTATGGATGAATTCGGCATGTTCAACACCAACATATCTAAAATGCCACGGTTCAAAATTTATTTTAGTTATATCTGTTTTTCCTTCTAAATATCTTAATATAAAACCATAATGATGAGCATTTTCAGCTAGCCATTGAGCTGAGGGTTCATATTGGTAACTCACATATAATTCATAACCAAATTCAGCTCCTAATAAATCTACCGCTAATCCAGTAGTATGTTCACTACCATTACTTGGTGCAACATACTGATCCGTCATGTATTGCGCATCGGCTTCGCTATAACCTTCGTATAAATAACTATTAAAACGACTTTCATAGTTAAAAGCTTGTTCAGCAATACTGCGATATCCTGAAATAAAATTATAATAATAACCTACCTCAGCAGCTGCTGCACGCATTTCGGCTAAAGGGGCAGCCATTGCTTCGTGATAAGGTTGGCCATTTTCAGAATAAACAAAAGGAATGTAAGGATCGTATTCTAATAAATTATCGCGGTTAACTAAAAATAATAAAGGATTATCTATACTCGCTGATTCTGGCAACTCTTTAATCAATTGATCAATGGTTATCGAATCGTCACTTGGGCGTATAGCCTCAACATCTGGCAATTGATAAGTAGTCTCAGTTTGTGCGTGAATGTTCGAAACGCATAAGATACTTAACATAAGTAAAAACAAAGTAAAAATTTTATTTTTCACAATATTCTCCTTTAATAATGAATTGTTTTTAGTATATCATAAACTTTTTAATTAGAGAATGGGCAGGATTTTTACTTTTTTCTAAATAAAAACGTTTTCTTTTAGGGAAAATTATTCTTCGATGCTTTATTATTTAAAAAAAGATACTTATTTTTAATAATAAGGTTAAATAAACAAAACATACTAAATTTACTTCCTTTTGTAATAGCGCCTTTTTTTTTAGAATTATTTGTGATTTTACGATAAAAGATGTATAATTTAAGATATAGCTAATTATAAGATTGACAAGAAATAATAAAATGAATAGGTGAGTTCATGGAGAAAAAGATAATTAAAATTGAAGAGGAATTTATAACTTTAGGTCAATTATTAAAGTTTGAATCCATTATTTCAAGCGGTGGTATGGCTAAATGGTATCTAAGTGAATTTCCGGTAACCTTAAATGGCGAACCTGAAAATCGGAGAGGTAAAAAATTATATAATGGAGATGTGATTTCATTTTTAAATGAAAAACTTGAAGTAACGATTTCATCTCCAATACAAAAAAATGAAAATTAAAGAAATTGAATTAATTAATTATCGTAACTATCGCCATGCAAAACTAGAATTTAATGATGGATTAATTATCTTAACAGGAGAGAATGCCCAAGGTAAAACCAACCTCCTTGAGGCAATTTTTTTATTGTCTTTAGCAAAAAGTCATCGTACTAATCGTGACCAAGAAATGGTTTTTTGGGATGAAGAACATGCCATTGTTAAAGCCATCGTAGAAAATAAATCTTATGAATTTCCATTAGAAATTATTTTAAATAAAAAAGGGAAAATTGCTAAAATTAACCACATTGAGCAAGCTAGATTAAGTCAATTTGTGGGTCAATTGAATGTAATTTTATTTGCTCCAGAAGATATGCAATTAATAAAAGGATCTCCTTCACTTCGTAGACGTTTCTTAGATGTCGAAATTGGACAATCACAACCGGTCTATTTAAATGAACTACAGCAGTATAATCGAATCTTAAAACAACGTAATCAGTATTTAAAACAATTTGGTTATTCTAAACAATTCGATGAACTATTTTTTGATGTCCTCACAACGCAATTAATTGAAAAAGCAACAAAAATTATTCACTATCGTGCGCAATTTATTCAACAATTAGAAAAATTAGCGTTTCCTATTCATTATCAATTATCAAACGAGCGTGATCAATTATCACTTAAATATCAGGCAAGTAGTTCAAAATTAGATTATGATTCCCTTTCAACGTTATCGCAACAATTGACAACCCTCTTCAAACAATCTCTTAAAAGAGAAAAAGAAACCGGTGTGACAGCTTATGGCCCCCATCGAGATGATTTAATATTTTATATTAATAATCAGCCTGCTCAATTTTTTGGTTCTCAAGGACAACAACGGACGATCGTGTTAAGTATTAAATTAGCCGAAATTGAGTTGTTTAATCAAATTCGAGGGGAATATCCTATCTTACTGCTAGATGACGTTTTATCGGAATTAGACGATCAAAGACAATTGTTACTTATGCAACAAATTGAAGGGAAAGTGCAAACTTTTTTAACTACAGCAACGATACATGGGCTAAAAATACATCAATTAGAGGACCCGCAAATTTTTTATATAAAAAAGGGCTCTGTTTCAATCAATAATGAAATAATTCAACCAGATAAGGAGTAATAAAATGACAGAACAACAACAATATAATGCTGATCAGATACAAGTTCTAGAAGGACTTGAAGCCGTTAGAAAAAGACCAGGGATGTATATTGGTTCAACAAGTGGTGAAGGATTACATCATCTCGTATGGGAAATTGTCGATAACTCAATTGATGAGGCTTTGGCAGGATATTGTACTCATATTGAAATCATTATTGAAAAGGATAATAGTATTACTGTCATCGATAATGGGCGTGGAATTCCAATTGATATTCAAGTGAAAACTGGTAGACCAGCTGTTGAAACAGTCTTTACTGTCTTACATGCGGGTGGTAAATTTGGTGGTGGCGGTTATAAGGTTTCCGGAGGACTTCATGGGGTAGGTGCTTCTGTTGTTAATGCCCTTTCTTCTTATTTGACCGTTGAAGTGTCCAGAAATGGCAAGATTTACCAACAAAAATTTGAACGTGGAAAAATATTAGATGATTTAACCGAAATAGGTGAATCAACCGAAACGGGAACGCGGGTAAACTTTTTACCAGATTCTACTATTTTTAGAGAAACAACTGATTTTAATTATGCTAAATTAATGCAAAGAGTGCGTGAGTTAGCCTTCTTAAATAAAGGATTAAGACTGACCCTTACAGACGTTCGTGATGAACGTGAACAAGAGGATAGCTTCCATTATGAAGGTGGGATTAAAAGCTATGTTGAATATTTAAATGAAAATAAACAGGCAATTATAGAAGAACCCATTTATTTAGAAGATGAAGCTGAAGGTATTCAAGTCGAAATTGCGATGCAGTATACGGATTCATATCATACTAATATTTTATCATTTGCCAATAACATTCATACACACGAAGGTGGAACGCACGAAGCAGGCTTTAAAACAGCTTTAACTCGTGTCATCAATGATTATGCAAGAAAGTCTAATTTGCTGAAAGATAATGATGAAAATTTAAGTGGTGAGGACGTGCGAGAAGGTCTCACTATAATTTTGTCAGTTAAGCATCCAGATCCACAATTTGAAGGGCAGACCAAAACCAAATTAGGTAATTCAGAAGTGAGAACCATTACAGACCGGATTTTCTCAGCTGCTTTTGAACAATTTTTAATGGAAAATCCTAAAATTGCTCGAGTTATTGTGGATAAAGGTATTTTAGCTGCTAAAGCAAGAATGGCAGCTAAACGTGCACGAGAAATGACCCGTAAAAAGAATGTTCTAGAGATTGCTAATTTACCAGGTAAATTGGCAGACTGTTCAAGCAAAGACCCAGAACAATCAGAATTATTTATTGTCGAGGGTGACTCTGCGGGTGGATCAGCTAAACAAGGACGTTCGAGAATGTTCCAAGCCATTCTACCAATACGAGGTAAAATTTTAAATGTTGAAAAAGCTTCAATGGATAAAATTTTAAATAATGAAGAGATACGGTCATTATTTACAGCAATGGGAACTGGTTTTGGTGGTGAATTTGATGTTGCCAAAGCACGTTATCATAAATTAATTATTATGACCGATGCCGATGTCGATGGGGCTCACATTCGTACTCTCTTGTTAACGCTTGTTTTCCGCTACATGCGTCCATTATTAGATGCAGGTTATGTGTATATTGCTCAACCGCCTTTGTATCAAATTAAACAAGGGAAAAAAGAAACCTATATCGAAACGGAAGAAGAATTGCGCGAATGGCAAAAAGAAAACCCTGATGCACGTTATTCTTTACAACGTTATAAAGGTCTTGGGGAAATGAATTATGAACAATTATGGGAAACGACAATGAATCCAGAAAATCGCCGTATGTTAAGAGTGTCAGTTGAAGACGCTCGTGAAGCAGATCAAGTTATGGATATGTTAATGGGAGATGAAGTAGGACCACGTCGTAATTTCATAGAAGAAAATGCTGTTTTTGTTAAGAACTTAGATATCTAGAAAACGAATAGAAAGGAAATATAATGAATGAGTGAATTGTTTGATCAAAAAAGAGATTTCGAAACGATAAATTTACCAGACGAAATGCGTAATTCATTCTTAGATTATGCGATGAGTGTTATTGTAGCTCGTGCGGTTCCCGATGTTCGTGACGGATTAAAACCAGTTCATCGTCGTATTCTTTATGGAATGAATGAATTAGGCGTAACACCCGATAAACCTTATAAAAAATCAGCGCGGATTGTTGGGGATGTTATGGGGAAATATCACCCTCATGGTGACTCTGCTATCTACGAAGCGATGGTTCGGATGGCCCAACCTTTTAGTTATCGACAAATGCTAGTGGATGGCCATGGAAACTTTGGTTCTGTCGATGGAGATGGTGCCGCTGCGATGCGTTATACAGAAGCGAGAATGAGTAAAATTGCCTTAGAAATGTTGAAAGACATCAATAAGGATACGATTGATTTCCAAGAAAATTACTCTCAAGAAGAGAAAGAACCCGTTGTATTACCTGCGCGTTTCCCTAATTTATTAGTGAATGGCACAAGCGGAATTGCCGTAGGGATGGCAACCAATATTCCTCCACATAACCTTGGTGAAGTAATTGACGCTTTAAATTTATTAATGAAAAACCCTGATGTAACAGTCAATGAATTAATGGAAGTATTACCTGGACCCGATTTTCCTACAGGCGCAATCGTTATGGGGAAATCTGGCATTCGTAAAGCTTATGAAACCGGTAAAGGAAAAATAATTATTCGATCACGAGTAGAAATTGAACAACTTTCAAATGATCGTGAACGGATTGTTGTAACTGAAATTCCTTATGGTGTTAATAAAGCAAAAGTTGTTGAAAGAATTGCTGAATTAGCTCGAGAAAAGCGTATCGAAGGCATTACTTATGTTGCTGATGAATCAGGCCGTGAAGGTATGCGCATTGTTATTGATGTTAGACGCGATACCAGTGCCAATGTCGTTTTAAATAATTTATATAAATATACAGCTTTACAAGTATCTTTCGGATTTAATATGTTAGCCATTGATAAAGGTGTTCCAAAAGTACTTTCTTTAATAGAAATCTTAGAAAAATATTTAGACCATCAAGTTGAAGTTATTCGTCGTCGTACGGCTTTTGAAAAACGTAAAGCAGAAGATCGCGCGCATATCTTAGAAGGTTTGCGTATCGCTTTAGATGTAATCGATGAAGTAATTGCCATTATTCGCGGTTCAAGAGAAGCTGAAATTGCCAAAAATACTTTAATTGAACGTTTTAATTTAACGCCTATTCAAGCGCAAGCGATTTTAGATATGCGTTTGGTTCGTTTAACAGGTTTAGAACGTGAAAAAATCGACAAAGAATATGATGATTTAATTGCGTTAATTCAAGATTTAACAGATATTTTAGCAAATGAAACGCGCGTTCTTGATATTATAGAAGATGAATTAGCGGATATTAAATTAAGATTTGACGATGAACGTCGTACGGAATTACGTGTCGGAGAATTAACAAATATTGAAGATGAAGATTTAATTGAAGAAGAAAATGTTTTAATTGCATTGACAACCAATGGTTATATTAAACGGATGACCCAAGATGAATTCCAAGTACAAAATCGTGGTGGTCGAGGCGTAAAAGGGATGGGACTAACCGATGATGATGAAATTCAATCATTAATTTCATGTTCAACACATGATACTCTCCTTTTCTTTACGAATTTAGGAAAAGTATACCGCACCAAAGGCTATGATATTCCGGAATATGGACGAACAGCTAAAGGATTACCGATTGTCAATTTAATTAATATTGAAAAAGATGAATATGTTAAAGAAATGATTAAAGTTCGTTCACAAGGAAAAGAAACCGATAAATACTTATTCTTTGTCACTAAACAAGGGGTCGTGAAACGTTCCGATGCCAATGAATTTACAAGTATCCGCAATAATGGGTTACGCGCGATTAATATGCGTGAAGAAGATGAGTTAATCAAAGTTCTGGTAACCAATGGTGGTGAAAATATTATTATTGGTACCCATAACGCTAATGCGATGGCTTTCAATGAAGAGGATGTACGTGTAATGGGACGAACAGCAACAGGTGTTCGTGGTGTGAAATTACGTGAAGGCGATTATGTTGTAGGGGCTGCTCTATTAAAACCAGACAGTGAGGTCTTAGTCGTTACTGAAAAAGGATATGGTAAACGTACCGCAGCTGCTGAATATAGCATTAAGAATCGTGGTGGATTAGGAGTTAAAACTTCTAACATCAGCGAAAAAAGTGGTAAACTTGCTGGTATTGTCACAATCGATAATCCAGAAGCTGAAGATTTAATGCTAATGACCGACCAAGGAGTTATTATTCGCTTTAATGTTGACAGTATTTCTCAAACCTCAAGAGCTACTTTAGGGGTAAAAATGATAAGAGTCGATGATAATGCGATAGTTAGTTCTATTACAAAAATTATCAAAATAGATGATGACATAGAAGAGGTTGAAACAGTAGAATCTGTTGATGATGAGGGTATGGAAGAAAACGACGACATAATTGCTGAAAATGATTCAGAATTAGAAGAATAACCATTTTTCAATATTTGATAAAAAGGTATTGAAATAGAAAATATTTCACGGTATAATTAATAAATGTGAGTAATTAGCATTAATTTGCTATCGCTCCTTGCTCTATCTAGAATAGAGCCAAAAGACCAAAAGGAGGTATACAGTAATGAGTCAAACAACAAAATATGAAATTTTATATATCATTCGTCCTGACTTAAACGATGACGCTAAAAAAGAATTAGTTGAGCGTTTCGATAAAATTCTAACAGACAATGGTACGACAGTTGTTGAATCTAAAGACTGGGCGAAAAGACGCTTCGCATACGAAATTAACGATTATAAAGAAGGTATTTACCACTTAGTAAACGTTGAAGCTTCTGATGCAAAAGGTATCGATGAATTCGCTCGTTTAGCTTTAATCAACCGTGACATTTTACGTCACATGATTGTTAAAATTGAAGACTAATTTGTTTCACGTGAAACATTTCAAAGGAGGACCTTGTTATGAATAATGTACAATTGATTGGACGTCTAACTCGTGATATAGACTTAAGAAAAACACCGCAAGGTGATTCAGTAGGCCGTTTTACACTTGCTGTCGATCGTAACTATAAAAATAAACAAGGTGAATATGATGCCGATTTTATTAATTGTACTATTTGGCGCGGTGCCGCAGATATTTTAGCTCGTTATGCACAAAAAGGGACTAAAATTGCTGTAGATGGCAATATCCGTACCGGTAGTTATGAAAATCAACAAGGCCAAAGAGTTTATACAACAGAAGTTTATGTTAATAATTTCTATTTTGTAGAATCAAGATCACAAAGAAATGATCAAGGACCAGCATCATCCAACTTTGAAAATTCAACCTATAATAATCAATCAAGTCAACAAAATAACTTTTCGTTCAATAATGATTTTAATCAATCATCTTCTCCATTTGATGATTTCAATGGATCGTCGGTTGATATTTCTGAGGACGATTTACCATTTTAATAGAATTTAAGGAGGAATAAAACATGGCACAACGTCGTGGAGGAAGACGCAGAAGAAAAGTATGTTTTTTCTGTGCAAACCATATTGATCACCCAGATTACAAAGATGTTGAATTATTAAAACGTTTTGTATCAGAAAAAGGTAAAATTTTACCTCGTCGTGTAACTGGTACATGTGCAAAACATCAACGTGCGTTAACATTAGCAATTAAACGTGCAAGAATTATGGGATTATTACCATTCTCTGTACAAGACTAAAAAATAATATTTATAAACTGGAATGAAAATTCCAGAGAAAAGCCGAGAAACATTTCAAAATGAGATGCTTCTCGGCTTTTCATATGACTTTGAATTAGGACAAAGTATATATACTATTACTTTGCTTTTTATACGGACTTCGCTTTTTTTATTAATGATATTAACAACTGTATTAAACGATTTTTGGAACTTTGTTTAAATTATCCTAAGTCTATTTTAAAAAGCCAATAGTTTCTTATAAAAAAATTCAACTGATGAAAAGCATCAACTGGGATATTTTAACTATTGTCTAAACTTTATTTCACATTCACTGATGGTACCCTATTTCCAAAAAGAATGAATAGTCATAATATCATTAGAGAAAACTTTGAATACTATCTCACTCTTATAAAAGTAATATCTCCTAACTACCAGATAGAATTATAATCGTTTAGATCGAATCATACGCAACAACGAATGGTTTAATTAGTCACTATAGGTTTGAGTATGGCGAAAAACTCAATGCGATTGATTAATTTACTTAGAACCCTTTTGAGTGTATGGTTAAGAGTTGTAATACGACTATTCGAACTTTTGGTTTATTTAATAGATATTTACATCTAGTCGTGTAAGGAGAATAATAATTTGTATAATAAATGATTAAATAAGATAGTATTATTTTTTACTTGGATGTTCGAAGTACATAGTATATTTAGGAATACTATATGAGTTGCTTGTGATTTTGCTCTTAAAAATATATTAAAAAGTAATTTATATCATGGAATATTTTCATTCACAAGCTCGTGTATCATTTTGAGACATATTTTGCTTAATTATTAAGAATAGATAAAGTTTAGCGATTTATTTTTTTGATTTTTATGAAAATGAAAACTACATCCAAAAAAGGCCGTTTTTGTGTCTCAAAATGAGACATCTTGAAAATTAATGAAAACAAAAAGAGGCTTATTTTTATCGTTTTTAATATTTGTGCTGCAATTGGAATGCTTACATTGTTCAATTAGTTTTCAGATGAAAATATTTTACCTGGTTATGAAAAATGAAACTTTGTGAAAAAGATTTTTCTTTATCCAATTAAGTTTGTTCTCATAACTCCAGCTGAGTAAATCTTCCTTTATTGATACAGTGATTCTTTAGGGAATAATCGATTTGGATTAGAAACATTATAATAATTAAAAATTTAAATTATGACTGTTGCTGACTATTTTTTGAGATATTTTTGTAAATTTTATATTTTTGATAGACGTTTTTTTGATAAGTCTCTTAAGTCTGGTTGCGAAGAACTCCTAGCTTTAACCAATACATATCGATGACGTTCATTGTTAAAGGTTATTATTTATTATATCTTTTTCCACTCAACACTAAATTGATGTAACAGTGCACTTATTAAAAGATAATCTTTTACCAATTACTTTCTATACCTATTTATAAGACATATTGTGTAAGAAGTATTTGCAATGTTATGATTATGATACTAAAGTGCATCAAGTATAACTAACTAAATTATATTATTTATACTTCTTTTGTATTCTTTATATAGTTTCTTTTACTTAAATATGTTTCACGTGAAACATTAATGGGTAAATAGATATCAATTACCGGATATGTTATAATAGATTAATGAGAAATGAGGTGGTTTTAATTAAAATAGACCGTGTAAAAAACTTTCTAAATTTTTTTCACCAACTTGAACTAAGTTGGCAAATATATTCCATACTTTTAATTTACATTATTATAATGCTAACTGCTTTTGTTTTAAAAATTGAAATTGGTATTTTACTTCTACTTTTGTTAATAGCAATCTTCATTTTTATCTATTATTATACGAATCGTTTTGTATCTAGAATAAAAATGATTGCTAATCAATTAGCGAAAGATATTATAGTTGTAAATGAAAAGGTATATGATAACTCAGTCATTGGGATTTTATTATATGATCAAGATCATCGATTATCTTGGGGAAATTCACTGGCAAATTCAATCATAAATTATAAAAATGCTGTAGGCCAAAAATTGGAAGATATTAATCCTGATTTAATGACTATTATTGAAATCATTGATAAGGAATGGCAAGTGATAACATATAATGAAAAACATTATCGAGTTTCACATGATGTCAACAGTCGTGCTATCTATTGGATTGAATTTGAAAATGAATATAATATTCAGCAACAATATAAAAATAATCGTATTGTTTATGGATATTTACTATTAGATGATTTCGATGAAGTAGTACAGTCTTTAGATGATCAAGAAGCATCTAATTTTGATGCAGATCTTATCAATGAACTTAATAATTGGGCACAACAACAAGATATTTATATTAAAAGGATAGAAGATGATAAGTTCATACTTCTATTAAATGTTAAAACCTTAGAAAAGTTAGAAAATCAAAAATTTAAATATTTTAGTGAAATTCGTGAAAAATATTATGCTAGAAATATTCCAATATCGATGAGTATTGGGATAGCCTATTCAAAAGATGATAAAGTGAAAATTAATCGGTTAGCAAAAGAGGCTCAAATGAATTTAGATTTGGCTTTAGGGCGTGGTGGCGACCAAGTGGTTGTCAAAATGGATGAAGAACCCGCAAGATTTTATGGTGGCGATACAAATCCTACTGAAAAACGTACCAATACCCGATCGAAATTAGTTTATCAGGCTTTAATTAATCAAATTGATCAAGCTAGTAATGTTATTATCAGTGGCCATAAGTACCCGGATATGGACTCATTAAGTTCTGCATTAGGAATTTATAAAATTGCAACTGAACGACGGAAATTAGCAAAAATCATTATTAATGAATCCACTTTTAATACTGATATTAAAAATCTATTGAATAGTCCACAAATTAGTTATAATTTAAAAAATATATTCATTGATTCAGAAACAGCTAAGACATATTTAAATCCAAAAACATTATTAATATTAGTTGACCATCATCGCCCTTCTTTATCAGAAGCAGAACAATTATTTGTATATGGTCTAAATATTGTTGTGATTGATCATCACCGTCGAAGTGAAGAATTTCCTAAACAAACGGTATTAACCTATATTGAAACGACAGCTTCTTCAACGAGTGAATTGATTACTGAGTTCTTTATGAATGTACGCAATGATAGTGAACCGGTTAATCGTTTCGAAGCAACGGCTTTATTGGCTGGAATTATTGTAGATACCAATAATTTTAGTATGAGGACAGGTTCCAGAACATTTGATGCTGCGAGTTATTTAAAATCACGTGGAGCCGATACAGAGCAAATTCAAAGAATGTTACAAGAAGATTTATTGGAAGTTAAAAAGCGTAATCAATTAATCGAACGTACAGAATTTTATGATTCAGTTTATGCGATTACTCAAAGTGAATCAGGTCTTCCAATTGATAATGTGACAGCAGCTCAAGCTGCAGATGGTATGTTATCTTTAACACATGTGGAAGCTGCTTTTGTTATTTTCCAAAGAACGATGACATCTATTGGTATTAGCGCACGAAGTTTAGGTAAGATCAATGTGCAAAAAATTATGGAATCATTAGGTGGCGGTGGACATTTATCAAATGCAGCAGCACAATTAGAAAATATAACGGTTGACGAAGCAAAGGATTTGTTATTGCAAGCGATTAATCAGAATAAGTAATGGAGGTTTTTTAATGAAAGTTATATTATTACAAGATGTCAAAAAACAAGGTAAAAAAGGTCAAGTAATTGAAGTTTCAGATGGTTATGGACGTAACTATTTAATAAAGAATGGTTTAGCTAAATTAGCTGATGCGCCTTCAATGAACCAATTAAAAGCGCAAAAGGCTGCACAGCAAAGACAAGAAGCAGAAGAATTAGCTGAAGCAAAAGAGATTAAAGCTTTTATTGAAAAAGAAGACACGGTTGTTGAAATTAAAGCTAAAGCAGGAGATGGTCGTTTATTTGGTACCATCCCATCAAAACAGATAGCAGAAGAATTGAAAAAACAATATAAAATTGAAATTGATAGAAGAAAAATTCAAATGGAACAAAATTTATCATCATTGGGGTATCATAATGTTGAAGTCAAATTATTCCAAGATGTATTTGCTAAAATAAAGGTTCATGTTGTTGAAATTTAAAATATAAATAAGTTAATAATCAATTATTTTATATAAAATGCTAGACCTTACTGAAAAAGGTCTAGTTTTTGTTTTTAAAGATTATAATATGATGGGAGTAATTGCGACGTTCAAGTTCAGATATTTGACCTTGCAACTCCCCTTTTCATTTAGTAAACTAGAGAAGAAATACTATTAAGGAGGGTCCTAATTATGGAATTAGTATCGAATGAGCGTGTAATGCCACACGATACATTAGCCGAACAATCAGTCCTTGGGGCATTACTTGTTGATCCCTCTAAAATGGGAACTGTACAGGCGGTTTTAGAAAAAGACGACTTCTATCGTCAATCACACAAATTAATATTTGAAGCCATTGAGAAGGTTTTTGATCGCGATGGTTCATTTGATATCGGGAATATTCAAATATATTTAGATGCGAATGATGCATTAGAAAATATTGGTGGTGCAGAATATCTGGTTGAAGTGATTTCCAAAGCACCATCAACTGTTTATGTGGAGAATTATGCCAATACTGTAAAAAGTAATTCAATTTTAAGAAAATTGATTGTGTCATCGACTCAAATTATGAATGATGCTTATGCGGCTGGCGAAGATGTACAAGATGTTTTGGATAAGAGTGAAAAGCTGATTCTATCGATTGGTGAAAATAATCATAGCAATCGTCCTAAAGAAATGCAAAAGTTAGTTCAAGAAGCATTTGAAAGAATAATTGAACTATCTGAAACTCAAACTGATGTCGTTGGATTACCTTCAGGCTACGCTGATTTAGATAAATTGACAAGTGGTTTCCAACCAGATCAGTTGATTATTCTGGCAGCGCGGCCATCCGTTGGTAAAACCGCTTTCGCTTTAAATATTGCTCAAAATGTTGCTACCAAGTCAAAAGTACCGGTAATTATATTTTCCTTAGAGATGGGTGCAATTGATATGGTTAACCGGATGATTTGTGCTGAAGGTAACATTCACGCAGGTAATTTGAAAACCGGTCAATTGACAGAGGATGAGTGGAATAGTTTAACAGTTGCTGCGGATACCTTACGAGAAGCGCCAATCTTTATTGATGATACAGCAGGAATTCGTGTCTCTGAAATTAGAGCAAAATGCCGTCGATTAAAACAAGAACATCCTGAACTTGGGTTAATTGTAATAGACTATTTACAATTAATTGAAGGAAGTGGACAAGAAAACAGACAACAAGAAGTTTCTGAAATTTCACGACAATTGAAGAAATTAGCCAAAGAATTAGGAGTACCTGTCATAGCGCTTTCACAATTATCGCGTGGATTAGAACATCGCCAAAATAAACGTCCAATGTTAAGTGATATTCGTGAGTCGGGATCGATTGAACAGGATGCGGATATTGTTGCATTTTTATACCGTGAAGATTATCACCAACAAGAAGGCGATGAAGAGGTCGAACATAATGATGATTTACCTGATAATAGTGTGGAAATTATTGTTGCTAAAAACCGTAGTGGTGCCCGGGATACGGTTAGACTCCTTTTTACTAAAGAATATAATAAATTCTCGAGTTTAACATTTGCTGAAATTCCGCCTACATTATAATGCCCAGTGTTCAGTCTAAATTCGTTATCTATCAATAAAAGAAGAGCCTAATAGCTACTCTCTCTAACATAGAGTGATCGCTATTAGGCTTTTTTAGGTTCAAAATAAGGTTCAACATGGACATCACAATCTTCAACTTGAAAATTATACGAGAGTATTGTTTCAATTTCTTCCGTAATATGATGAGATTCAATTACTGATAAATTACCATCAATTTTAATGGTGACATCAACATAAATTTTATTACCATTAAGGCGAGCTCTTAGATTTGAAACCTCATGTACTTTTGGATGTTTTAAAATAGTTGCACGATATTTTTCAATTTCTTCCAAATCGAAACCATCGGATAGAACAAAAGTTGATTCTTTTAAAATTTCATAACCAGAAATAATAATAATGACTGCCACAATTAAAGAGAGAATCGTATCCATTATTGGAAGTCCAAATTGAGCAAAAATGGTTCCTAATAAGGTTCCAAAACTTATTAGAAAGTCATTCTTCATATCTGTTGCAGTAGCCTTTAAACCGAGGCTATTCGTCTTTTTAGAGAGTGTGGCAATATACTGGCTAGTAAACCATAAGACGAACATTGAAAAAATAGAAACATACATTGCCTTTTTATCCGTAACGGGAAAATCTTGATTGATTAATCGCTGAAAGCTGGTCGAAAAAACATCAATTCCGATATAAAACATTAAGACAGAAGTAATAAAACTCGCGATTGTTTCAAATTTAGAATGACCAAAATGATGATTGCTGTCCGCCGGTTTTTTCGCAATATTGATCCCAATAAATACTGAAAGAGAGGCGATAATATCAGAGAGGTTATTTAATCCATCTGCTTGCAATGAGCTCGAATGAAAGATTTGCGCAAATACTAATTTTAAAATGGAAAGGATTAAATAGACAGAAACACTGATAGCCGCACCTCTAGCAGCCATCAGTATTTTTTGTTGGTGGTTATTCATTTAAAAACTCCTTATTTATATAAAGTCCAGAAGTTTAAAGCATCTTCTAAAAGAATATCTTCGTCAATTCCTTGGATACTGAACATTTTTTCAGCATTATCATTTGGGTCATTAACGTAGACTTTGCGATTTTCACTATCATAGCCACGAATTAATAAAATGTGACCTACTTCAGTGAAGTGACCAGGTTGGACTGAAACAATGACAATATGATTTTGATTGAGTGCCTCCATGGCATCATAAAAATTAGATCCAAAATTTTCAAACTGGTAACCATGCTCGATGGCAAAATCATAAAATATTTGCCAAGAAGTTCCTTCATTATGAACATAATAATCATTTTGACTCCAATTTAGGATTTCATTGGGTTCAACAATACGATTTTGATAATAACTTTCAATCATCGATAACGAGACTATCGCACAGCCATTTTCACCTAATTCTTTGGTGGTATTCGTTCCATAAGAAAGGGACCGCCATTTTTTATTTTTTTGTAAAATTAACGGAATATCGATTTGTTCAACTTTTGAGTCTGTGTAATTAGAAGGATGTTCAGGTAAAAAAAGGTAGCCTGTATTTTCAATATCTAATTTTTGTTCTTTAAGCGTATTGACGATATCGTCTTGCGCTTTTAAGTATGAATCATTGTATTGTTCTTTGATGAGTTGAGTAATATCTTGTGCTAAGGTAGGAGAGGTCGTTTCAGCTAATAAGCTATTGAAATCTATTTTTTCAACAACGGTTGTTTCCTCGATTGTTGTTTCGGTCAAGGTCTCTTCTTTTTGTTGTTGAATTTGTTCATTTAAAGCAATATTATTTTTTAGTTCTGTTTCTTCTTTTAATTGATTGATTAGCAATGATCCTATTAATATCACAATTAATGTAAAGATAATTGCAACTTGATGTATACTTCGTTTCATTGAAGCCCTCCGATTTTTTCATAGAGCTATTGTATCATAAAAATACTCATGAGTGAATTGAACTTGCCTAATGTAATATAAATGAAAAACATTTATCATGTAAGGAAATGTAACATGATAAGTAAATAAAATATTGACGTGCCGTTTATTGATTATTATAATATGATTAAAATTCAAAGGGGGAATTAGGTGGCTAATAAAGAAATTAAACGAACTTTAGCAATTTTTCCAATAGGCACCATTATGAGCTTAACGGGGTTAACAGCTAGACAGATTCGATATTATGAAGATTATCAACTAATTTTCCCAAAACGAAGTGAGAGCAATCGTAGATTATATTCACTCAATGATATTGATCGGCTTTTAGAAATCATGGATATGATGGATGATGGAATGACTTTGAAAGGAATTAAGAAATTTTACGAAAATCAAAATGAAAAATCAATGAATCGCGTTGAGTCAAAACAGTTGACCGACCAAGACGTGAGACGAATTTTGCGTGATGAATTAGATATTCGGAGTAGGTTTTAATTATTTGGAGGAAAAAATTTATGACATGGACAAAAGAATCAATATTACGCGATGCAGCCGAAAAAAATGTTAGATATGTACGTTTAATGTTCACGGATATTACTGGGACATTAAAAAATGTTGAAGTACCGATTGCTCAATTAGAAAAAGCTTTAAATATGCAAATGATGTTCGATGGTTCTTCGATTGAAGGATTTGTGCGTATTGAAGAAAGTGATATGTATTTGATACCCGATTATGATACATGGTTAACTTTTAATTGGGCTGAACATCAAGACACGGGTCGCATTGCACGCTTAATATGTGATGTACATACTCCAAAAAGAGAACCATTTAAAGGGGACCCACGCAGTAATTTAAAACGCAGTTTAGTTAAAATGAGAGAGATGGGTTTTAAGAGTTTTAATTTAGGACCTGAACCAGAATTTTATTTATTCAAATTAGATGAATTTGGTAAACCGACGATGGATTTAAATGACGAAGGTGGTTATTTTGATTTAGCTCCCAATGATTTAGCTGAAAACTGTCGTCGTGATATTGTTTTAGAGTTAGAAGATTTAGGATTTGATATTGAAGCGAGCCATCATGAAGTAGGACCAGGCCAACATGAAATCGATTGGAAATATAGTGATGCCTTAACTGCCTGTGATAATATTCAGACATTTAAATTAATTGTGAAGTCTGTTGCTCGTCGTCACAATCTTCATGCTACTTTTATGCCAAAGCCAATTTTTGAAATTGCTGGTTCAGGTATGCACTTTAACTTATCTTTATTTAACGATGAAGGAAACGTATTTTACGATGAGTCTGCTCCTGATGGCTTATCGCAAACAGCTAAGTACTTTATTGGTGGGTTATTAAAATATGCCCGTGCATACACCGCTATTTGTAATCCATTGGTTAACTCATATAAACGATTAGTTCCAGGCTATGAAGCACCGGTTTATATTGCGTGGAGTGGTCAAAACCGTTCACCATTAATTCGTATTCCTGCAGCCCGTGGTAATTCCACTCGTGTAGAAGTAAGAAGTGTTGATCCTTCTGCTAATCCATATCTTGCATTATCTGTCTTATTAGCAGCGGGATTAAAAGGAATTGAAGATAAAATTGAACCCCCAATGGCTGTCGACCGTAATATTTATTCAATGACGCGTGAAGAACGCTTAGCTGAGGGTGTGAATGATTTACCCGGATCATTACGTGAAGCATTAAAAGAATTAAAAAAAGAACCGGTAATATTGGATGCGTTAGGCGATCATATTGCACAAAACTTTATTGCAGAAAAAACAATTGAATACTTCTCATATCAAAAACAAGTCACTCAATGGGAATTAGATAAATATCTTACTCAATATTAAGAAAATAGCCAATCAGAACAAAATAAGGTATGATGAGACTGAGCAGAAATTTTATTAATTTTTTGCCCAGTCTCATATTGTTATATTAACGCTTAAGAGGTAAGTGGGATATCATAGTGTCCAATGAGACGATGATGATGTCTCATTAATTATGCGGAATAGATAAAAAAGTGAACATTATCGATTTTCTATTCTTGCTTAAACTTATTTATTATTTGGAATTATGAAAGGATGGAGCCATGACAAATCCAGTAATTATGCAATATTTTGAATGGTATTTACCTGATGATGGACAGCATTGGAATCGATTAAAAGAAGATGCTCAACACTTAAAGGAGTTAGGGATTAATCAAGTTTGGATGCCACCCGCTTTTAAAGCAACTGGTACTAATGATGTAGGATACGGTGTTTATGATTTATATGACCTTGGTCAGTTCGATCAAAATGGATCAGTTCGAACTAAATATGGCACTAAAGAGGAATACCTAGCAGCTATTAAAGCACTTAAGGAGCAAGGGATTAAACCGATTGCCGATATTGTTTTGAATCACAAAGCGAATGGCGATGAAAAAGAGGCCTTTATGGTGTTAAAAATGGATCCTAAAAATCGTCAAAAGCCATTATCTGAACCTTATGAAATAGAAGCTTGGACTCATTTTTATTTTCCAGGAAGAAATAAAACTTATAGTGATTTTGAGTGGCATTGGTATCATTTTACCGGTACCGATTATGATGCGCGTCATGATGAAACAGGGATTTATATGATTCTTGGGGATAATAAAGGATGGGCCAATGGGGACTTAGTTGATACTGAGAATGGTAACTTTGATTATTTAATGTTTACTGATATTGATTTTCGACATCCTGAGGTAAAAAATCATTTATATCAATGGGCTCATTGGTTTATTCAAGAAACAGGTATTCAAGGATTAAGATTAGATGCAATTAAACATATCGATGCTAATTTTATGAAAAATTTTATCGAATACATCCATGATAATACGGATGAAGATTTCTTTATTTTCGGTGAATATTGGAATCCTGATGTCAATGCTAAAGAGGTTTATTTAGCTCAAACAGACTATGAAATTGATTTAGTGGATGTCGGACTACATATGAATTTTCATTTAGCAAGTAAAAATGGCAATCATTATGATTTATCGACTATCTTAAATGATACTTTAATGGAAAAGAATCCTTTTGAAGCCGTTACTTTTGTTGAAAATCATGATACTCAAAAAGGTCAAGCCCTACAGTCTTATGTAGAAGATTGGTTTAAACCTTCTGCTTATGCGATTATTCTATTAATGCAAAATGGCCAACCTTGTGTATTTTATGGTGATTATTATGGAGTAAATCATGAGCAATTTGGTCAACCTAAACTTCAATGGATTTTAGATAAATTATTATATTTACGGAAAGACTATGCTTACGGTGAAGAAAATCGTTATTTTGATCATCCAAATTGTATTGGGTGGACACGATTGGGAACCGAAGACCATCCAAATGCTTTGGCAGTTGTTATTAGTAATGGGGATGAAGGTTGGAAAAATATGAATGTTGGTGCTTTAAATGCAGGTAAAGTATTTATTGATTATTTAGGCCATCATGATGCACAAATTACGATTGATGAGAATGGCAATGCGGATTTTCCAGTAAGAGCAGGCAGTGTGTCTTGTTGGGTTGAAAAATAAACAATTATGACGAAAAAAGCTCTCGAGATAGGTTCTTTATAGAACAAGTCTCCAGAGCTTATTTTGATAATGGAATTATATTCATTATTTTAATAATTTTTCAAATTCATCAGCAACAACATGATAAATGAGAAAAAAAGAGATTTAAAAAGAAATTAGTACATTTCTTTTTAAATCTCATAGTATTCATTATAAGCATTGTACAAGGTGTGAAAATAAGAATATTCTCAATTGTTGTCCAATCCTAAAATTTAAACATTGTTAAATTAAGCGCGGATAACTTCTTCTGTTTCATTATCAAAGAAGTGAGCTTTGTTCATGTTGAAACCTAAATCAATATTTTCACCTGGATTGTGGAAGTCACGAGCGTCTACACGTGCGATAAACTCAGTACCCCCAACTTTAGAATATAACATTGTTTCTGCACCTAATAACTCAGAAACTACGACAGTAGAGTGAACAATAGAGTTAGGATTTGCATCTAAGAAGACTTGTTCTGATTGAATATCTTCAGGACGAATACCAAATGTTAATTGTTTACCATTATATCCACGAGATTCTAATAATTGACGTTGTGGTTCCGTTACATTTAATTGTAATCCTTCGTTATTAGAAATGACACCATCTTTATAGGTTACTTTGAAGAAGTTCATAGCAGGTGAGCCAATGAACCCAGCAACGAATACATTGTTAGGTGTATTATATACTTCTTGAGGAGTACCAATTTGTTGGATAATTCCGTCCTTCATAATAACGATACGGCTCGCCATCGTCATCGCTTCTGTTTGGTCATGGGTAACGTAAATTGTAGTGGTATTTAAACGTTGATGTAATTTCGCAATTTCAGCACGCATTTGCACACGTAATTTCGCATCTAAGTTTGATAAAGGTTCGTCCATTAAGAATACTTTAGCATCACGAACAATTGCACGACCTAAAGCCACACGTTGACGTTGACCACCGGATAAAGCTGCTGGTTTACGGTCTAAATATTCTTTTAATCCTAAGATTTCAGCTGCATTATCAACACGTTGTTTAATTTCATCTTTTGGATATTTACGTAATTTTAATCCGAATGCCATATTGTCGAATACCGTCATATGTGGATATAAAGCGTAGTTTTGGAATACCATCGCGATGTCACGGTCTTTAGGAGCAACATCGTTCATTAAGGTGTCACCAATCCATAATTCACCTTCTGTAATATCTTCTAAACCAGCAATCATACGTAATGTAGTTGATTTACCACATCCTGAAGGACCTACGAAAACGATAAATTCGCGATCTTCAATATCTAAGTTGAAGTCAGTTACTGAATAAAAATCAGAACCTTCATATTTTTTGTGAATATTTTTTAATTTAATATCTACCATAACAATAATAACTCCTTTTGTTTTATTTGTATGATTTAATTATAAAGTGGAAACGGTTAATAATCTATCGTCCCAGTGCACAAAATAAATTCAACAAACTGTAGAAAAGGCTTTCAACCTATGAGAAGCTTCAATAAATATTTAAAAAAACAAGAAATTACGTTTTGAGAAATAGTGGTTTAGTGATAAAATAGAAATGATTAATAAAATCAAGGAGGATAACGATGACTCAGCAAGCAATTAGAGGGTTTGAAGTTATTACAAAGTATCAAAATGAAGCAATCAATTTGCCAAAAAGAGCCACTCATCACGCCGCAGGATATGATATTGAAGCGGCAGAAACGGTGGTATTACCAAGTTATTGGCGTTTACTGATTACGTATTTTTTGAAAGATATGAAACAATGGATTTTTCAACATCCCATGGAATCTAAGTCAAAAGAAGCGATAAAAGTAGAAACATTGATGAAACCAACCCTAATTCCAACCGGATTAAAAGCCTATATGCAAGAAGATGAATACTTACAGATTATTAACCGTTCAAGTAATCCACTAAAACGTTTTTTATCAATTCCTAATAGTGTCGGGATTATTGATCAAGATTACTATAATAATGAAGCAAATGAAGGTCATATTTATGTGCAAATGATTAATTTTGGTTTGAACGATCAAACCATTCAAAAAGGTGAACGAATTGCACAAGGCATTTTTACTAAATTTTTAAAGACAGATCAAGATACCGGTGGTGAAAAGCAAAGAACGGGAGGATTTGGTTCATCTAATAGTGAATTAAGTGGAGGATAAAATAACAACATGGCAAAAAAACGAATCATGTATGAATGTATGGCGTGTGGTTATGAATCACCTAAATGGTTAGGAAAATGTCCAGAATGTGGCGCATGGAATCAAATGGAAGAGCAAATTGTTCAGCCAACAGTGGTTCAACGAGCGAGTATTGCGTCCAACAGAACAGGTGACGATTATTATGCCAAAAAACTAAATGAAATCGAATATATTAATGAAGCAAGGGTCAATACCGATTTTTCAGAGTTTGACCGTGTCTTAGGTGGTGGGGTCGTAACGGGTTCATTGGTTTTAATCGGAGGAGATCCCGGAATTGGTAAGTCCACACTGTTATTGCAAGTTTCATTACAATTAGCGAATAAAAACCAAAAAATATTATATGTTTCTGGTGAAGAATCATTATCACAAATAAAAATGCGCGCGGAACGCCTTTCGATGGATAGTGATAATTTCTACTTGTATTCTGAAACAGATTTAACTGTGATTGCGAATGAGATTAGTCGTTTATCACCTGATATGGTCATCATTGATTCGATTCAAACGATGACTTTACCTGATCATAATGGCGTAGCCGGCAGTGTATCACAACTTAGAGAAACAACCAATATATTGATGCGCATTGCCAAAGATAATCAAATTGCTATTTTTATTGTAGGCCATGTGACTAAGGAGGGCAATATCGCTGGACCTCGTATGTTAGAACATATGGTCGATACGGTATTGTATTTTGAAGGTGAAAAGTATAATCGCTTTAGAATTTTACGAGCAGTAAAGAATCGTTTTGGTTCCACCAATGAAATTGGCGTTTTTGAAATGTTGGATGTAGGGTTGACCGAAGTGAATAATCCATCAGAGTTATTTCTAGAAGAACGACTGATTGGAGCTACCGGATCAACAGTTGTCCCTTCATTAGAAGGAACACGCACGATATTAGCCGAAGTACAATCCTTAATGACACCAACTGTTTTTGGTAATGCTAAAAGAACAGCGAGTGGCATTGATTACCAAAGGGTTTCCTTATTATTAGCTGTAATGGAGAAACATTGTGGTTTGATGGTCCAAAATCAAGATGCATTTTTTAAAACAACTGGTGGGGTTAAATTAGATGAACCTGCTATCGACTTAGCTATTGCGGTGAGTATTGCCTCAAGTTACTGGAATAAACCGACCAATATCGACGATTGTTTCGTTGGTGAAATTGGCTTAACGGGAGAAATTCGTCGAGTAACCCAAATTAAAGAACGGATTAGCGAAGCAAATAAATTAGGTTTCAAACGTATTTTTATACCCAAAAATAATCAGCCACCAACAGATACTCAATTGGCAATTGAAATTATACCGGTATCAACAATTAAACAAGCTTTAATGAAAGTTTTTCCAAAATAGAAAGGAGGTTAAAGATGTTTAAAAAAATTATTACAGCTCTTTCGATGTTAATCGGTTTAAGTTTTGGTTTAACCATTGCGCCATCATTGTGGAAAGGAATACCTAATGCACCGAATTGGATGAGTAATCTCTATGTGAATGCTATTATTTTTATTATTGTTTTTATGTTATTAGGGATGACACTTTCTCCATACATCGAAAAAGGAATTAAACGATTAATCGAATGGGTTAATAACTTAGCTACATCAAATTTAATATTAGGAACGATTGGTATTTTTGTAGGATTATTAATAGGTTATTTATTTTCATTACCGTTTAATAGTCTAAATATACCTTTTCTAAATTCAACATTACCACTTATTTTTTCTGTTACTTCTGCTTTAGTAGGATATCAAACGGCGATGAGTCGTAAAGAGGAATGGGGGAAATTAATCAACAGTAGACAAAATGTTAAAGAAACTGCCCTTAATCAAGATTCACAGTTGCTAGAGCGTAAAGCGAGTGATAATATGTATAAGTACAAGTTACTCGATACAAGTGTTATTATTGATGGACGTATTGTAGATATTGTAAGGACCAATTTTATTGAAGGGATCTTAGTAATCCCCAATTTTGTATTAGAGGAATTACAATTCATTGCAGATTCTGCCGATTCCTTAAAAAGATCAAAAGGTCGTAAAGGTCTTGATACTTTAAATATGTTACAAAAAGAAGCACTTATTCCGATTGAGTTTTATGAAGGTGATTTTGAAGAAATATCAGAAGTCGATAGTAAATTAATTCGATTAGCCAAATTAATGGATGCTGCGATTGTCACAAATGATTATAATTTAAATAAAGTTTGTGAATTTCAGAATGTGAAAGTATTTAATATTAATGCTTTAGCCAACGCCATTAAACCAGTGGTTATTCCAGGAGAACAAATGTATGTTCAAGTAATAAAAGATGGTACTGAGCGCAAACAAGGCGTCGCTTATCTAGACGATGGAACGATGATTGTGGTAGAAGATGGTCAGTATTATATGAACGAGTGGATCCATGTTATTGTAACAAGTGCTTTGCAAACAGCAGCAGGGCGCATGATTTTTGCTAAACCGGCCCACTCACATGGTAGAATAGAAACTAATGATAAAAAGGGAGTTTTATAATATGAGTCAAAAGATTCGTGTTCGTTATGCACCAAGTCCAACAGGAGATTTACATATAGGGAATGCTCGTACAGCCTTATTTAATTATTTATTTGCTCGTCATCACGGTGGAGAATTTATCATTCGTATCGAAGATACAGATTTAAAACGTAATTTAGAACACGGTGAACAAAGTCAAATGGATAATCTTTCTTGGTTAGGAATTGATTGGGATGAATCCCCAGAAAAACCAGGTGAATACGGACCTTATCGTCAATCAGAACGTCTGCACATTTATCAACCACTTATTGAACAATTATTAGCTGAAGATAAGGCTTATAAATGTTATATGACAGAAGAAGAATTAGAACAAGAGCGTGAAGCGCAAAAAGCTAGAGGAGAAATGCCTCATTATGGTGGTCAACATGCTCACTTAACTAAGGAACAAGAAGCAGCATTTGAAGCTGAAGGACGAGTTCCGGTTATTCGTTTCCGTGTGCCAGAAAATGTTGTTTATGAGTTCGATGATATCGTTAAAGGACCCATTACTTTTGAATCCAAAAATATTTCTGGTGACTGGGTCATTCAAAAACGAGACGGAATGCCAACCTATAATTTTGCGGTAGCAGTCGATGATCATTTCATGAAAATCACTCATGTATTACGTGGGGATGATCATATTGCCAACACTCCTAAACAAATGATGATCTATGATGCATTTGGATGGGAAGTACCAAGATTTGGGCATATGACATTAATCGTGAATAGTGAGACCAATAAAAAATTAAGTAAACGCGATGGTGCTATTTTACAATTTATCGAACAATATCGTAATTTAGGTTACTTACCAGAAGCAATGTTTAACTTTATTACATTATTAGGTTGGTCACCAGTTGGCGAAGAAGAAATATTCTCACATGATCAATTAATCGACTTATTTGATGAAAATCGTTTATCAACTTCACCGGCTGCATTCGATGCTAAAAAATTAGAATGGATTAACAATACTTATGTGAAACAGGCGCCACTAGAAAAAGTAGTGGAATTGGCCTTACCACATTTGAAAGCAGCAGGCAGAGTAAGTGAAAATCCATCTGCAGCAGAAATGGAATGGGTGACTAAGTTAGTCAGTTTATATCATGAACAAGTATCATTCGGTGCTGAAGTCGTTGAAGTATCTGAGCTTTTCTTCAGAGATGAGCTTCATATTGATGAAGCAGCAAAAGCAGAATTAGCGAATGAGACCGCACCCGTTGTAATCAAAGCGATGCGAGAACAATTAGAGAATTTAGATGAAGCAGATTTTACTGCTGAAAATATTAAACCTTTAACTAAAGCAGTACAAAAAGCAACAGGTGTTAAAGGACGCCAGCTATTTATGCCAATTCGTATCGCGGTCTCAGGTCAAATGCACGGACCGGAATTACCAAGTGTGATTGAAGTTCTAGGAAAAGAAAAAGCAATTAATCATATCGATCAAGTTTTAAATTTAATATAATCAATAGAGTGAAGCCTGTCACATTTTTGACAGGCTTTCTTGATAGAAACGGAGAATATTATGGCCATTCAAATTTATAATACTTTAACCAGAACCAAAGAAATTTTTAAACCGATAGTAGAAGGAAAGGTAAATTTTTATGTTTGTGGTCCCACTGTTTATAATTATATTCATATTGGCAATGCAAGAAGTGCCGTCTCATTTGATACTATCCGTCGATATTTAATCTATCGTGGTTATGAAGTGAATTACGTCAGCAATTTTACTGATGTTGATGATAAAATTATTAAAGCGGCTAGTGAAGAAGGAATAACTCCTGAAGCGATTGCCGACAAATACATTCAAGCTTTTAAAGAAGACACTGCCGCAATTAATGTCATGCCGGCTACCCTTCATCCACGTGTAATGGAAAATATTAGCGATATTATTGAATTCATCCAAGTGTTAATCGAAAAAGGTTATGCGTATGAATCATCAGGCGACGTCTATTTTAAAACATCTTCATTTGATAAATATGGTCAATTATCCGATCAAAGTATTGATGAATTATTAGTGGGTGCGAGTGAGCGAGTTCAAGATTTAATTGCGGAAAGAAAGAATGATCCGCTTGATTTTGCTCTATGGAAACAAGCAAAACCTGGAGAAATTCATTGGCATTCGCCTTGGGGAGAAGGACGCCCAGGATGGCATATTGAATGTTCCGTAATGGCAACGAAATATTTAGGGGAGACGATTGATATTCATGGAGGGGGCCAAGATTTACAATTTCCACATCATGAAAATGAAATTGCTCAATCTGAATGTGCTACAGGGCATACATTTAGTAACTATTGGATGCATAATGGATTTGTGACGATTGGTCAAGATGATGAGAAGATGAGCAAATCGTTAGGGAATTTTGTACTATTACGTGATTTAATCAATGAAGTCGATCCATTAGTGGTAAGATTTTTATTGGCTACGGTCCATTATCGTCGTCCATTGCGTTTTGATGAGAAATCAATTCATGATGCGACCACTAATTTAGAACGCTTAAAAGAAGTAAATCGTCGTCTAAAACATCGCTTAGAAGATGCAGTAGAACAGGATTTAACAGAACAAGACCAAAAATTTAAACAAGCGATTAGAGAGAAAATTGAACAATTCGAAGCTGAAATGGACAATGATTTTCAAGCTGGGAATGCCTTAACTGTTATCTTCGATTTAACCAAAGTAATGAATAAGTACCTTGAAGCATCAGTGGTTAATCGAGAAGTGATTGAATGGATGCAATCTAAGTTTGAGCAATTAATGAGTATCTTTGGTATTATTTTTAAAGAAACAGAGACTTTAGAAGAAGAAATTGAACAATTAATCGAAGAACGCAATCAAGCACGTAAAGAACGAAATTTTGCAAAAGCGGATGAGATTCGTGAACAATTAAAAGCACAAGGAATCTTATTAGATGACACGCCTCAAGGAACAACTTGGAAAAGAGTGACAACATAATGACCGAGATTAATCCATTTGACTTATTAAACGGTGCGGCCTTAGCTTATGTGGGGGACGCTGTATATGAACAGTTTGTGCGCAAACATGTGATTCAATCAGGACAAACATCCCCTAATAAGTTGCATCGTGCTGCGATAAAATATGTATCAGCTGAAGGCCAAGCAAAAGTTATGAAAAGTTGGATTGATTCAGAAGAACGATTATCAACAAAAGAGATTGAAATTTATAAAAGAGGTCGTAATAATAAAGCGAATACCAAGGCAAAAAATGCCTCGATTGGCGATTATCGTCAAGCGACAGGCTTTGAAGCACTAATTGGTTGGCTATCCTTAACTAATCAAGTAGAGCGATGTACTGAGTTAATGACTTTAGCAATTAAATATATTGAAAATGAGGAGAATAAATGAAACAACATCAACACTCTGAAAAACGATCGAAATCAATCGAAAAGGAAGAATATTCTGAAGTTTTATTCGGACGTCATGTCGTAATGAAAGTTTTCAAAGAGAAAAAACAAATAAATAAATTATTTATTCAAAAAGGACTGACGGGAAGCGGGGTTAAAGATATACTGAGAGCAGCGAAACAACAAGGAGTCGTTTTTATCGAAGTCTCAAAAACTAAATTAGATGAATTAACTGACAATGGGAATCATCAAGGTGTGGCAATTACCTTGCCGCCATTTGAATATAAAACACTTGAAGACTGCTTTCAATTGGCACAAGAACGTGAAGAAACTCCTTTTTTATTAATTTTGGATGGCATAGAGGATCCGCATAATTTAGGTTCAATTCTAAGAACAGCTGAAGCCACTGGTGTTCATGGTGTCATTATACCAAAAAGACGTGCTGTTGGATTAACCGGTATCGTGGCGAAGACTTCAGCGGGTTCAATTGAAAAAGTACCAGTAGTGCGTGTGACCAACATTGCTCAAACAGTCGAATTATTAAAACAAAAAGGTGTCTGGGTTTTTGCGACAGCCATGTCAGGTGAAGATATGCGTACTTGGAATAGCGAAGGAGCCATTGCACTCGTTATTGGTAATGAAGGCCAAGGAGTTTCACAAAATGTGATAGCAGCTTGTGATGGGACAGTCACCATTCCGATGACTGGAACCACTCAAAGTTTAAATGCTAGTGTAGCAGCAGGCGTTTTAATGTACGAAGTGGCGCGCAATCGACTAGGTAAGTAGAATATATGGAGGTGGTCACATGCTTAAGAAAAAAGATATCCTATTTGTCGACGGTTATAATATGATAGGGGCATGGCCACATCTAGCGAGCTTGATGAAAAAAGATGAATTAGCGCTAGCTCGAGATACCTTATTACAGGAACTATCTAATTTTAAAAAAGTAAGAGGCTATGATGAAATTTTTGTGATTTTTGATGCCTATTTAGTTCCCGGGATTACACAAAGATACGATGAGTACGATCTTCAAGTTGTGTTCACTAAAGAAGGGGAAACGGCGGACTCATATATCGAAAGAGAAGTTAATCAATATATCACACCTCTAAATAGGGTAGTCGTTGCAACGAGTGACTATGCCGAGCAATGGCTAATTTTTCAACGAGGCGCGTTAAGACAATCGGCAAATGAATTAGCAGTGGAAATTTCTTATACAAAACAGCAACTAAAAACTGAAATTTCAACGTATTACAATGGAATGCTAAGAAGAAGAAGCCCATGGCAAATTGAACAGTTAGCAGATTTAGACCGTTTGAGACGTGAGCTAGAAACGAAAAATAAAGAATAAATGAGGATGCATTTCTCCAATTGAATGGAGGATAATCATGCGTTTGGACTACTTAAGTAATGAAGAATTAGTGGTAATGTTACAGGCCGAGTTTGATGACGAAGCATTTAATGAATTATTTTATCGTTTTACACCTTTATATCGAAAATGTTTCAGACAATACCCTATTATGGGGTTTGAATTGGATGATTACTTTCAAGAAGGACGCATTGCGTTAATGTTAGTGATTGAACACTATGATATCAAGGGAAAATACTATGTTGCCAGTTATTTTGCGAGAGTATACGAAAATCGCTTAATTAATTATTTAAGGAAATTAATGGCAAAAAAGCGTGAACAACAACTAAATCTCCTATCATTAAATGAACCAGTGAGTTTAGTTGCTGGCAAAAATGAAGTGTATACTTATGGAGATTTATTATTTGAAGAGGGTCCTGATACCCTCGAATGGGTAATCGCAAAAGATACTCTTGAACAATTAATTGAAGATTTATCGGAATTAGAAAAAATGGTTTTCATCTATCGTATGACTGAAGAAGATAATAGTGTGCCTAATATTGCTAAAAAAATGAACGAAGATAGAAGAGTGATTGAAAATGCGCTAGCACGTTGTCGAAAAAAATGTCGACAGCATTTTGGATGACAAAGGGGATAAAGCGAGCCTAACACAAAAACAAAATAAGCAAACATTAAACTTAACACCTTTTATTCTATCTTGACAAAAAAGTAATTGATTTATATCATATAGTGGTAAGTAAATCGATGGGGAGGAATTGCTATGGCACAACAAAAGAAAACGGCTTTAGCGTGTACGGAGTGTGGCCAACGCAATTACCACATGACTCCAACACAATCTGGAAAAAATGTCAGATTAGAAATTAAAAAGTTTTGTAGATATTGCAATAAACATACAGTGCATAAAGAAACGAAATAGTTAGGATGGGAAGATAACGATGGGATATATTAAAGGTGTTTTCGAAGAATTAAAAAGAGTAAATTGGCCGTCTGTAGGCGAAATTAACAAATATACATGGACAGTTATTGTCATGATTATTTTGTTTGGTTTATATTTTGCAGGTGTTGATACTGTATTTGCTAATTTAATTAATTGGTTAGTATCATTATAAAATAGTTTTCAAATTAATATTTTATCTGTATAATAGAGTTAAAGCAAAAACCTACAAGCCGTAGGTTTTTTATTATGGAAAAAAAGTGAGGGGAATTAAGATGGAAGCAAAAAAAGAGTGGTATGTACTTCATACTTATTCAGGTTATGAAAATAAAGTTCGAGAAAATATTGAATTACGTAAAGAGAGTATGAATATGGAAGAAAATATTTTCAGAATTGTGGTACCTGAAGAAGAAATAATTGAAGTAGTCGACGGCGAGGAAAAGAAAAAAGTAGCAAAGACGTTTCCAGGATATGTATTAATTGAAATGGTGATGTCTGATGAGGCTTGGTTTATTGTACGTAATACACCAGGAGTGACAGGTTTTGTCGGATCTCACGGTGCGGGAAGTAAACCATCGCCTTTATTAGAAGAAGAAATGAATCAAATCTTAGGCGATGTCGAAACACCAGTACAACGTGTAGAATTGAATGTAAAAGTTGGTGATTATGTAGAAATTGTGGAGGGTGCTTTCTCCGGTTTAAATGGTTCAATTGTTGAAATTGATCAAGAACATCAAAAATTAAAAGTTTTACTTGAAATGTTTGGTCGTGAGACTGAAGCAGAAATCGAATTCCATCAAGTTAAGAAACAAGAGATTTAATCCACTATGAATGACATATTTAAAAGAATTCCGATTCTTTATTCATTATTATTAGGTTTCACGCTAACAATAATAAGTTTGGTAATTTTTCCAAATATGATACTACCATCTTTGGAAAGCCTTCAAAAGATATACCCATCATTATTGATGCCTCATAAAAATTATTTGTATATTGGCGCAATCAGTATCTTTTGGCTGATTACGAATTTACTTTATATCGAATATTTCGAAAAGAATCAACGCTTTAAACAAATCTTTGATCACCAACTGAAAGAAATAGTCAGTATTGGTTGCTTAATGACTATTTTTTGGATAGTGAGCTGGTTGAATCATTCCTTATTATTGTCGTTAATATTTATTGCGGTTGCGACTAATTATCTATTAAAAGGGATTCGAATCATTAGCCAAAATAGTCAATTACGACAAAATAGTTGGTTAATTAAATTTCCGTCTGGATTTTTTGTTGGTTGGTTAATATTTGAAACCGTTGTGACTTTATTCGCTTATATGAAGTCAGTTGGCATCACATTTAGTGGCATGTTATGGGTGATTGTAGCCATTATGACGGTATTGTTATTAGCTTTATTTTCAAGTTATTATTATGCAAAATACGGTAATGGTATGATGATGATTGCGATAATATTGGGTGTATTCGGATTAGCCATACAACATCATAATAAGCAATTTCCTTACGCTAACAATATGATTTTTATCTGTACATTGGCAATAGGCGTGATGATGGTAGCATTATTTATCTATCTAACACACTTAAATAATCAACAAAATCAAAAATCAAAAACAGATATTGAAAAGTAATACTTTCTTCTTGCTTTCTAACACGTTATGTGTTAGTATACTTGGGTGCGCAAGTACGCACAATGAGTGGGAGGAAATGGTTTTCCATAAACCACATCACGAATAAAAAGATATAGGAGGAATTTTCGTGGCTAAAAAAGTAGTAAAACAAGTTAAATTACAAATTCCAGCCGGCGCAGCAAGCCCAGCTCCACCAGTAGGTCCAGCTTTAGGTCAAGCGCAAGTCAACATTATGGGGTTCTGTAAAGAGTTTAACGCTCGTACACAAGACCAAGCAGGATTCATTATTCCTGTAGTAATTGATGTATATGAAGACCGTTCATTTACATTTATCACTAAAAAACCACCAGTACCAGTATTATTGAAAAAAGCAGCTGGTATCCAAAAAGGTTCTGGTGTACCAAACAAAACAAAAGTAGCAACTATTACCAAAGCACAAGTTCAAGAAGTTGCTGAAACTAAAATGGAAGATTTAAACGCAGCTAGCGTAGAAGCAGCAATGCGCATCGTTGAAGGTACTGCTCGTTCTATGGGTATCACTGTCCAAGATTAAGCGCAGTGTAGTTTCTCGCCCCGTTTTCTATCGGGTGTGGGAGGTCAAACCGTTATAACCACAAGTATAGGAGGAAAATAAAAAATGGCTAAAAAAAGCAAAAACTTTAGTGCAGCTTTAGAAAAAGTTGACCGCACTAAAAAATATGACATGACTGAAGCTATCGCTTTAGCAAAAGAAATCGACTTCGCAAAATTTGACGCGACTGTTGAAGTTTCATACAATTTAAGCATTGACGTAAAAAAAGCTGATCAACAAATTCGTGGGGCTATGGTATTACCACACGGTACAGGAAAAACTTCTCGTGTTGTCGTTATCGCTCGTGGCGAAAAAGCTAAAGAAGCAGAAGCAGCAGGTGCTGATTTTGTTGGTGAAGCTGACTTAATCGATAAAATAAACGATGGATGGTTAGACTTTGATGTAATGGTAGCAACACCTGATATGATGGGTCAAGTGGGTCGTTTAGGACGTGTATTAGGGCCTAAAGGATTAATGCCTAACCCTAAAACAGGTACTGTAACAATGGATGTTACTAAAGCTGTTGAAGACATTAAAGCAGGACAAGTTACTTACCGTGCCGACAAAGCAGGTATCGTAAACGTGCCAATTGGTAAAGTATCATTTGAAGATGCTAAATTAGCAGATAACTTTAAAGCATTACACGATCAAATCGTTCGCTTAAAACCAGCTACTGCTAAAGGTACTTATATCACTAACTTAGCTTTAAGTACTACATTTGGCCCTGGAATTAAAATCGATCCAACAACAATTTAAAAAAATGAAAGTCAACCTCATTTAGGGGTTGACTTATAACATTCTTTTTTGTATTATATATAAAGTGTTAAACTACCGTAGACAGCAAGTGGCGAACGCCTTAATTTCTTGCCGAGGAAGTTCCGAATTTATGGATCTATCTCTCTGTGTCTAAGGTGACATAGAGATTTTTTTTTGAAAATCTCTAGCTCAATAAGACGGAGGTGAAACTTATGACAAAAGAAACAGTAATCATGAAAAAACAAGAAGAAGTAACAGAAGTTGCAGAGAAATTAAAAGCAGCTGCATCAGTAGTCGTTGTAGACTCATTAGGTTTAACTGTAGAAGAAGTTACTAATTTACGTAAAGAATTACGTGAAAACGATGTTTACATGAAAGTTGTTAAAAACACTATTTTACGTCGTGCAGCAGCAGAAGCAGGTATCGAAGGTATGGACTCAGTTTTCGTAGGACCATCAGCTATCGTTTATTCTGAATCTGAAGTAGTGGCACCTGCTAAAATTGTTGCAGAATTTGCTGATAAAGTAGAACATTTATCAATCAAAGGTGGTTTAATTGAAGGTGAAGTTTCTTCAGCTGAAGATATTAACGCTTTAGCGAAATTACCAGACCGCGATGGATTATTATCAATGTTACTTTCTGTATTACAAGCGCCAGTTCGCAATACTGCATTGGCTATCAAAGCTGTGGCTGAATCTAAAGAAGACGACGCAGCATAATCAATTATTACTTATAAAAACATAAACGGAGGAAATATAAATGGCTTTAAATATTGAAAACATTATTGCTGAAATTAAAGAAGCAACAATTATCGAATTAAATGACTTAGTAAAAGCAATCGAAGAAGAATTTGGCGTAACTGCTGCTGCTCCTGTAGCTGTAGCTGCTGCTGGTGGTGCTGCTGCTGAAGAAAAAACTGAATTTGATGTTATCTTAGCATCTGTTGGAGACTCAAAAATCAAAGTTATTAAAGCAGTTCGTGAAGCTACTGGTTTAGGATTAAAAGAAGCTAAAGAATTAGTTGACAACGCTCCTAAAGCGATTAAAGAAGGCGTATCTAAAGAAGACGCTGAAGCATTAAAAGCTTCATTAGAAGAAGTTGGAGCTTCTGTAGAAGTAAAATAATCTTCGATAGATTATTATTTCATACAAATAAGAAAGGAATGATGGAAATCATCATTCTTTTTTTTTGCTATGAAATAAAATTTTCCTAAGAATTCCATATTTTAAATGATTTTTTAACACTATTATGAAAAAAATAGGTATAATAGAATAGAGTATTGAAAAGGGAAGTGAAGTGATGAATACAAAAATTTTAATGGTAGATGATGATCGTGAAATTGTGGAGTTGCTCAATATTTATTTACAAAACGAAGGTTACGAGGTTTTAAAAGCCTATAATGGTCAACAAGCGTTAAATATTTTAGAGGAAGAAACAAATCTAAATATGGTATTATTGGATATTATGATTCCACAAGTGGATGGCTTGAAAGTTTTATCATATATTCGAAAAAACCAAAAAAGCTTACCTGTTATTCTGGTAAGTGCTAAATCATCAGATACAGATAAAATACAAGGATTAATTAGTGGTGCCGATGATTATATCACCAAACCATTTAATCCATTAGAAGTGGTTGCTAGAATTAAATCTATTTTAAGACGCCAACAAAATTATATGCAACCAGAAGTACCGGACACCCTCATGGTCGGTCCACTGGAAATTAAGAAGGAATCTCATGAAGTTATAACTCTTTCTGGTGTTCAAATTCAACTTACCGCAATAGAATTTGGAATTTTATTTTTATTAGCGAGTCATCCTAATCGCGTATTTAGTGCGAATGAAATTTTTGAAGCTGTTTGGAATCAAGAAAGTGTTGTCAGTGCCAAAACGGTTATGGTTCACGTTAGTCACTTAAGAGATAAGATTGAGGAAGCGACTGGTGGTGAAAAAGTAATCCGTACAGTATGGGGTGTTGGGTATAAAATTGAAGCTTAGTCAAGACAAACTACCTACAGTAAAATTTCGACGACACGAAATAGTTGAATTAGTGTTAGAAATTTTACTTACCATGGGGGTATTTTACTTTTTATACTTGAGTGTCACACTCCAGTTTATCGAGTTCTTAAGCCTGCCTATAGGTATGTATGGCGAAGAAGAAATGACTGCTTATGAATATTTTAAGTGGACTCCTGCAAAGTTAGAATTAGCAAAACAATCTTTTGCTGTTGTGATGATTTTTTTAGGAATAGGACTGGCATATTGGCAGATGAAGCGTAAAATTTCTACTATCCACTTGAATCATCTTTTGGAATACTTAACTTATATTGCGAGAGGGAATTATCAATTAAGAATTCCAGATATGCAGGTTGATGAATTATCAGAAATTGTACGGAGTGTTAATTCTTTGGTTGATAGTACGGTTCATGCGATGGAGGAAGAACGTCGAATAGAAAAGACTAAAGATGAGTTAATCGCCAATGTGGGGCATGATTTAAGAACCCCTTTAACCTCTATCATCGGCTACCTAGGTTTAATTGAAAACAAACGGTATCATTCAGAAGAACAATTACTAGAATATACTCATATTGCTTATCAAAAAGCAATGAGTATGCAAGTGATGGTCAATGATTTGTTTGATTACGCCGCTTCGAGATTAGTTTCATATGAAGTTACCCCTGAAGAAGTTCATCTAGATTTTTTCTTTGAACAACTGGCAGCAGAATTTGAATTAGAAGCAGCTGAAAAAAATATTGAAATTGAAATCAATGTGATGCCTAAAAACTTAATTGTTTATTTTGACCCAGAAAAAATGGCACGAGTATTTAATAACTTATTATCAAATGCGCTAAAATATGGACATGGTGCCACTAAAATAAAAATGAATGCTAACCTAATAAAAGATGATGACCAGATCATTATGGATGTAATCAATGATGGTGAGCTTCTAAAATTAGAAGAATTGGAAAAAGTTTTCCGAAGAAGTTATCGGGCAGATACCTCAAGAAATTCTGCTATTCCTGGAACGGGTCTTGGTTTAGGAATCGCTAGAAATATTGTAGAGTTACATAATGGTATCATTTATGCTATGATTGAGAATAACGAAATGATATTTAGAATCGAGATGAGTAGATTATAAATGAAGATGATTAATAAAATATTGATTTTATTATTATCTGTATTACTGGTGCTACCAAAGCATAGTTTAGTCAGTGCTCAAGAATTAAATATTGAAAATTTACCTGCTCAGTCTATGATGTTAATCAATGGTGATAATGGGCAGGTTCTCTTTAATAAAAATTCTGAAGATCTTTTAGAAATTGGATCCTTGTCAAAAGTATTACTGCTATATATAGTTTTTGAACAAATTGAAACAGAAAAAATTAATTTAGAGGATATAGTCCCTATTTCTAATTCTGCTTATGAGCTCAGTCAAGATTATGATATACCGAACGTTCCTTTAAGACAGGATTTTTCATATACGGTAGAAGAGTTAATAACGGCCATCGCAGTAAAAAATGCGAATGGTGCAGCGTTGGCTCTAGTTGAAAAAATTGCATCCAATGAAGCAGATTTTATAAAATTAATGGAGCAAAAGTTAAGTGAATGGCAACTTTCAAATTATCAATTTGTCGATAGTTTGGGGTTACCTAATGATTATGAGACAGGTGTAGAAGAGTATCAAGGTCAAACTAATAAAATGAGTGCGGAGGCTATTACAACAGTGGCTTTCAGATTATACAAAGATTATCCACAATATTTAGAATATGCCTCGACTAAGGAATTAAATTTTAAAGCAGATACAGATGATGCTTTTCAAACAACAAGCAATAATCCATTATTAAAAGACACCAAACTGTCAGTCAATGGAATGTTTATTGGCTATGCTCCCCAAAATGGCTATAATCAAGTGATAAGTAGCAGTGATCAAGAGACGACCTATTTAGCGGTAGTAATCGGTGTGTTAGAGAATCAAGAAGACCCCTATTATCCTGTTGAACAATTGATTCAATATGCTAAGAGCAGTTTTGATACGAAGATTATTGTAAAAAAAGAGAGTTTGACCGATGAAATCCCTGTTATAAATGTAGATGGAGGTACAAGAGATGTCATACATTCTGTTTATACAGATGATTTCGTACTCAGTGTACCAAAAGGCGATAATCAATTAAACATTGATTATCAATTTATACCCAATGAAGAGAAAACTGGATACCAAAATTATATAACCGCTCCAATAGATAAAGGAGATTTTTTAGGAACATTAAAAATGGATTTTCAACATTATGCCATTGAGTACCTACCAACGGCTCAAAACAGTGAAGTACAGGTAGTGGCGAATGAATCGATACCTGAAAAATCTATTTTTGGAAAATTTTTACAATCAATAATGAGATTTATTATAACGATAATCGAAGCAATTCGAAAATTTTTTACTAACATATTTAATTAGAGGTGATATAGATGAGTCAAGAAGTTGCTATTTTTGCAGGAGGTTGTTTCTGGTGCATGGTCCATCCATTTGATCAGTGGCCAGGGGTTATTTCAGTTGAATCAGGTTATACAGGTGGTCATGTTATGAATCCAAGTTATGAACAAGTAAAAACAGGAATGACTGGCCATACTGAAGCGGTAAAAATTACCTATGATCCAGCGATAATTTCTTATCAAAAGCTATTAGAAGTATACTGGTCTGTCATTGATCCTACGGATTTAGCAGGACAATTTGTGGATCGCGGATCTTCGTATCGACCAGAAATATTTTATACTACTCCTGAACAAAAAAAATTAGCTGAACAATCCAAAGAACATTTAGATTTGAGTCAACGATTTTCAAAACCAATTGTAGTACCGATTACTGAGGCAACCGAATTTTTTGTTGCTGAAGATTATCATCAGGATTTTTATAAGAAAAATCCGACTCATTATCAACGGTATCGACAAGGTTCCGGAAGAGACCAATTTATTGAAAGATTTCAGCAATAATTCGTAAGAATGTCATAATTTGTATTGACAATATAGATGTAAATAAGGTATTATTAATCATGTTGTGAATCACATTCACAGGCCGGCTTAGCTCAGTTGGTAGAGCATCTGATTTGTAATCAGAGGGTCGAGGGTTCAAGTCCTTTAGCCGGCATTGATTAATAATAATCAAAGGTTCCAAAATATCCTTTGCCGGGGTGGCGGAACTGGCAGACGCACAGGACTTAAAATCCTGCGGGTAGTGATACCCGTACCGGTTCGATTCCGGTCCTCGGCATAATTTAAACATTGATCTGTCAGTGTTTCTTAGACTTCAGTTGTAGTAGCAACTGGGGTCTTTTTTGGTTAGGTACTAATAAAACAACTCTTTCTCTGGTCAGTTTGTCAATTATTAGTAGTCATTATGTAAAGTAGTTCTTATGTGACTGCTCAAGAGGCTGGGCTTAAACTTAATAAATTTTAGTCAAGATTATTGTTCGGTAATTAAAAGCGCAGTGGTTGAGTGGCCTCAAACTGCGTCTTTCGACTTGTTTGAGGCCTACTCAACTGTGCGGGGGTAGGCCGACGAAGCGAAAATCATTCGATTTTCTACTTCTGGTCTCCTCCCAACTGTGCGGGGGTTGACAGACGAAGCGAAAATCATTTGATTTTCTACTTCTGCTCCACTCCCGTTATAATCACCAAAAAATTGTGTATCTATTTAATATTTTGAACACAATGACTTTATTTCCAGGTATAATAGTGAGTGAATATAAATAGATAAAAGCATTTTCGAATTTCGTAGGGAGTGGGAATAAATTGGTGAGACAAAAAGGTTTTACATTATGGATTACGCAAGTTGCACTATTAACAACATTATGTGTGGTGGGGAGAATTTTCTTTGCATTCATACCGAATGTACAACCCGTTACAGCTATTATCGCAATTGTGACCATTTTATTAGGTTTTAAAGATGGCGCTATCGTATCATCTTTGACGATGCTAGTTTCAAATCTCATTTTGGGAATGGGGCCATGGGTCGTGTTACAAATCATAAGCTATCTTATCGTGGTTATTTTTGTTTACTTCAGCAATAGATTATTAGAGAAAATGGTAAAAAGTGATTATATATTATTTGGTAGTCGAGCAGTAGTTACCGGTATCGCAGGTATATTGTTTGGTTTTAGTATTTCGTGGTTGTGGACTTTTTTAATACAAGTAGAAAACTTTTGGGTTTATTATTTAAATGGTTTACCTTTTGATTTGGCTCATTCAGCTGGTAATGTGGTATTTTTTATCTTATTATTCCCATTATTGAATAAATTATTCCAACGATATGCTGTCAATTATCAAGAAATAAATCAAAATTAGCCAAATAAGGACCGAAATATAAGATTTTAAGTCTTTCCTCTTTTCAAAGAGGAATTATTATTGTATAATGGTCAAAGAAAGTCAATGTTAAAGGAGGCGAGACTGTGACTCAACGAAATATGACGGATATTATTGAAGCGTATTTAAAAGCGTATTTGGAAAATCAAGAACATCTTGAAATCAAGCGAAGTGACATTGCCAATCGATTTGATTGTGTGCCTTCGCAAATAAACTATGTTATTAATACTCGTTTTACACAAGAACATGGATACCTAGTGGAAAGTAAAAGAGGTGGAGGAGGCTATATCCGAATACTGAAAGTCCATCTGGTGGATGAAGTAGACGAAATCGATCAAATGATTGATTTAATTGGCAATCAGATAAGTCAACGAAACGGGATCAATATCATCGAAACTTTAACAGAAAGAAAGATTATAACTCAAAGGGAAGCTGCTTTGATTTTATCTGTAATTGAAAAAGCTGTTTTACAAACAATAACGGAGGAAGAACAAATTGCGAGAGCTCAATTACTTAAAACTTTTCTATACCAACTCCGTTATACATACGAATAAGAGGTGAATAAAAATGTTTGAAGAACTATTTACAGAAAGTGCACGACAAGCGATGATTTATGCTGCAGAACAATCCTATTATATGCAACATCAAGCAGTCGGCACAGAACATATATTATTAGGTTTATCTCGTGAAGAAACTGGAATTGCTGGAAAAGCATTAAGAGAACATGGCGCTACTTTCAATGAATTAATTTTAGAATTAGAAGCCATTCATGGAAAATTTAGCCAACCACGACTCAATGCCGAAAGAGTCATACCTTATTCTCCACGTGCCAAAAAAGTTATTATGAATGCTTCCAATGATGCGAAACGCTTAGGCGCTCCAAAAGTTGGAACCGAGCATTTATTATTAGGTATTTTAAAAGAAGAAATTTTAGCAACAGTTTTACTAAGAAACGTTGGTGTTGATTTTGATGAATTACGCAAAACAATTTATGAATTAATTGGCTTAGCTAGTCAAGACCCAACCAGTGGTGGTAACAATCGACGTAGAAGAAATCCTCGTAACAATAAAGAGGCACAAAAGACGTCTAAAACACCAACACTTGATTCAGTTTCTAGAGATCTAACTGAGCTAGCTAGACAAAATGAATTGGATCCGGTGATTGGACGTGAAAAAGAAGTTCACCGAATTGTGCAAATTATCAGTCGTAGAACCAAAAACAATCCGGTCTTAGTTGGGGAACCAGGTGTCGGTAAAACAGCTATAGCAGAAGGATTAGCTCAAAGAATGATTCAAGGAGATGTTCCTCAAGATATCGCTAAGAAAAGTTTAATTATGTTAGATATGGGAGCATTAGTAGCGGGAACGAAATATCGCGGTGAATTTGAAGAGCGCATGAAAAAAATTATCGAAGAAATTTCTGAAGACGGTAATATTATTCTGTTTATTGATGAATTACATACATTAATTGGTGCTGGGGGAGCTGAAGGAGCGATTGATGCTTCCAATATATTAAAACCTGCTTTAGCTCGTGGAGAAATACAAGTAGTAGGTGCCACTACTTTAGATGAATACCAAAAGTATATTGAAAAAGATGCAGCATTAGAAAGACGTTTCTCTAAAGTACAAATTGATGAGCCTAGTCAAGAAGAATCCATCTTAATTATTAACGGGCTAAAAGAAAAATATGAAGATCACCATAAAGTCGAAATTACTGACGAAGCAGTCGATGCCGCTGTAAAATTAAGTTCTCGCTACATGACAGCAAGACGATTGCCAGATAAAGCGGTAGATTTAATTGATGAAGCTTCTGCACGTGTTCGTATTGATTCTGCGATTATGCCAAATAAAGTCACGACTGAAACAATTGAACATCAGTTAGCTGAAATTGGCAATAAAAAAGAAGCAGCAATTCTCAATCGTGATTTTGAAGAAGCCGCTAATTTAAGAGAAAAAGAAGTTGCTCTAGAGGAGCAATTAGCGGAACTTGATAAAGCTAAGGAAAAAGCAAATGATGATTCAACAGTATCGCAATTGAAAGTAACAGCACAAGATGTGGCGCAAGTAGTTGCTTTAGCGACAGGAGTGCCCGTGCAACAAATGGAATCAAGCGAAAGCAAACGATTGATTAATCTAGAAGCTGAATTACATGAACGTGTAATTGGGCAAGATGAAGCCGTCAAAGCAGTTGCCAGAGCGATTCGTAGAGCTCGTAGTGGTTTGAAATCACCGAAACGTCCAATTGGATCATTCCTATTTTTAGGACCTACCGGTGTTGGAAAAACAGAATTAGCCAAAACTTTAGCAACAGCAATTTTTGGTAGCGAAGATAGTATGATTCGAGTTGATATGTCGGAATACATGGAAAAACATAGTGTCTCTCGTTTAGTAGGATCTCCTCCAGGATATGTGGGGTATGAAGAAGCAGGGCAATTGACTGAAAAAATACGTCAAAAACCGTATAGTGTAATTTTATTAGATGAGGTTGAAAAAGCTCATCCAGATGTCTTTAATATTTTATTACAAGTATTTGATGATGGCCATTTAACAGATGGTAAAGGTCGAAAAGTAGACTTTAGAAACACTATTATTATCATGACGTCCAATTTAGGAGCAACAGCCTTAAGAGATGAAAAATCAGTTGGGTTTGGTGCAGTATCAGTAACACAAAACCATGAAGCGATGGAATCTAGAATACGTGAAGAATTAAAACGTGCATTCCGTCCAGAATTCTTAAATCGTATTGATGAGACAGTTGTTTTCCACTCATTAAGTAAGGAAAACATTCGTGAGATTGTAAAATTACATACTGCTGAAATTGTGAAACGTTTAGAAGAATTAGAAATTGAAGCCCGCGTAACAGATACAGCAGTCGATATTATTGCTGAAGCAGGGTTTGATCCAGATTACGGTGCAAGACCAATTCGCCGCGCTATTCAAAAACAAATTGAAGATGAATTAAGTGAACTACTATTAAGTGGTACAATTGCCTTAGGTGACAAAATCACGATTGGCGGTAGAAGTGGTTCGATAAATATTAATAACCGTAGTAAAGAGAAGAGTAAATAATCGAGTCATTCTTTTAAAAAATCAAGCTAATCATGCGACAGTGACTCCCAAAAATGATAGAAAATACTCTTACTTTTAGGGTCACTGATATGATGGTCGTTCATGCAATCAATATCAAAAAATTTTTAATTCGCTTGTGACTGTCAGAATGCCATTTTAAAAAATTATTGTCAAAATGATAATAAATTTTGGCTCAAAAAAATAGAGTTAGGACTACTCCAATAGGAATAGGTTCTAACTCTTTTTGTTTGCTTTTATTTATTTTTGGATATAACGGTACGAACTCTATTGATTAACCCTCAATACTTTTAATTAATAAATCATTAAAAGCTTTTTGCGTATCAGATAACACCATTTCATTGTTAATAACTAAATTCAAGTAACCAACAGGTGGGTTCTTAATCGGAATCGCAACTAAATCATCACGATTTAGAGAGACATTTTCCATTAAAAGTGCGACTCTTTCACCAGAAGCAACAAGTGAAGAGAGAGTATTCATATCATTGCAGTAAAACACATTATCCAACGATAAATGATTTGTTGTGGCCCAATTTTGGAATAATTTTTCGTGGATAGTACCATTTGATAAAGAAACATAAGGTAAATCAACGAGTTCCATTAAGCTTAGTTCACGATATCTGGCTAAAGGATGGTTTTGTGAGACAAATAATTTTAATGGACTTTTCGCAATAGGAAAAGTATCAATCCAGAGATTAGCAAATGTTGGTTGGTCGTGAGCCATAATAGCGATAGAGAATTTTTGTTTTCTTAATGAATCGAATAATGCATCAGTTGTATTCTCTTCAATTAATTTTAAGTTTTGTAAATAATCGTTAGCATTTGCTAAAAGTTGAGGTAAAAATAAATTTCCAATCGCTGGAACTAAACCTAGCTGAATTGTATCAATCCCCACTGCTTTAATTTCTAGCTTCGTCTGGGCATATAAACCTAGCATATCGATAGTGCGTTGATATAAGGTATGTCCAGTCGGTGTTAAATGGATATTTTTAGCTGATCGTTCTCTTTGAATTAACGTAGTCTCAAATTCATCTTCTAATCTTTTTAAAGCAATCGAAATAGAAGGTTGAGACACAAAAAAATGTTCAGCTGTTTTAGTGAAACTCAAACTTTCAGCTAAATATTTGAAATATTCTAAGTCTCGTAAGTTCATAATAACCTCCAAAATATTCAGTGAGTATCAAAAGAATAATGTTAAATTCATTCATTATTATAGCACAAAACCCTATTATAAGCACTATTTATTAATCTATCGTACACTAGAATAAAAATGCAATAAAAATATTAGAGATTCTAAACCTTGCATAGAAGTGACTAAAAGTTGCTTTAAAAAAGGTACTAAGCAATGCAGAGGAAGCAAATCATTAAATCAGGTAAATATTGTAATTGCATTCCTGTTTCTTTATAAAATTTTTGCAAACGATAGGTTAAAGTATTCCGATGAATAAAGAGCTTATCAGCGGTTTGTGATAAGTTTCCTTGATTTTCAAATAATGTTTCAATTAGAGAAGAATATTCCGTATTATTCACAATAACTTGTTTCAAAGGAGTCAATAGGGGTAAATCGCTAAGCGCTTTTTTACCAATTTGTTTTAATAATACGGGTGTAATTTGAGTTAATACACCTAATAATTCTGTTTGAAAACTTTGTTCAACAATAGCAAGTTCTTCATCATAACGCATGGGTAAGTTGACTGAGAGTTGATGGACTAAACCAATAATTGCTTGAGTGACCGTATCAAAATCAGCATCTAACGATTGAATAACACCAAGGAGTTGATCAATTGAGATTTCATCGTTGGGTTTGATTCTTAAAACAACACTATATCGACGCTCATTTTTAGTAAACCAATCAATAATCTGATGGCTTGATTCCTTTAGTGTATTAAACCAAAGTTCATCGTCAAAGTTTTCTGGTAATTTTCTAAAATTAATATGTAAAATTTGTAGATTTCCTGAAATAATCGGCATATTAGTAGATTTTTTTTCCAGAAAGTTTTGCCAATGAGAGTTTCGAGTAATTGGAGTAAAATTATCTTGATCACTGACAATGTTAAGCAACGATATTTCTTTATGAGATAAGGAAGAAAAAGGAATCGCCATTATTTGACTTTCAACGGTAATAATATGATGCGTCTGTCTCAAATCCTCTACATTTGTTGGATTAATCATCGCTTCTGGAAAGAGCTGTATAATGGAATTTATCAAAATATCCTCTCCTTGAAAATTAGTTATTAATAGTGTACCATAAGTGCAGCTTGAAAGTATATTTTTAGAGACAGAATGCAACAAAAAACATGGATGTAATAAAAAATGTCGAATGGACCTTAGGCATATAAAATAATACAGAGTATGAAAATCCTGCTTAGTAAACTCAATTTTTGTAATAGGATTGAAGATAAGAGGAATCATGTTTGAAAAATTAAAGAGCCTATCCTCACACTTGATGAGAATCACTGTATTTTACTTGTAACTATAGTGCTAGATGACTATCGTATGGTTTGTATAAAGGCTATTTAAAAAGCAGGATGACTACCCGAAGCAAATATTATGTCAATTTTAACTATATGCCATCTTTAATTTTATGCTGAAAGAATGAGAGATAATCTGTATTAGCCTAAATAGATAATCATAAGGAGTCGCAAAGAAATGGAATTAACTGAAACACAACGGTTGAAACATGAAAAATTTATGCGAATAGCAATTATGGAAGCCTCATTAGCTGAAATGCAAGGAGAAGTACCCATTGGTGCTATCATAGTTGTAGATAACAAAGTCGTTGCTAAAGCACATAATTTAAGAGAAATTTCTAAACGAGCGATTGCACATGCCGAATTATTAGCCATCGACCAAGCCAATCAAATTTTAGAAAAATGGCGATTAGAGGATGCGACACTATATGTAACGTTAGAACCATGTGCCATGTGTGCAGGTGCCATTATATTGTCGCGAGTTAAAACAGTGGTCTATGGAGCCCGTGATCCAAAAGCAGGCAGTGTAGGAAGTGTGCTCAATTTATTAGAAGAACCTCGTTTTAATCATGAACCAGAAGTTATTTCGGGAATACTAGCAGATGAATGTGGAGCAAAACTGACTAATTTTTTCAGAAACTTACGGAAAAAGAAAAAGTTATCCACAAAGAGTTAATAGTTATCCACAAAGCTGTCAACATTTTACACATTAACTGTGGATAACTATCAATGTCTTGTTGATAAACTAGCACAATTCGCTAAAAAATAGTTAACGGTTGATGTTTATTAGCTCTTTTGGTGGAATTAGAATTTATGTATCAACAGGTGCCATCAATATGGACCAAAAACGATGAAAGCATCGTATAAAGTAAATTAATGCTTAAACAAACAACAGGATCAATAAAGGTAACCGTGTTATCAGAATTTTTTGACGTTTGTAACATCTTTTTGACTACTTGAGATATTTTTAAAGATTACGATGGTTAGCTTTCCTCAGGAGTTTTGGATGTGTATAACATTATTGGGATACTATCGAAAGTGTTCATTATTAAAGATTGAAAAAGATTGGAATTCTCAAAATAAATATGTTATAATAAATAAAGGCAATAACGGATTCACGAATCGAGTCAGGACCGGAAGGTAGCAGCTATAAGTGATGAAGTTATGTGCCTTTTTTTGTTCTATAAATCCTATTAAATCAACATTCTTGAATAAATAATGCGTTTTGTGAGCATTTTAAATTCGAAATTCCTTAAATGGTAGATAGGAATAATGATACTAAAAGTATAAAACGATGAAGATTAATTTCAAGTTTGACTGGCTATGCCTAGACTATATAACTGATTCTCGTTTTCTTAATGCGCAATGATGATAGTTAAACGTGATAGTTAAGAGCTGCACTTACAAAATTATGTATATTCAAAAACTTAATTATTTGATAAAATAAACTTATATTATGGAGGGGATGAATATGGCAATTAATCAAGAATGGGTACAATTAACGGATAATTCTAAAAGACGTATTGCCCAAATTTTGGACGGAAGTATGTTAGTGGAGATGGCATTTGAACATCCAGTTGATGAAAATTCAGCAATCGCGACCCATAAGCATTTTCATGAACAAATTACTTATATTAAAAAAGGAACATTCAAGTTTTTAATTATTCACGAAAATGGTGAACAAGAAGAAAGAATTGTCAATGAAGGTGACACCTTAGCACTTCGCTCTAATGTTGAACATGGATGCATTCCATTAGCAGAAAACTCAATTTTTATGGATTTTTTCAATCCAATCCGTGTCGATTTATTATAAACATTCATAAATTGACAAATCAATTGCATAATAATCGAATCATTGATTTTTCGTTCATTCAAAATGGTTTTGTGTGATTATTCCCAATGCAATTGAATTGAAGAAAAGAGTAAGTTGAGGATAAAATTTAATTTTCTCCAATTTTTTTATATTGTATTTTAATGGATAATCCGTTAAAATAAATGTACGTACAAATTATAGGTGGAGAGATTAAGCGATGAATTTACCGAAATACCAGCAAATAGCTGAAGTTTTAAGAGAAGAAATAATAAAGGGAACTTATGCCGTTGGCAATGTGATTCCTACCGAAGCCAAATTACAGGAACAATTTGATGTTAGTCGACATACCATTAGACAAGCACTCTCGATTTTAATCAATGAAGGTTATTTACGATCTGAAAAAGGATCAGGAACCTATGTAAAAAATCGTTTGATTGAGTCGACGAATAACAATTCAACGCGAAAAATTGGTGTCATCACTACTTATCTGTCTGATTATATTTTCCCCGATATTATTAGAGGAATTGAAGAGGTACTACGACAAAATAATTACAGCCTTGTTTTAGCAAGTACCGATAATGATATTGTCCAAGAAGAAATTTGTCTAAAACGTATGTTGGATGAGGAAGTAGCTGGCTTAATTGTCGAACCAACAAAGAGTAATTTATTCAATCCTAATATTGCTTACTATTCAAAATTTAAAGAACTGGGTATCCCCATATTGTTTATTAATGCTTATTATGAAACACTCGATTTACCGTATATTGCGATGGATGATAGAAAAGCCGCGCAAAAAGCAACTGAGTTTTGGCTTAACCAAGGAATCACGAATATTGGCTTAATTACGAAGATTGATGATTTACAAGGAAAATTAAGAATGAAAGGGTTTATTAAAGCCTTTGAAGAAAAAGGTGTTAGTTTTAGTAAAGAAGCTATTCATACTTATACAACTGAAACACTCGATGCAGCTTTGGCTAATATTGCTAACCAAGTCATAAATGATGAAACGACGACTCGAACTTTTGTTTGCTATAATGATAAGGTGGCATTAAAATTACAACAATTAGTAGAATCAAAGAGCCCTATTTTAGGAAGTAAACTCCAATTATCCAGTCACGATAATTCTATCCTTTCAGCGGTAGGCGGTTTTAGTAGTGTCCAACATATAAAAGATGAATTAGGAAGAATAGCGGCTAATAAAATCATCGAATCAATCGAAAAAAATAAAGCCATTGAGACGGAAATATTTGTAGGTGAATTAGTTGAGAGATAACAGTGATGTTATCTCTTTTTTTGTACAAACAAATAAAATTAACCATTGACATGTACGGACAAAATATTTATAATTTATATTGTAAGGGGATACATTGTTTTTAAGAGGTGATTAAATGGAAATAAAAGAAAAATTATTGCTCGGACAAACAAGTTTAGGAATTGAATTTGGTTCTACTAGAATTAAAGCCATCTTAATCGATGACCAACAAAAATTATTAGCCGATAGTTCTTATCAATGGGAAAACCAATTAGTAGATGGTTTTTGGACGTATAGTCAAGATGCCATCATTGAAGGACTACAAACTTGCTTTACCCATCTAAAAGCAGCAGTAAAAGATCAATATGGAGTAACCTTAACGAAGATTGGACAAATCGGCATTAGCGCGATGATGCATGGCTATTTACCTTTCGATGCTGAAGGAAATCTGTTAGTACCGTTTAGAACTTGGCGCAATAATAATACAACTGAAGCTGCTAAATTATTAACGGATGAATTTCATTTTAATATACCGGAACGTTGGAGCATCGCTCATTTGTATCAAGCAGTTTTGGATTCAGAACCCCATCTTTATGAATTAGATTTTATGACGACTTTAGCCGGATACATCCACTGGTTGCTTTCAGATAGAAAAGTACTAGGAGTAGGAGATGCTTCTGGGATGTTTCCAATTGATTCGACAACTCAACAGTATGATAAAGAAAAATTGATGCAGTTTGATAAATTGATTGAGAGCAAAGTATTTCCATGGCAGATTGAAACGGTATTGCCTGAAGTACTCATTGCGGGTCAAGATGCAGGGAAACTAACACAAGCGGGCGCTTTGTTGCTTGATCCAGAGGGTGATTTAGAGCCAGGAAGTCGTCTATGCCCTCCGGAAGGTGATGCAGGAACCGGCATGGTTGCGACCAATAGTGTGAGTCCGAAAACAGGTAATGTTTCAGCAGGTACTTCTATTTTTGCTATGATTGTACTCGCACAACCCTTGAGTAATATATATCCTGAGATTGATATGGTTACCACTCCAAGCGGAGATGATGTGGCAATGGTACATGCTAATAACTGTACCTCCGATATTAATGCTTGGGTAAATCTCTTCTATGAGTTTGCTCAAAAGGCGGGGAGTCCATTATCTCTTGATCAAACGTATACACTGTTATTTAATCAAGCATTAGAAGGTGACCCAAACTGTGGTCAATTATTAAACTATGGACTGTTCTCAGGAGAAAATATTATCCAAATTGAAGAAGGTCGACCATTACTAGTCCGTCAGCCTAACAGTCAATTTAACTTAGCGAATTTATTTAAATCTCAAATATTATCAGCTTTTAGTACACTGGCCATTGGGATGGAATTATTAACCCAAAATGAACAAATCGAGATTGATCAATTACTAGGTCATGGTGGTATCTTTACTACCCCTAAAGTGGCGCAAACTATTTTAGCTAATATTTTGAATATTCCCGTCACGGTTACAACAACTTCAAATGAAGGTGGTGCCTGGGGAATGGCGTTATTAGCCGATTATTTAAATCATGCTGATTTAGCTTTAAATGAGTATTTAGAAACAATTGTCTTTAAGGAAATAGAAAATGTTACCGTTCAACCTGAAGGAGAAGAAGTAAAGAACGCAAAAGCCTATTTATCAAGTTATAAATTAGGATTACCAATCGAAAAAGCAGCCATTAGTTATTTTAAATCTTGAGGAGAATAAAATGTTAGAAGAATTAAAAAGAATCGTTTATGAAGAGAATTTAGAATTACCAAAAAGAGGCTTAATTAAATATACATGGGGGAATGTTAGTCAAGCCGACCATGAGCAAAAATTATTTGTCATTAAGCCTTCAGGTGTAGATTATGATGTGATGACACCAGAGGATATGGTTGTTTGTGATTTTGATGGAAATATCGTTGAAGGAACAAATCGACCTTCTTCTGATATGTTGACACATGCCGCCTTGTATCGTCATTATCCAGATATCGGAGGAGTTGTGCATACACATTCACCTTGGGCTGTCGTTTGGTCACAAGCAGGAAAAGATGTCTTATGCTTTGGTACCACTCATGCCGATACTTTTTATGGAACAGTCCCTTGTGCTCGTTATTTAACCTCAGAAGAAGTCGAAGCAGGTTATGAAGCCAATACAGGTGAAGTGATTGTTGAGACACTTACTGAACGTAAGATTCAACCCTTGGCAGTCCCCGGTATCTTATTAAAAGGGCATGGACCTTTTACATGGGGCAAAGATGCCAAAGATGCTGTGATGCATGCGGTTGTTTTAGAGGAAGTTTGTAAAATGAACTTTTATTCAATGCAATTGAATCCTGAAACGCCAGAATTACCGGATTATATATTGGAAAAACATTATCAAAGAAAGCATGGAAAAGATGCCTACTATGGGCAAAATTAATGAAAGAGGGATGTAGATGTTAGAAGTATCAAATAAACAATTTTGGTTAGTAGTAGGGTCACAACATTTATATGGACCAGAAGCATTAGAAGAGGTAAGAAAAGATGCTCGTACCATTGTTGACCACTTAAATAAAGAAGGAAATTTACCTTATCCTGTGGTGTTTCAAGAAGAATTAGCGGTGTCTGCTGATGTTATTACAAAATTAATGAAAGAAATTAATTATCGTGATGAAGTAGCTGGTGTTATTACATGGATGCATACTTTCTCACCAGCGAAAATGTGGATACGTGGAACTAAATTATTACAAAAACCATTGTTACATTTAGCCACTCAATTTAATGAATCAATTCCATGGTCCACTATTGATATGGATTTTATGAATCTCAATCAGTCTGCCCATGGCGATCGCGAGTATGGTTTTATTAATGCTCGTTTGCAAAAAAATAATGAAATCGTAGTCGGATATTGGAAAAATACAGATGTTCAACAAAAAATTGCCCGTTGGATGGATTTAGCAGTAGCTTATGGTGAAAGTTTTAATTTAAAAGTGGCTCGTTTTGGTGATAACATGCGTAATGTTGGGGTAACTGAAGGAGATAAAGTGGAAGCCCAAATTCAATTAGGCTGGACTGTCGATTATTATGGAATTGGGGATTTGGTTGCCGTGGTGGAGAAGGTGACTGATGAAGAAGTCGATCAATTATTTGCTGAATATGAAAAGCTCTATGATTTTGATTATGCTGACTACGAAAAAGAGGTCTGGGAAAAACATGTTAAGACCCAAGCGCGTTATGAAATTGCCTTAAAACATTTCTTAGATGAAGGTGGTTATACAGCATTTACTAGTAATTTTGAAGATCTATGGGGAATGGAACAATTACCAGGCTTAGCGGTTCAACGCTTAATGGCTCAAGGGTATGGTTTTGCAGGAGAAGGCGATTGGAAAACTGCCGCTTTAGATCGTTTCATGAAAGTAATGTCTCACAATACAGCTACAGGCTTCATGGAAGATTATACCTATGAATTAGCCGAAGGGAAGGAAGCCATTTTACAATCTCATATGCTAGAAGTCGATCCAAGCTTAGCGGTCAACAAGCCAAAAATATTAGTCGCACCGCTTGGCATTGGTGGGAAAGATGATCCGGCCAGACTTGTATTTGACGGTAAAGCTGGTGACGGAGTTGTAGCTTCAATTGCCGATTTTGGGACACACTATAAATTATTAATCAATGAAGTTAAAGCCTTTACACCGGAAGAACCGGCACCTAAATTACCCGTCGCACGTGTGATGTGGGAAGTATTACCAAGCTTTAAGGAAGGTGTACACGCTTGGATTGAAGCAGGTGGAGGCCACCATACCGTTGTTTCATTAGCTTTAACAACAGATCAATTAGTTGCATGGGCTAAGTTAGTTGGCTTGGAGTATGTGGTGATAAGATAGGACATTTAATAGGGAGTAATAACTAATTGAGAATAGTTATTACTCCCTATTCTACTTATAGAAAATAAAGGAGAATTGTATGAAGACCGATTTTATAAAAACACCACCAATGGGATGGAATAGTTGGGATTGTTATGGAGCTTCTGTTACAGAAGAGGAGGTAAGGGAAAACGCAAAGTTCATGTCTGAAAATTTAAAATCTCATGGATGGGAGTACGTTGTAGTTGATATTCAATGGAGTGAGCCGGAAGCACAATCAACTCTTTATAATAACTTTTATCCGCTATGTATGGATAAATACTCGAGGTTAATACCAGCTGAAAATCGTTTTCCAAGTAGTCGAAATGGAAAAGGTTTTAAAGAATTAGCAGACTATGTTCATTCTTTAGGCTTAAAGTTTGGAATTCATATCATGAGAGGAATTCCTAGACAAGCAGTACATCGAAATACTTTGATTAAAGGAACAATAAAAACCGCAAGAGATATAGCGTTAAATAATATTTGTCCATGGAATAGCGATATGTATGGCGTAAATGTTGATTTAATTGAAGGACAATTATATTATGATTCATTATTTGAATTATACGCTGAGTGGGGAGTTGATTTTGTAAAAGTGGATGATATTGCTTATTCTAAACTTTACCATGAGGCACATAAAAAAGAAGTTATCGCAATTAGAAAATCGATTGAAAAAAGCGGACGAAACATGGTTTTATCTTTATCTCCTGGACCAGCACAACTTTCAGATGCAGAGTTTTTTGTTAAAAATGCTCATATGTGGCGTATGACAGATGATTTATGGGATAAATGGGAATCGATTTATCATATGTTTGAGAAAGCAAGAATATGGAGTAAATATGTAAGTATTGGTTCTTATCCTGATTGTGATATGTTACCACTTGGGCATATTGGAATTAGGGCTGTTGATGGAGGAGGTGGTGATAATTGGACTCGTTTAACAAAGGACGAGCAATACGTCATGATGAGTTTATGGAGTATATTTGGTTCCCCGTTAATGTTCGGAGGCATCTTGCCTGATATAGATGAATTTACTTACTCACTTATCACCAATGAAGAAGTTTTGGAGATGCATCGGACAGTTTTAAAGAGAAAAGAGATTTACTGTCAAGATGAATTAATTGTCTGGGAAGCTCTATCTGAAAAGAATAAATATTATGGAATTTTTAATCTTTCCGAAAAATCAAGAAAGATTCCAACTAAAATCGTAGAATTAGTAGGAGTTAGTAAAGGTTATGATATTTGGAAGCAAAAACATCTTTCATTTAGTGGTTATAGACTAAATCAACACAGTGTATTATTGGTAAAACTATAAAACAGGAGGAAAAAAGATGTTAAAAGAAGTTGATATAAAAAACATTGAAATAATGGATTCGTTTTGGAAAAATATGCAAGAAAAAGTCAAATCCATAACATTACCTTATCAGTTTGAGGTGTTAAATGATAGTGTAAAAGTGAATGTAGAAGCTGAAAGAAAAGATGAAAACTTACCGTCAGGAAAAAGTCATGCAATTAAAAATTTACTTATTACTGCTGGACTTGTTGATGGTGATCATTTTGGATGGGTTTTTCAAGATACTGATGTTTATAAATGGATTGAGTCCGTTTCTTATTTTTTAATGATGAAACGTGATAAGGAACTAGAGAACAAGGTGGACTTAATAGTTGACATTATTGAAAAGGCTCAAGAGAAGGATGGCTATATCAATACCTATTATCAATGTAGATCCCCACATTTGAGGTATCGTGAATTATATCGAAGTCACGAGCTATACTGCGCTGGTCATTTGATTGAAGCGGCGATTGCCTATGATCAAGCAACAAATAAAAATAAACTGTTAAAAATTGCGATTAAGTTTGCTGAAAATATAAAAAGGAATTTTGGAAGAGAATCAGAACAATTACAAATCGCAGATGGACATCAGGAAATAGAAATAGCTTTGGTAAAACTTTATGAATATACTTCTGATGAATCTTATTTAGAATTGGCTAAATTTTTTATTGACATTAGAGGAGAAAATATAAATGCTTTTCAGGAAGAAGTTAATCGTCTGTATGAGGAAAATCTGTCTAACGATAAACCAAAAATTAATGTGTTTTATCATCAAGCACATAAAAAGCCTGAAAATCAAACAGAAGCAGTTGGTCATGCCGTAAGATTGTTATATATGACAATTGCAATGGCAAAAATTGTACAAAATGATATGAGCGCACCTTTGTATGATGCTTGCTTGGTGCTTTGGAAGAATATTGTTAAGTATAAGATGTATATAACAGGTGGGGTTGGATCGACCGTTCACGGCGAAGCATTCACAGGAAAGTATGATTTACCCAATGATACAATGTATTGTGAAACGTGTGCTTCGATTGCCTTGATAAATTTTGCATTAGAATTATTTAAACTAAATCCAAAAACTGAATATTTAGAAGTTATTGAAAAAACTTTATACAATACAATTATTGCAAGTATCAGCACTGACGGGAAACATTTTTTTTATGTTAACCCTTTAGAAGTGGAACCTGTTTCTTGCCATTATAATCCTAGTAAAGGTCACGTAAAGTTAAAGAGACCAGATTGGCTTGGATGTGCTTGTTGTCCACCTAATTTTACGAGAACAATAGGTGCTTTAGGTAAATTTATAGCTTCCTACTCGGATGATATTAATTACCTTAATTTATTAATACCATCAAAAATTAAGTATTTTAACGGAGACTTAGAGCTAAAAAAGAAAGCCGAACATCCAAAATACTACCTAAAATTTAATGGTAAAAATACTGTAGTTAAAGTGTATTTACCTAATTGGCTACATAAATTAAAAGTGGAAGTTATACAAGGAAACTATTTAGGGATAGACAATGGTTTTATGGTTTTTGAAACAAAGGAAGGCACCATTGAGGTTAATTTTGATGGTAAAGAAGAAATTATTGCGAATGTCGCCAATCCATACGTAGTAGCTGATGCGCATAAAGTTGCTATTCAGAAAGGACCGTTCATTTACTGTGCTGAGGAAATAGATAATGAAAAAAGTTTACATCGCTATCTGATTGAATTATCTAAAATTGAGGAAGCAAGTGAACAAGAACAAAGTGAGTATAAAAAAATATGTCTAAATGCTAAAAAACTAAAGATTTGGCAGTGTGAAGAGTTGTATCAATATCTTTCTGTAGCACCAGAATATGAGGATGCCAAGCTTACAATGATACCTTATTTTCTATGGGGAAATCGCAATGAAAATGAAATGAGAATTTGGTTCAATTATTTATAGCTTGGAATATTAAAATTAAGCTGTAAAAATTTAATTGTGTGGTCTTCTCAAGATAATATGCCTTTCTAATGAGGGGATTCACACAAAAGGATTAACAAAATTTTATATCATCAATTGAAACAGAGTTGGTTCTCTTAGGGTAAAAAATTTAACTTGATTTATAAATTTTCATTGTGTCTCATTTTGAGACACAATACAATTCTTTGTTGAGTGTTGTTTTTATTTTCAGAAAATTTCGAAAAATGACTGGACAAACTTGATAAATTCTTAATAACTAGGCAAAATGTGTATTAAAATAAGACATGGTCTTGTGAATGAAAATTATCAAAAATAAAAGGACTAATATAGTGTGCGTTTAAATTAAATTCTCCACCACTTAGGATAATATGCAAAAAATTTGAAATAAAGAAGCATTCGATGATAAAAAATCGAATGCTTCTTTATTTGTTCCTTATTATTTTAACTCCTATATACTTTTTTAATTAATACTGATTATAAAATATTACAGAATATTTTAGCTAGTATAAGTTTTAAAAATTATGTCTTGTGGATGATTACCAAATTTACTTCCAAATAAAGTACATCCTCCAACGTTTTGCGCATCTTCTTTTACTTCTATACGAAATTTCCAAATTTGAGAATCTACAGAGAAATTTTGAGTAGTTATGTCAGATAACGGATCGCCATCAATATATGTTCCGTGGGATGTAATTCTAATGGTTTTTAATAGTCCATATTGGTTTAAATTATCTGGGTACCATTCTGGAGTATACACTCCTCTTGTATCTGCAAAATCACCTGGACTCGTCCAAGTGCCGATTTCGACATCATTTAATGAAAAAGTAATATCTGATGGCCAATTATCGTTAGCAAAAGGAAATTCAGATGATATTTCTAATGTAATATCAATCATTTCAAGATTATTTGAAACTTGAATGAGATTTGGTATTTGATATTCAATATAACCTTGAGTGAACCACAGAATTTGTGCATCAATTCTTTCTGGAAGCATAAAATATTTAGGGTCATCGACATTTCCAATAAAATGCGTATCTGAAGCAAGACCACAAGTAGGTTTAATACTAAAATCAGTATAGTGTCCGATAGGAATTGAAATAAAATCAACATCAAATGCAGAAAAAATTTTTTTAGGAAAATTGATTTCTATTTTATCAACAGCCAAAGAAGAAATTTTTTGTTGACCAACTTTTTCAGTTTTAATTATTTTGGCACTTTCTAATTTATTTATATGTGAAGTAATGATTGCACTACTAAGAGATAACGCTTTTGCAATTTCTTTAATGTTTAATTTTTTTTGAGATAATAATTGAATAATATCTAGTCTAACTTTACTGGATAGTGCTTCATAAACTACAAGAGAATCTTCATCTATAAATGTTTGCATTATAAAAAACCTCACTCTCAATTAATACTATAGTAAATAATAACATAAAAAAAGTGGAATTACAACATTATAATTAACATAAAAGTTAATTAAGTAAAAAAATAATGAAAATAATTAATAAAAGTGTTGACAAAAATTTGCGCACAGTTATAATGGAATTATAGTAATGTAAGCGTTTAAAAAATAGGAGGTTAATAAAATGAGGTTAAAAAAATTAGGCTTATTGGGACTAGTTAGTTTTGCTTTTCTTTCAGGTTGCGGGGTATCAAACAATTCCACGAATAATGAATCGGCTACATCAAAAAAAGAAGAAGCGTCATCATTAACTTTTATGTTTAGAGGTGGTGAAGATGAGAAGAAAGCTTATGAAGCAGCGATTAAAAAGTTTGAGGAAAACGAAAATGTTTCTGTAGAAATTATCGCAACTGATGCAGATCAATATGCAACAAAATTGCAAGCTGCAATTTCGGGAGGGAACGTCCCAGATGTATTTTATATCGAGCAGTCTAACCTAATGGCTTATGTCGATAATGGTGTATTACTAGATATCACTAAATATATTGAGGAATCAGATTTTGACTTGGATAATATTTGGGAATATGGTTCTGAAAGTTATCGTTATGATGGTGAACAAGTTGGAACCGGCCCTTTATATGGTTTACCTAAAGATTTAGGGCCATTTGCATTAGGATACAACAAAGATATGTTTGAAAAGGCCGGAGTAGAGTTACCTGATCCTGATAAACCGTATAGTTGGGATGAGTTTTTAGAAGTTTCGAAAGCATTAACATTGGATACAAATGGCGATGGTCAATTGGATCAATGGGGGACTGGGTTTAATATAAATTGGAGCTTACAAGCATTTGTTTGGAGTAACGGTGCAGACTTTATTAATGACTCAATGGATAAAGTTACTGTTGATACACCTGAATTTGCTGAGGCATTACAATATTTAGCAGATTTACAAAATGTTCATGAAGTTACTCCATCTATTTCAGATGCACAGACTTTAGATACTTATCAACGATGGATGAATGGTGAAATTGCGTTCTTTCCGGTAGGACCTTGGGATATGAGTACTTATGATAAATTACCATTCGAGTATGATTTAATGCCTTGGCCAGCAGGTAAAACTGGACAAAGCGCAACTTGGATTGGATCACTTGGAATAGGAGTATCTTCGAAAACTCAAGCTCCTGAGAAAGCTGCAAAACTAGTTGAGTATTTAAGTGCTTCTGTAGAAGGACAACAACAATTGGTTGATGCAAAAATTCAAATTCCTAACTTAATTGATATGGCGAATGAATGGGCTTCAGATACTGAATCTAAACCATCTAACAAGCAAGAATTTTTGGATGTTGTTGAGGAATACGGTAGAGCTATGCCAGCAGCAAGAACTTACAATGCTGAGTGGTATGATGAATTCTTTATTAATATTCAAGCTGTTTTAGATGGTGATCAGACTGCTGCAGAATATGTTGCTGAAGTACAACCAAGAATGCAACAGAAGTTAGATGCAGCAAATACGAATAGATAGTAGGTTGTATTGATAATGTAAAAAAGAAGTGGGTATTTATTAACAGATTTATAAACTCACTTCTTTTTTTATAAAAAGGAGTGTATTTTTATGGAAATAAAAAACCGGAAAGGAAATCTTCATAGCAAAGAATATAAAGTGGCATTTCTATTTGTTCTGGCACCGACGATAGGGTTCGTATTATTCTCATTAATTCCTTTAATTTATTCAGTTTATGCTTCATTTACAGATTGGAATGGATTGGGAAGAATGAATTTTATTGGAATAGATAATTTTGTTCAAATGTTTAATGATCCATACTTTTTTCAAACACTATATAATACTTTCTATTTAATGATTGGAATACCTATTGGGTTACTTTTATCTTTTGCTTTGGCTTCAGCTTTGAGTAGAGGCATTAAAGGCACATCGATTTTTAGAACTATTTATTATATACCGGTGATATCTTCTTTAGCAGCTGTGTCAATTTTATGGCAATGGGCTTATAATGGAGATTTTGGACTTATAAATCAAGTGTTGAATATTTTTGGAATTGAGGGACCTAATTGGCTCCAAAACACTGCTACTGTTAAACCAGCAATAATCATTATGACAATTTGGAAAGGTTTAGGATATTCCATGTTATTATATTTGGCTGCTATCCAAAGTGTTCCTAAAACTTTTTATGAGGCCGCTGAATTAGATGGTGCATCTTCATTTCATAAATTTAGATTTATAACTTGGCCAATGGTCAAACCAGTTACTTTCTTTTTAGTAGTAACTAACATAATTGGTGGTTCACAAATTTTTACTGAAATTAATATTATGACACCAACAGGTGGACCAAGATATGGATCTGCAACAATTGTTTGGTATATTTGGCAAAAAGCTTTTAAAAATTGGCAAATGGGTTATGCAAGTAGTATGGCTTTAGTCCTTGCTTTTATTGTTTTTGTAGTTACCGCCCTACAATTTTATATTAATAATAAAAAATCTTATCAAATTGATTAGGAGCGTATAATGATGAAAAAGAAAAATATTACAAATATTCTTATAGTACTTATTCTTTCTATAGGTGCAATTATTATGGTGGGACCTTTATTATGGATGATTTCAACATCATTAAAAAATAAAGAAGGTGTATTTCAATTACCACCACAATGGATTCCAGATCCAATAACTGTTGATGCATATAAAAGATTGATTGAGTTAGACACATTATTTGATGGAGTAAAAAACACAATAATTGTTTCGCTTAGTGTCACAATTATTGGAACATTAACATCTAGTATGGCTGCTTTTTCATTCGCGAAGTTAAAACTACCGTATAAAAATGTCTTGTTCCTAATTTTGTTATCTGCAATTATGGTTCCGTATCCAGCTGTTATGATTCCACAATTTATGATGTTTTCAAAAATTGGATGGATAGATTCTTTACTACCATTAATAGTGCCAGGTCTTTTTGGGAATATTACAATGATATTCTTTTTAAGACAGTATTTATCAAATATACCTGATTCAATTGTAGAAGCGGCTAAAATTGATGGGGCAAGTTATTTAACAATATTTTCAAAATTAATATTCCCATTAATTAAACCAGCAGTAGCTGCTCAGTTTATTTTATGGTTTATGGGAGTTTGGAATGATTACTTGGCACCATTAATTTATTTGAATACACCGAGAAAACAAACTTTACAAGTGGTTATTGCTAATTTGAATGCAGCATATGCTATTCAAACAGACTATCCGTTAATTATGGCTGCTTCAGTAATTTCACTCATTCCAGTTTTAGTAGTATTTATTGTTTTCCAAAAACAAATTATTGAATCCATTGCAATTTCAGGAGTGAAAGGTTAGTAATATGAGTGTAAAAATAATGCTTTATTTAAGAAGAATAACTAATGGTATTTTACTTAGTATTTTATTTTGGATCGGCTTAGTTTTAGGATTGTTCATCTTCGGTTTATTGCCGTCTATATCAGCTGTTTTAAGAACCGCACCAATAGTGAAAGATGAAATAGAGTATTCTAAGATCATTAAATGCTTTATAAAACATTATATTTTATCGATTAGACAATCATGGCTTGATTCAACCGTTATATCATTATTGCTAATCATATTATTGAGCGAATATAAAATGGTCGATGAAATACCTATATTATTTGCCATCTTTAAACTACCATTAGGTTTTTTAATTATTTATTTCATTAGTATGATATTGAACTATTCAATACTCCATATGTCAGAAAAATTTAGTAAGAAAAAATTATTAATTAAAACTTTATTTTCACCATTGATAACATTGATGGAAACGACAATTATGTTTTTGTTTTTTATACTTTATTATTTATTAATAAACGTAAATTCATTAATTGTATTGTTAACAATAAGTTTCTTTATAGTATTTATGGGGAAACTCTTATCTAGAAAATTAATATTGAAAGGAATTATAAATGAAGAAACGGTGCTTATTTAGTTTTTATGTTGTATTAGTCGTTTTTTGTGTTTTTATTCCGATGCAAATCGCTGCAGAAAATCCAAAATATAAAGATGCTTCTGTACATGATCCATCAATTATTGAAGTGGATAATCATTATTATATTATTGGTTCTCATGCTGCTTTTGCGAAAAGCTCGGATTTAATTTCGTGGACTCAAATTTCCACTAATGTCAATAATAGTAAATTGTTTGAAAATATAAAGGAACAATTAGCTGAAGATTTTGAATTTGCCAAAACTGATACATTATGGGCATCCGATATTATTCAATTAAAAAATGGTAAATATTACCTTTACTATTGTTTATGTGAAGGTAGTAGTCCTTTATCAGTTTTAGGTGTTGCAGTGTCAGATAACATAGAAGGACCTTACGAGAAAATTGAGTCATTCCTTTATTCTGGAACAGAAACACAGTTTGGACAAACTTATGATGCAACAAAGCATCCTAATGTTATTGATCCACATGTATTTTATGATAATGATGGAAAATTATGGATGGTTTACGGATCATATTCCGGTGGGATTTTTATCTTAGAAATGGATGAGGATACGGGACTTCCAATTGATCGCAATACTTATGGAACTCATTTAGGTGGTGGAAATCATAGCCGAATTGAAGGGCCTTATATTCAATATAACAAGGATACAGGCTATTATTATTTATTTACTTCTTTTGGAGGACTTGATACTAAAGGCGGCTATAATATTAGAGTTGCACGTTCTAAAAATCCAGATGGACCTTATGAGGATATGGAAGGGACACTGTTCTCTGATGTTAAAGGAAAGTATAATACGTTATTCGATGATGCGAGTATTCAAGATTTTGGTGTCAAAATAATTGGTAATTTTGCTTTTGATGAGAAGCCAAATAAGAATAATGGGTATGTATCACCGGGTCATAATTCGACACTATATCATAAAGATTTAAATGCTTACTTTTTGATTTTTCACACCAGATTTCCACAAGCTGGTGAATTACATGAGGTTCGTGTTCACCAGTTACATTTTTTAAGTAATGGATGGCCAGTAGTTTCACCAACGAGATACTCTGGTAAACTAGCAGAATCAATAGATGCTAAATTATTAAATGGAAAATATAAAGCGATAATAATGGATAAGTTAATCGTGGATAATATTACTCTACCAAAACATATAGAAATTGATAATGAAATAATTAATGGAGATGTTGAGGGTGAGATTATTAAACGAGAGGGAAATGAGGTAAATATTACATTAGAAAATGGTAAAGAATATTCTGGTCTTGTATTTGCAGAATGGGATGATTTACAGCAAAAAGAAGTAATAAATTTTTCAGGTCTATCTCAAGAAGGAGAACCTATTTATTTAATTAAAGTAGAGGAGTAACCAGTATGACAAACAAATATAATAATCCAATTGTAATAGAGAGAGCGGACCCGTGGGTGTATAAGCATTTTAATGGGATGTATTATTTTACAGGTTCTGTACCAGACTTTCAGTCCATTGAAATTAGAAGAGCAAAATCAATCAATGAATTAGGTAAGACAGAAGAAGTAAAAACAATTTGGAAAGCGCATGAAAGTGGAAAGTTAAGTGAATTAATTTGGGCGCCAGAATTACATTATTTAAAAGGAGCTTGGTATATTTATTTTGCAGCTTCGGATGACGCGGAAATAAGAAATAAAGATAGACATCATCGAATGTTTGTATTGGAAAATACCAATGATGATCCTTTCGAGGGAGAGTGGGTAGAAAAAGGTCAGATTACAACTCAATTTGAAAGTTTCAGCATCGATGCGACAGTATTTGAATTAAAAGAACGTTTATATTATGTCTGGGCTCAACAAGATCCACGTATTCCTGGAAATTCAAATCTCTATATTTCAGAAATGGAAAATCCTTGGACTTTAAAAGGGTATCAAACATTACTATCGATTCCAGAGTATCCATGGGAAAAAATTGGATTTAAAGTAAATGAAGGCGCTGCCGCTTTAATTAGAAATGATAAAGTATTTATTACTTATTCTGCTAGCGCAACTGACGAAAACTATGCGATGGGATTACTGTGGGCGAATATTGATGATGATTTACTCAATGGTTTTTCATGGAATAAAGAAAAAGAACCTGTTTTCAAATCATCAGAAAAAAACCAGTTGTTTGGCCCAGGGCATAACTCTTTTACTAAGTCCGAAGATGGCAAACAAGATGTTTTAATTTATCATGCAAGACCCGCTAAAAACGATACTGGCGATCCTTTAAATAATCCTAATCGACATGCCCATGCCCAAATATTTACTTGGAATGAAAAAGGATTTCCTGTTTTTGGTGAACCAGGAGAGTAGCGATGTATTGTAACTACGAAGGAGGAGTTCATGACCCAACGATTATTGACCATCAAGGTGATTTTTACTTATTTTCAACAGATACAAATCAACCATTGACCGCTGGGATACCTATTAGAAAATCAAAAGATTTGGTAAATTGGAAGTTTATTGGGACTGTTTTTAATGGTGTTCCTACGGAAGCAAAACAGTGGAGTAATGCTCAAGGTCTATGGGCTCCTGAAGTAATCAAATATAACAATATCTTTAGATTATATTATTCCGCTTCTACTTTTGGAAGTACTGTGTCAATGATTGGTTTGGCAGAATCTAATTCGCCTGAAGGACCATGGCGTGATAAAGGCGAAGTAATTAAAACATCACCTCAATTATCACAGCATAACGCTATCGATGCTAATGTTGTATTAGATAAAAATCAAGAGATGTGGATAGTATATGGATCTTTTTTTGGAGGTATTTACATTGCACCACTCAATAAAGAAACTGGAAAATTAAAGGATAATAGTTTTGGAACATTAATTGCGCGAAGACCTAAAAGTGTAGACACAGCAATTGAAGGAGCTTTTATCCTATATAATGAATGTTTTGATTATTATTATTTGTTCGCCTCATTTGATTCGTTAAATGATACTTACAATATAAGAGTGGGGCGTTCTAAAAATATTAAAGGACCGTATGTGGACTTGTTAGGTAATAAGATGGTACAAGATGAAACCCCTGAAAAAGTAGGAGTTAAACTTTTAGGAAGTTATCAATTCCAAAATGAGAACGCTATATTTGCTCCGGGGCACAATTCAATTCTCTCATTTGAAAATACGTATTATCTAGTTCATCACGCTCGATTACAACCTTTTTCGGATCAGTTTATTTTGAATATTCGTAAAATCTACTGGTTATCAAATGGTTGGCCAGTAGTAAGTATAAAAAATATTACTGGTTTCGAAGAACGACCAATTACAGATTCGAAAAAAATTGTTGGAAATTGGAATATGATTGAATTGAATTATGGCTCTGAAATTGTGACTAGTACTAATATAGAGATTACTCAAGATGAGTTGATACAAATAAGAAATAATGAATACAAGTATGGTAGTAAAATCTTTAAAGTTTTTAGTTTGAATGGCAGTCACCAAGAAATCATATTATCTGGTTTAAATAAAAATGGCTTAGCCTTTTTTGGAAAGAAATCATTTATTGAGAGGTATAGTATATGAAAGCTAAATTGAAAATTTCGAATAAGAGAGTAGTTTCAAAAATTGATGAACGTATTTATGGCTCATTCATTGAACACATGGGTAGGGCTGTATATGGAGGAATCTATCAACCTAGTCACAAAACGGCAGATGATAAAGGTTTTAGAAATGATGTGAAAGACTTAGTAAAAGAACTAAATATCCCTTTAGTTCGTTATCCAGGTGGAAATTTTGTATCCGGATATAAATGGGAAGATGGAATAGGACCAGTAAGCCAAAGACCCAAACGATTAGACCAAGCGTGGAAAAGTGTGGAAACTAATGAGGTTGGTCTACATGAATTTTATGAATGGTCAAAAGAAGTTGGTATGGAGATTAATATGGCGGTCAATTTAGGCACTCGTGGAATTGAAGAAGCTCGAAATTTATTAGAATATTGTAATCATCCGTCTGGGACTTACTGGAGTAATCTGAGAATTGAGAACGGTCAACAAAAGCCCTTTAATATTAAAACTTGGTGCTTAGGAAATGAGATGGATGGCCCATGGCAAATTGGCCATAAAACAGCAGATGAATATGGTAGATTAGCAGAGGAAACTGCCAAAGTCATGAAATTGGTTGATGACTCAATTGAATTGGTATTATGTGGGAGTTCAAGTGATCAAATGCCCACCTTTGGTGAATGGGAATTGACAGTATTAGATCATGCTTATGAGCATGTCGATTATTTATCTTTACATCAATATTATGGTAATCACGAAAATGATTTAGAGCACTACTTAGCAAGATCATTAGCAATGGATGAATTTATAAAAGGTGTTATTGCTATGTGTGATGCGATTAAGGCAAAGAAACGTAGTAAGAAGGTAATTAATTTATCATTTGATGAATGGAATGTTTGGTATCACTCTAATGAACAAGATAAAAATGTGGAACCTTGGCAAATTGCTCCTCCAATTTTGGAAGACCATTATAATTTTGAAGATGCGCTTTTAATTGGTTGTTTGATGATTACATTATTAAAACATTCAGATAGAGTAAAAATTGCCTGTTTAGCACAATTAGTAAATGTTATTGCCCCTATATCTACAGAACAAGATGATGAATCATTAGCATGGAAGCAAACAATATTTTATCCTTTTATGCATATGTCAAATTATGGTCGTGGAATAGCATTAGACCCTGAAGTTGAAAGCCCAACTTACGCAACTAAAGACTTTAATGAAGTACCATTTGTTGAAAGTATTGCTGTGTATAATGAAGAAGAATCGATTGTAACGATTTTTGCAGTCAATCGTTCGAAAGAATCGTTGGATTTTAAAGTAGAATTATCAGGATACGAAGTAATGGAGATTAGAGAAACGATTGAGATGGCTGGCTATGATATTAAAGCAGATAATGATGTAAATAATCAGGTTGTAAAACCATCGGTGAAAGAGAATGTGTCGTTTAATTCATCGGATGTTTTAACTAGTTTAAGTGGTTTGTCTTGGAATGTTATAAGATGCTTAGTTAAGGAGTAAAGGAGCAACAAATGACAATTAATGTTTTAAATATAAAAAACGGACCAACTATTAGTAAATATATTTATGGTCATTTTTCAGAGCATTTAGGAAGATGTATTTATGAAGGTATTTATGTTGGAGAAGACTCAGAAATACCTAATGTTAACGGGATTAGGACCGATGTTGTGGAGGCATTGAAAGAAATTCAAATACCAGTATTACGTTGGCCGGGTGGATGTTTTGCGGATGAATATCATTGGAAAGATGGTATCGGTCCAAAAGAGAATCGAAAAAAAATTGTGAACACTCACTGGGGTGGAGTAACTGAAAATAATCATTTCGGAACACATGAGTTTTTTGAATTAGTAAGACAGTTAGATTGCGAAGCATATGTGAATGGTAATGTGGGCAGTGGTACTGTTCAAGAAATGCAAGAATGGGTTGAATATATTACAATGGCCGGTGAATCTCCGATGGCAAATCTAAGAAGAGAAAATGGACAAGAAGAACCTTGGAAAATGAAATTTTTCGGAGTTGGAAATGAAAGCTGGGGTTGTGGTGGAAATATGCGCCCAGAATATTACGCTGACCTATATCGTCAATACCAAACATATGTAAGACAGTATGGTACAGAAAAAATTTATAAAATAGCTTGCGGCCCCAATATTGATGACTATTATTGGATGGATACATTAATGAAGCAAGCGGGACCTTGGTTTGACGGAATTAGCTTACACCATTATGCCTTGACAGGAGAATGGCTAGATAAAGGACCAGCAACTGGATTTCCGGAATCTCAATGGTGGTCATTAATGAAGAGTGCCAAAAAAATGGACGAATTGATTCAGAAGCATTCTATAATTATGGATAAATATGACCCTGAACAACGTATAGGATTAATTGTGGATGAGTGGGGTTCTTGGCTTGCAGTTGAACCAGGAACTAATCCAGGGTTCTTATACCAACAAAATACGATTCGCGATGCAATGGTAGCTGCTATAACCTTAAATATTTTCAATAATCATGCGAACAGAGTTTATATGGCCAACTTAGCTCAAACTGTTAATGTACTGCAATCAGTGATTTTAACTGAAGGAAAAGCAATGGTAAAAACACCAACATATCATGTATTCAATATGTATAAAAATCATCAGGATGCTGAATTGGTTGATTACTATGGTGAATTACCCGAAAATATTTCATTGTCAGTTTCCAAAAAAGAGCACAAACTAACAGTAACAATCTGTCATTATGGCTTGGAAAACGAACAAGAACTTCAATTAAATTTTGAAACCGAGATTCATAAATATGCAGGTAAGATACTAACAACTAAGGTTATGGATGCACATAATACCTTTGGAAATCCAAATAATGTAAAAATTGAAGATTATGAGAATATACGGACTGAGGGCAGAAAACTAAATATTAAATTACCGGCAATGTCAGTCGTAAGTCTTGAGTTGGAAGTGTAACGAATGTCATGTAAAGGCTGCGAAAGAAAAGGGAATATACTTTCAATAGATATCGATAACTTAATCAATCAACAACTTTCTTTGGAAATAAATTTAGTCAAAGAGGAAGAATGGCGTAAGAGACAACTTATCTGTGAAAGTTGTCCTTATCGTCATGGACATACATGTAGTAAATGTGGCTGTTTTTATAAATTTAGAACGGCTTTATCAATAAAACAGTGTCCAATGAATTATTGGAAGTAATAACAGGATGGCCACAAAGTCTCAAAAATAATCGGGGAACATATAAAAGTTAAGATGTTTGATAGAGTCCATATAATTGTGTAAAAAGGAAGAGTCACTCTTCCCATCATAAATGGTACAAACTTTTAAGAGTAATAAACAAAACGAGAGGAATCAAAATGCCCCAAGTGCATTTTACACTGAATCTAGAAGAAATTAAAAACTTAATTGGCGTAGAAGTCAAAGACAACATATCTAAGAGTATTTTAACCAAGGTATTTAATCAACTGATGGAGAAAGAACGGTATGAATACTTAGATAACGAAGCCTATCAACGCGATCCAAATAGAATGAGTTATCGTAATGGCTATTACGATCGTGACTACACAACACGACTAGTAACGTTAAACCTATAGTACTAAGAACAAGAGGTGGGAATTTTTCCTCTTCTTTGTGAATTTATTATATAACCATTGACATAAATTCATTGTTATTTTACAATATACTCATAAGTTAGTTTGGAATACAAACTAACTAAAGATTTAAGCAGTACTTATTGAGAGGAGTCAACAATGACTAATTATGATGATAAAAGCTACTTGGAAAAAGTAGATAAATGGTGGAGAGCAGCGAACTATATCTCTGTGGCACAGATGTATTTAAAAGATAATCCTTTATTACGTAAAGAGTTATCAAGTGAAGATGTAAAATTAACGCCAATTGGACACTGGGGGACTATTTCAGGTCAAAATTTTATTTATGCTCATTTGAATCGTGTAATTAACAAGTATGATTTAGATATGTTCTATATTGAAGGACCTGGACACGGTGGACAGGTGATGGTTTCAAATTCATTTATTGATGGATCGTATTCAGAACTATATCCAGAAATCACACCAGATGAAGCTGGCTTAAAACAATTATGTAAAATTTTCTCTTTTCCTGGAGGAATTGCTTCACATGCTGCGCCAGAAACGCCAGGGTCAATTCATGAAGGGGGAGAATTAGGTTATTCGCTTTCTCATGCTACCGGTGCGATTTTAGATAATCCAAATTTAATTGCAGCAACAGTGGTTGGAGATGGGGAAGCTGAGACAGGACCACTAGCAGCTGGATGGTTCTCAAATACATTTATCAACCCTGTGAATGACGGTGCTGTTTTACCCATTTTATATTTAAATGGTGGAAAAATTCATAATCCAACTATTTTAGAACGTAAAACTAATGAAGAATTAATGGATATGTTCAATGGATTGGGCTGGACCCCTATTTTTGTAGGTGGAACAGATCCTGAAGTGGTTCATCCGCAAATGGCCAAAAAGTTAGATGAAGCAATTGAATTAATTAAAAATATTCAAACCGAAGCAAGAAAACATCCAGCTGAAGAAGCAACGCAAGCTAAATGGCCTGTTCTTATTGTCCGCATACCAAAAGGATGGACGGGGCCAAAAGAATGGAATGGCGAACCTGTTGAAGGAGGTTTTAGAGCCCATCAAGTTCCAATTCCTGTTACAGGTAAAGATATGACGACTGCTCCATATTTGGTGGAATGGTTAGAATCTTATAAGCCTGAAGAATTATTTGATGAAAAAGGATATATTAAAGCAGAAATTCGTGCTATTTCACCAAAAGGTCATCGTAGAATGTCAATGAATCCTGTAACGAATGCAGGGATCGTTGAAAAGATGAACACAGCCGATTGGAGACAACATGCGTTAGACATAGGACAACCTGGTGAAATAATCGCACAAGATATGATTGAGTTAGGTAAATATGCGGCTGATTTAATAAAAGAAAATCCAAAAAACTTCCGTATCTTTGGACCAGATGAAACAAAATCTAATCGTCTACAACATGTATTTGATGCGACAAACCGCCAATGGTTAGGACGTGTGAATAAAGAATATGATGAATGGATTTCACCAGTTGGTCGTGTCATTGACTCACAATTATCCGAACATCAAGCAGAAGGATTCCTAGAAGGTTATGTCTTAACTGGACGTCATGGATTCTTTGCTTCATATGAATCATTCTTGCGAGTAGTCGATTCAATGATTACCCAACATTTTAAATGGTTACGTAAGTCTAAAACACATGCACCATGGCGTAAAAATTATCCGTCATTAAACCTGATTGCGACATCGACAGTATTTCAACAAGATCATAATGGTTATACGCACCAAGATCCAGGTTTATTGACACATTTAGCTGAAAAAACACCTGAATTTATTCGTGAATATTTACCAGCAGATACCAATAGTTTATTAGCTGTAATGGATAAATCTTTGCGAGACGAAGATAAAATTAATTTAATTGTTTCTTCAAAACATCCACGTCCGCAATTCTACTCAGCTGATGAAGCGCAAGAATTGGTAGAAAAAGGCTATAAAGTAATTGATTGGGCATCTACAGATAATGGGGAAACTCCAGATGTAGTCATTGCAGCGGCCGGTACGGAGCCAAACTTAGAAGCACTCGCAGCAATATCAATATTGAACAAAGCGTTCCCTGAAATGAAGATTCGCTTTATAAATATAGTCGATATATTAAAATTACGACATCCAGATGTTGATGCTAGAGGATTGACTGACGATGAGTTTAATAACCTATTTACCACTGATAAGCCGATTATCTTTGCTTTCCACGGTTATGAAGGGATGATTCGCGATATGTTCTTTAAACGTCAAAATCATCATATTTCAATCCACGGTTACCGTGAAAATGGGGATATTACCACACCATTTGATATGCGTGTATTATCAGAACTCGATCGTTTCCATTTAGCAAAAGATGCAGCTGAGGCTGTTTATGGTGATGCGGCAGGAGCGTTTAAAGAAAAAATGTTAGATACCGTTGCCTATCATACAGATTATATCCGTAAACATGGAAGTGATATTCCGGAAGTTTTAGATTGGAAATGGGAATCATTAACCAAATAACGCTTTAATTTATTCTGTATCATGCATACGCCCTTTAGGTAATAATTGTTTACCTAAGGGGCTTGTTTATTTGGCTCAATGTCGAATTGGATTTAAAGAATATTTGTCAATCCCCCCTACCAATGAGGGATTAATTTATTTCAAATAGCGATTTAACCGACTACGACTGATGTTTAATGCTTGTAAAGTTTTTTCTTTATTATTGCCAAATTCTTTTAATTTTGTTTGAATAATTTCTTGAATGTATTCATCTAGTTTAAGATTGTTGGTCACTGTTGCATCCTTGAGATACGATTTTTTAAATTGATTCATTTGGACAATTTTGAGACTTTCTTTTACGCGATTTGCGGTCACACGAATTTCTTCATTTAAAGCAACAATCCATTTAATGACTGCTTCAAGCTGAGCAAAATTTAAGTGCCAATGATAAGATTCAAGCAGTTCAAGTGCCGGCTGATCATAATGAAAGATGGTTTTATCCATTATCTGACAATAATGATGCGTCATCAAGCGGATAATTACCTCAAAATCAACATACTCATTTAGATTGAGCATTCGTATGGGAAAAGATTGATAATAAATTGAATTTCGTACAACGGTATTTGACTCCTCAGTTTCATAAAGGTAAACACAATACGAAAGATCATTTTGTAAGTTATTATTGACAACTTGTATTAATTTATCTTGGTCAAATTCGGACAGACACTCAGTATGTTGAAAAATATAACGAGAATTGTATTGTGATAGCAAAATTGGAGCGAGAATCCACCAGTTTGAATCAAATTGACGGCAATCAATTAGATAATAATTCTGAATGGTTAAATTATTGTGTTGACCGATTACTATCCCCATCAAGCTTTTTAAGGTATTCACATTACCATAGACAAAGAATGAGGAATAGTTCGAAGTAATTTTACTAAACTTTATATTATCTAAATATGTATTTAACACAGGTCGAAGGTAGTTATTTGGCAATAAGTCATTAAAATTTGTTAGGGAATGAAGCGTTACTACAGGATGTACGAGTTCAACAATATTTTGCTTTTTCTTTTTAGAATATAGATGGTAAATTTCATTTTCAAAAACAAATTTATCTTCCTCTGTTTCATAATTTTGATTGGATAAATCTAATATGGACGGAGAAATAGGTAATTTAAAATGTAATGTGTCGTGTTCGAATAATAATTGTTGTTGATCATCATAAATTAAATAGTCAATTTGATTCTTAGTAAGTAAATACTTTAACAGTGAATTATAAAATTTTATTTTTTTAATAGGTAACATGACTTCAATGATATGTTTTATTAGACGATTGATGGTTTCGCTAGAGACCAGATAAGTTAAAGTTTCATAAGCAGTTAAGCGAGTAATTGGATATAAATAGGAATCAGTAATCAGTGTAGAATATTCTTTCTCGGATAATTTATTTAATTCATCCGTCAAATGCTCCCACGAATGAATCGCAATGATGGGTATTGTGACATCGAGGGAGTCAACAACTTGTTTAGTTTCTTTATAAAGAGAATCAGTGGTATAAATAATCGTTTGATGCAAATTATTTTGACCTAACTTTATAGTCATTTTTGATTGTCAAATTAAGCTATTCAAAAAGAATCGATAGTAGTCGTATTAAGTTGAAAATGCATCAGATATTAAAAAAAGATGAATAACAACACCTTTATTTTTAATGATGCTTATATTAAGAATAAAAAAATAATTTATAAAAAGTATTGACAATAACATTTGAAAACGTTACAATTTATTTAGTTAGTTTATTAGACAAACAAACCCAAAAAGAAGAGGAGAATGAAAAATGAGTTATTTCCCAGAGATTAGTCAAATTAAATATGAAGGCAAAGAAACCAATAATTTATTTGCTTTCCGTCACTATAACCCAGAAGAAGTGGTTTTAGGCAAAACAATGAAAGAACATTTACGTTTTGCGGTTGCTTATTGGCATACCATGACCCAAGACGGTAGCGATCCATTTGGTAACCCTGTTAATGAACGTACTTGGTTTGGTGAAACACCAATGGACACAGCGCGTAATCGTGTAGAGGCTTTCTTTGAAATCTTAACAAAATTAGGGGTAGAATATTTCTGTTTCCACGATGTGGATATCGCACCAGAAGGTGATTCATTAGAAGAATTCTTCCAAAATTTAGATGAAATTACCAATTTAATTAAAGAAAAAATGGATGAAACAGGTATTAAATTATTATGGAATACCGCTAATATGTTCTCTCATCCACGCTATAACAATGGTGCAGCATCATCTAATAATGCAGATGTATTTGCTTATGCGGCAGCCCAAGTGAAAAAAGGTTTAGACATCAGTAAAAAATTAGGTGGCGAAAACTATGTATTCTGGGGTGGTCGTGAAGGCTACGAGTCATTATTAAATACTGATATGGCATTAGAACAAGATAATATTGCGCGTTTATTCAAAATGGCGATTGCTTATGGCGAAAAAATTGGTCATAAACCACAATTCTTAATTGAACCAAAACCAAAAGAACCATCAAAACACCAATATGACTTTGATGCAGCGACAACAATGGCATTTATTCAAAAATATGGTTTAGACGGCGACTTCAAATTAAACTTAGAAGCAAACCATGCGACATTAGCAGGTCATACTTTTGAACACGAATTAAATGTGGCACGTAACTATGAGGCATTAGGCTCAATCGATGCCAACCAAGGTGACCTATTATTAGGCTGGGATACGGATGAATTCCCAACAAATGTGTATGATACAACCTTTACAATGTATGAAATCTTAGAAAATGGTGGAATTGCACCGGGTGGTATTAACTTTGATGCGAAAGTAAGACGTTCATCACATGAAATGGAAGACTTATTATTAGCGCATATTGCGGGTATGGATACCTATGCACGTGGCTTAAAAGCAGCAGCGAAATTAAAAGAAACACGTTACTTAGATGATTTACGTGAAAAACGTTATGCAAGTTACACTGAAGGTGTAGGTAAACGCATTGTAGACGGCGAAGAAGATTTAGAAAGCTTAACTGCTTATGCAATGGAAAACCAAGATATTCGATTAGAATCAGGTCATTTAGAGGTTGTTAAATCTCGTTTAAATGATTTATTATTCTAATTTAGAAAGTTGAGGTGGGACAGATGAGTTATGTTTTAGGTATTGACTTAGGAACAGGGTCATTAAAGGGTTTATTATTTAATGAATCTGGCGAATTAATCACCACCGCTGATCAAAATTATGCTTTATTACAGCCTAAACCAGGGTATAGTGAGCAAAATCCATTGGATTGGAAAGAGGCTATGTTTAATGTAATGGATGAGTTGAACAATCGTGTTGATGATTTTTCAGAGCGTCTTGTTGCCATTAGTTTTTCTGGTCAAATGCATAGTTTAGTCTTACTCGACCAACATAACGAAGTGATAAGACCGGCTATTTTATGGAATGATGTCAGAACCACAAAACAATGTCAAACCATTATGGAGGAATTTGGACCTGAGTTATTAGCGATTACTAAAAATATAGCACTTGAAGGTTTCACATTACCAAAGATTTTATGGATTCAAGAAAATGAACTAGAAAACTGGCAGAAAACGAAGCATTTAATGCTACCAAAAGATTATTTGGTTTATAGTCTAACCGGAGAGTATTCAATGGACTATTCGGATGCTGCGGGTACTCTTTTATTGGATATAGAAAAATTGGATTGGTCGGAAGATATTTTAACTCAATTTAATATTAACCGTTCCATTTTACCAACCTTGCATCGTTCAATCGATAAAGTAGCCTCAATTACAACTGACATAAAAGAACGATATGGCTTTACTCATGATGTGAGTGTTCATGCCGGTGGAGCCGATAATGCCTGTGCTGCTTTAGGTGCAGGGATAGTTGATAAAGGATTAGGTATGATTTCAATTGGAACGAGTGGTGTGTTCTTGGCAAGTGAACCAACAGCCGAAGTTGATTATAAAGGGAAAGTCCATCTGTTTAATCATAGTGCTCCCGATTTATATTATGCTATGGGAGTGACTTTGGCAGCTGGAAATTCATTAAACTGGTTCAAAAATACCTTTGCAAGCAATTTAAAATTTGAAGAATTACTTGAAGGTATTGATAAAATTGAACCAGGTTCAGAAGGATTATTATTTACCCCTTACATTACCGGAGAACGCACCCCTCATAATGATAGTGAAATTCGTGGAAGTTTTACCAATATCGATATTCGTCATGGATTAAAACATTTTGCTAGAGCAGTTTTAGAAGGGATTACTTTCTCTTTAAAAGACGCCCAAATGATTATGAGTAATGTTTCCAATCAAGAGTTTGATCGGTTAGTGTCAGTAGGTGGTGGAGCCAAAAATAAAGACTGGTTGCAAATGCAAGCAGATATATTTAACGCTGAGATTATTACACTAGAAACAGAGCAAGGGCCAGGTGTAGGTGCAGCGATGTTGGCTGCCATTGGTAGTGGAGTGGTGGATTCTGTAGAAGATTGTATTTCTAAATTTGTGAAATATGACAACCATTATCAACCTAATGCCGACAATGTAGCGAAATATCAAGAAGTTTATGAAAGATATCAAAAAGTATATCCTGCAATTAAACAAATTTAGCCCCTTAGTTAAGATGTTGGTGGTTTTCACCAACATCTTTTATTCATTTATTGTTAATCAATTTAGTGAGAGTTGAAAAATTATAATGAAAATATTGAAAACATTTATGAATTAGTGAAAGCAAAAAATTGGTCAGCTAAATTTCTATTAAGTTCGAAATAGCGAAAAATTAAGAATTTATATAAAAAAATCCTTTACAAAATAGACAAAAAACGATATACTTTAGTTAGTTTAGAGAACTAACGAACTCAATAATAATTTGGAGGTATCTAAAAATGAAAATAATAAATCCAGTTTTGAAAGGATTTAATCCGGATCCATCAATGATTCGAGTAGAAGATACGTACTATATTGCTACTTCAACTTTCGAATGGTTCCCAGGTATACAAATTCACCAATCAAAAGATTTAATTAATTGGGAATTATTAACACATCCATTATCTACAACAACTTTATTAGATATGAAAGCGAATCCAGATTCTGGTGGGGTTTGGGCACCGGATATTTCATATGCAGATGGATTGTTTTGGATTGTTTATAGTGATGTAAAAGTTGTGGAAGGCTCATTTAAAGATGTTACAAACTACTTAATTACATCACCTTCTATTATGGGACCTTGGAGTGATCCAATTGTATTAAATGGTGTTGGATTTGATGCATCTCTTTTCCACGATGAAGATGGCAAAAAATATCTCGTACAAATGGAATGGGATCATCGCGAATACATGCATCCGTTTCATGGAATCAAATTAACGGAATATTCACATGAAGAAAAACGTTTATTACCAGAAACAAGCAAAATTATTTGGAATGGGACAGAAGTTAAACTGACCGAAGCACCCCATATTTATAAGATTGGAAAATACTATTACTTATTCTGTGCTGAAGGTGGAACAGTTTATACACATCAACAAGTGGTGGCAAGAAGTACCGAACTATACGGGGAGTACGAAAGTCAACCTGATATTTTCTTAACTGCTTTTGATTCTCCGAGAAATCCATTACAAAAATGTGGACATGGATCTTTAGTAGAAACTCAAACCGGAGAATGGTACTTCGCACATCTAACTGGTAGACCTTGGCACCATGAGACAGAATCGGTCACAGATCCAAGAGGTTGGTGTACACTTGGTCGTGAAACAGCTATACAAAAAGTAGAGTGGGATGAAAACGATTGGCCATATATTGTCGGTGGAAAACAAGGTTCACTAGAAGTTGAAGCGCCTAGTTTTGTAACGGCAGAAATCGAAGGAAATCAAGTTAATAGTCAGTTTGATGACTTTGATAATGACGAGCTAGATATCAACTTCAATACAGTAAGAGTACCATTTGATGCTCAAATGGGAGAAATTAAAGATAGCCATTTAGTATTGAATGGTAGAGGATCATTTAATAATTTACATACAAATTCTCTAGTTGCAAGAAGATGGCAAGCATTTGAATTTGATGCTGAAATAAAAATTAAGTATGAACCGACAACATTCCAACAAATTTCAGGATTAGTTAATTACTATAATTCTAATCATTGGTCAATGATTGCGATAACTTGGGATGAAAACACAGGTAAATCATTAGAAATATTACAAAGTGATAATGGACAATTAACAAGTTATTTTGCAAAAAATAAAATTGCAATCCCCGAAAATGTAGAATATGTCTATTTAAGAAGTAAGGTAAGAACGACTCATTATACCTATGAGTATTCATTCGATGGAAAAGAATGGAAAGCAACTAATATCATTTTAGATGCTAAAATTTTATCAGATGATTATGTCAATATGCACTATGGAGGTTTCTTTACAGGGGCTTTTGTAGGAATGGCTAATATTGACTATTCGGGATATGGATTGAAATCTTACATAGATTACTTCAAGTATCAAGAATTGGATTAGAGGTGTAATAATGACAATACTATTTTCTATGAAAGATATTAACAAATCTTTTGGACCAGTAAAAGTATTAAAGAATGTTCAACTAGAAGTAGAAAAAGGTGAGATACATGCTTTAATGGGGGAAAATGGTGCAGGGAAATCAACTTTAATGAACATTCTTGGTGGAGTAATTCAAAAAGATTCTGGAGAAATTCTCTTCGGAAACCAAATGATAGAAAACCACTCTCCACAAATTGCTAAAGATTTGGGAATTGGATTTGTCCATCAAGAATTTAACTTGGCTGAATCATTAACAGTTGCAGAAAATATTTATATGGGACGATTACCATATAAAAATGAAAAATTAGGAATCGTTGACTACAAAAAATTAAATGATAATACAGAATATTATTTAAATATGTTAGGAGTCAATATTAAACCTACGGATGTGGTTTATAAATTATCAACTGCAAGTAAGCAAATGATTGAAATCGCAAAAGCACTCAGTTTAAACGCTAAAGTTATCATCTTTGATGAACCAACAACTTCATTATCAGATAAAGACGTTGAAGTACTATTCATAATAATCAATGCTTTAAAACAAAAAGGTATTTCAAGTGTTTATATTTCGCATAGAATGGAGGAAATCCACCAATTATGTGATCGTATCACGATATTACGTGATGGACAATATATAAGTACAGATAATGTTAAAGACTTAACAGACCAAGAAATTATTAAAAAATTAGTGGGACGTAACTTGGATAATTTATATCCAGAAAGAAATGTTGAGGTTGGTGAAATTGCTCTAGAAGTAAAAAATCTATCAGATACTAAAGGTGCAGTAAAAAATGTATCATTTAACGTTAGAAAAGGTGAAGTGGTAGGTTTTGCAGGTTTGGTGGGGAGTGGCCGTACGGAATTAATGAGACTAGTCTTTGGAGCAGATCCTGTTGAAAGCGGGGAAATATTTGTAAAAGGACAAAAAGTTAATATTAAATCACCAGTAGAAGCAATCAACAAAGGAATCTGTTTATTAACGGAAGATAGAAAAAACCAAGGTGTTGCTTTGGGACTTTCTATTAAAGAAAATATTAATATGACAGCCTTAAAATCTAATATTATTAATCACAAGGAAGTTAAGAAAAAAGTTGATGAATTGGTTGAAAACCTACAAATAAAAATTAGTAGTGTTGACAAGCCAGTATCTTCCTTATCAGGAGGTAACCAACAAAAGGTTGTACTTGCAAAATGGTTAAATACTTCAAATGATATTTACATCTTTGATGAACCTACCAAAGGTATTGATATCGGAGCTAAAAGTGAGATATATGCCATTATTAATCAGTTAGTAGCGGATGGCAAAGCGGTTATTATAGTCTCTAGTGAAATTCCGGAATTATTAGGAACAGTCGATCGAATTTATGTCCTTAACGAAGGAAGATTAACAGGTGAGCTGTCCATCGAAGAAAGTACACAAGAAAAAATAATGGAATTAGCAACGCTAGGATAGGTGATAAAGATGAAAAAATTTGATATTAAAAATTTATTTTTACAGTACTCGGTATATGTCGTTTTAGTTATTTTATTTATAATGTTCTCGCTATTAAGTCCTATGTTTTTGTCAGCAGGTAATATCTCTAACTTTTTTAGACAAATTCCACCGGTTGGCATTATGACAGTGGCTTACTGTATGGTATTGATAACCGGTTATGTGGATTTATCAATTGCATCTATTGCAGCCTTTACAGGGACCACAGCAGTTTACTTAGGTTCATTAGGTTGGTCGCCTATTTTAGTCATTCCAATTGCTATCTTAATTGGAGTTATCTTTGGGACAATCAATGGTATCTTAATTAAAAAGTTAGACCTACCTGCGTTTATTTTAACTTTAGGTACTAATTATGTTATTCGCGGTATCATTATGTTCATCACAAATGGAATCTATGTTACGGGTACCCCAGATTGGTTTGGAAAAATCGCTGGTACTAAAGTAGTTGGTAATATCATTTATACGAACACATTAATTTTTATATTAATTATTATACTATTCTCGTATATTATGAAAAATACACGTTTTGGACGTTACTGCTATGCAGTAGGTTCTAATAGTGAAGTAGCACGTTTATCTGGTATTGAAACCGATAAACATGTCATTAAAATGTTTGCAATTGAAGGCGCATTAGCAGCAATTGCGGGTATTTTATTAATGAGTAATCTTAACGTCGGTGGTCCTAATGAAGGCCAAGGGCTAGACCTACTAGCGATGGCTGCTTCGATTATGGGGGGGACACAATTTAGTGGCGGTGTTGGTACTATTGGTGGTGCGGTAGTTGGTATTTTCACATTACAACTATTTAATAATGGGTTAGCAATCCTAGGCGTTAACGCATTTATGCAACAAGTGGTAACAGGTGTTGTCATTGTGTTCTCTATTATCATCGATTATTTAAGAAGAAAAGCTGAAATGAACAGCTAAAAAAATCATTTAAAAAAGAAAAAGGAGCATTTAGCATGAAAAAAATAACAAAAATGTTATTAAGTTTATTAGCAAGTTCAACTTTTTTAGCAGCTTGCGGTAATACAGGTTCTTCAGATAATACAACAGCAGATTCTGGAGAAGCAAATAAAACATTATATTTTATTCCAATCGTTGATATTGGTGCATATTGGAACCCAATGAGAAAAGGGGCTGAAGATACGGCTAAGAAATTAGGATATGATTTAGTTGTCAAAACTTCACCCCCAGCAGAAGCGCAAAAAAATGAAAAACATATTGGATTCATTAATGAAGCCGTTTCGAATAAAGCTGCGGGTATTGCGATTGCACCGATTGAAGCTAATATGTTTAAGGCGCCTATCAAAGCAGCTATGGACGCTAATATTCCAGTTATAACATTTGATGCTGATTTAGAAAACCCCGAAGATCGTACTGCTTATGTAGGAACAGATAATGTTCTCGCAGGTCGTGATTTAGGGATGAAAGCAGCAGAAGAATTGAAAGAAAAAGGAATCACTTCTGGTTCAATCTCTGTTGTCTGTGTAGACCGTGCACAACCGACAATGATTGCTCGTGAAAAAGGATTAAAAGAAGGATTTAACGAAGTAATGGGTGACGATGCTGCTAACTTTAAATTCTTGGAAACCATTCAAGATAAAGACCAAGCTGCAGTTTCAAAAGAACAATTAGAAGGCCAAATTACTGGTAATGCTGATTTAGTACTAGTATTCTCTTTAGGTTCAGAAGGTCCAGACGTAGGAGTTATGGAAGCTTTAGCAGCTCAAAATAAAGCGGGAGAAATCTTACACTTTGGTTTTGACTACACTCCAACATGGGAAAAAGGAATTGAAGACGGACGTATTACAGCAATTGTTGACCAAGACGCTTATAACATTGGAGTTCAAGTAATTGAAAACTTAGTTAAAGCAATTGATGGTGAAGAATTAGAAGATAATATTCCTATCGATGTTAAGTTTGTACGTGCAGAAGAATTAGTAGAGTACGGTAAAGAAAAACAAAAACAATCTACTGATACAACAGAATAATATTGAATATGAGACCGTGACATTTGTTGCGGTCTTAAGTTTTAAAAAAGAGAGGAGCATGAAAATGAATTATAAACAGCTAGGTAATACCGATATGAAAATTAGTGAACTAAGTTTTGGTACATGGGCAATGGGAAGTGACTGGGGCAATGTATCTGTAGAAGATGCTAAACAAGCAATTCATTATGCAATTAATCAAGGCGTAAATTTTTTTGATACAGCTGATGTTTATGGAATGGGTAAAAGCGAACAGATTTTAGGAGAAGTTTTAAAAGAACGAACAGAAAGAATTTATATTGCAACTAAATTTGGACGTAAAGATGACTTCACTAACCCAGATAATTACACATATGAAAAAGTAAAAAAATTATGCCGAAAATAGCTTGAAAAACTTAGGTATGGATGCGATAGATTTATATCAAATTCACTGTCCAAGTACTGAAATATTAGAACAATTAGCCGTCTTTGATGTGTTAGAACAATTACAAAAAGAAGGGTTAATACGTTATTATGGTGTCAGTGTTGAAACAGATGCACAAGGTGAATTTGTCTTAAATAATACCAAAGCTAGTAGTCTTCAGGTAATTGTTAATATGCTAAGACAAAAGCCCATTGATCAAATGATAAAATTAGCAGAACAAAAACACGTTGGGGTCTTAGCACGGGTACCCCTAGCAAGTGGCTTATTAACAGGGAAATATACCATTAACTCTGTTTTTCCTGAAAATGATCATCGTAATTATAATCAGAACGGTGAAGCTTTCAATGTTGGAGAAACATTTGGTGGCTTACCATTCAAAAAAGGTATTGAATTGGTTAATCAGTTAGAATGGATTAAAGAAGAAAGGATTAGTATGCCGGTCGCAGCTTTAAAATGGGTTGTTCAACAAAAGGGCGTCACAGCTGCCATACCAGGTTTTAAAAATATCAAACAAGTTAAAAGTAATCTTGAGGTCTTTAATGCTAAAGACTACACAGAAGAAGAACTCACACGATTGAAAGATTTTTATTGGAATGAAGTTCATAATCATATTCGAGGAGATTATTAGAGTACGAAAATAAACACCTATCAAAGCGACGAGAAAAGTCAGTTTGATAGGTGTTATTTAATGAAAATATTTAGTTTTCTTGATAATAATTACGGAATTTAAAGACTGGAATGTTTAAGTAGTTACGTAATACCAGTGCCACCCCTCCAAATAAAGTAGAGCGTCCTTCAAATGCGGAAGTTTTTATTTTAACGCCTTCTGTGAAACGACTATTTAATGAATCGAGAATGAACTCTAGCAATTCAGGGATTTTTTCATATACAGAACTGTCAATATAAACAACTTCTGGATCATGGAAAAGAATAATATTATTGATACATAAACTTAAATACATGGCTTTTTCTCTTAGCAAATCTAAAAGAGCTTCTCTTTGTTCGGTTTTTAACATTTTAACCAAATAATCTGAATTTATTTTATCAATATTAATTTTGAAGGCTTCCGATACACTCTCATAAATCGCTTGTTGAGAGGCATATTTTTCTAAACACCCTTTATTTCCACATCCGCATGCTTTTCCATGTGGGAAAATAATGGAGTGTCCAATTTCTCCTGCTTTACCGGCATTACCATGATGCAACAGCCCATTTTCAATAATGCCTAAACCAATCCCACCATGAATCGAAATACATAGTAAATCTTCCGCGCGTGAAACGAAAGTATACTCTCCTAAAGCAGCTAAATTTGCTTCATTTTCAAAGTAAAATGGGAAGTCATACTTATTGGATAAGAATTGGTATAAATCATCCCCAATTAAATCATAAATTGGCGAGAAATTAATCGTGTTGTTTTGCGTGATACCATGAATTGAAAGTGCACATCCGATAATCCCTTTATTTGTTTTGGGAACATTTTCTATAACGTAGTCTAAAATGTCAGTTAATAAGTCATTAATGGTGTTTGTGTTAATTTCAATTTTTCTTAGTTGTTGTTCCAAAATGATTTTTCCATCTAAGAAAGTAACCAAAACATTGATATAGTTGTAGCCAATATCGATGGCAACAACTGCTCCTGAGGAACTATTGTATTCTAATAAAATTGGTTTACGACCACCCATAGAACTAGCATCACCGATTCCGGTCTCATTAACAAGACGTTCCTCAATCAGCGTTTTAACAATTGATGAGATAGAAGCTTTGTTTAAAGTAGTTAATTCCGAAAGGCTTGCTCGTGAGATAGGGCCATTTTCAATGATAGCTTTTAATACTAAAGATTCGTTGTTATTTCTAATACTATATACTGATGAAATCATAAAATATCTCCTATTTATTCGTATAATAATTATATCATAGAAAGAGAACAAAAAAGACTAAATGTTTTTACAAAAAACAATTGACCCCCATTATGAAAAGGGATACAATTAATATATAAGTTAGTTTAACACACAAACAAACCTGAGTCAATAATGGGATGAGGAGGGATAATTGATACTTAGGTAAGTTATTAATTGGAATATGACAATCAAAATAGAAAAAGGAGTAATATTATGAATAAAATAGTAAAAAAGTTTTTTTAAATCATTATTAACAGTGGGAATAACTTCTACGATATTAAATCCTATAGCTGCATTAGCAGAAGAAATAAGAGTTTCATGGTGGGGCAATGATGATAGACATCAATTAACATTAGAGACAATTAAAAAGTTTGAAGAGCTTAATCCAGATACTAAAATAAAACCAGAATATTCGGGATTTGGTAGTCTCGTTGAAAATTTTACTACACAATTCGCTGGTGGTACAGAAGCTGATGTGATGATTGTTCTATATAACTGGATTGATCAGTTTTCTCCTAACGGAGATGGTTTTTATGATATAAATGAGTTAAAAGATATTATCGATTTATCTCAATTTGATGAAGAATTTCTTAAATTTGGGGAATCTAATGGGATTTTACAAGGGATAGCGCAAGTAGAAAATGTTCTCATTATTGCTATGAATAAAACAATTCTTGACAAACTTGGTTCTGAAATACCAACTACTTGGGATGAATACAAGGAAATAGCAAAAAACTACCAGAAGGCTCTTTCCTTTTAGTATCACCAACACCAAAATTTGCTGCTACTCTTTATTTACAGCAAAAGACTGGAAAGCCTGAATTTGATGTGAACGGAAATATGAATTATTCAGAAGAAGATTATAAGGAAGCACATGGTATAAGGATTTAGTGGATTCTAGAGTGTTTGTCTCTCGACAATCATATCTTGAAAATGTAGGAACTGAACCTGTATCAGTTGCTCAAAATGCTAAGTATATTAATGGTGAATATGCAGGCGTACTAGAGTGGAATGGTGGTTTAAAATCAAACGAGGCAACATTAAAAGAAACTAATCAAGAACTAGTAATCGCACCAATGCCAGTAATAGAGAATGCTAAATTTGATGGAACAATGTCAAAACCAACAATGTTATTTTCTATTTCTAAAAATACCAAAAATCCTGAATTAAGTGCTAAATTCCTCAATTTTATATTAAATGATCCAGAAGGAATTAAGCTGATGGGTACGTCGAGAGGTATTCCAGCTTCTAAAATTGCCGTTGAAGTACTAACTGAGGATGAACAGATTGACGGAGTAGTAAAAGAAGGGTATGAATATGGTTTAGAAGTACCTAATATGCAACAAACACCATTTTTGACAAAGGTACTTTTACCTTCTTTAAAACCAGCAATAGTATCCTGTGTAATATTTCAATTTGTATGGAGTTTTAATGATTATTTAGGACCGTTAATTTATATTACTTCTGTTGAAAAACATCCAGTTTCTGTGGCATTGAAAATGAATATAGATACAAGTAGTGGAGTAGTTGAGTGGAATCAAATAATGGCAATGTCAATAATATCTTTACTACCAGCTATATTATTATATTTTTCTTCTCAAAAATACTTTGTTGAAGGTGTTACCTCTTCGGGTATAAAAGGTTAGTTTAATGAATATTATAGACTTATTATCAAAATATTTAATGTTATGGATTTATAAAGTATTACCTCGTATATTGGTTTTCTATATTATAAATATTCCAGTGATAGTTATATTTATTGTGTTTCGAATTAGTAGAGATAATCTGGTAATATTTTTAATTTGTAATATTATCTTCACAATTAGTCTTTGGTTTTATATTTTGGCAATAAAACATAAGAAGTTGAAAAATGTTGTTAATAATATTTTTGATGAGACAAAAAGATATTTTTTAGAAATGCTCCTTATTATGTTAGTTAATTCAATTATAATTATTGTAATAAGTATAATTAGTTATTTTAAGGAATTAGAAGTATTTTCAATTTTATTTTTTATTACCACTGTATTTGTTGTTGGTTCAAATTTAGAATTAATATACAGAACAATATTTGATCTCAAGACGAAAGAGAAGATTTTACTTAATTATATTGATTGTTTAATGTTTGTTTATGGTACACCAAAGTTGGGGATTACGTACATAGTATTGTTTTTTATACTTTTTATATTATTTTATTTCTATGCACCTGTATTGATTGTTATTGCTTTTCCGTTCTTTTTAGAGATTATGTTTAAGCTACGAAAGGAGAAAAATAATGGATAAGTGTTGGTTAGAAAAAAAAGTAAAAGGTTTTGATGGCTTTGTAATAGATCAAGTCGATGATATTACTAAACAAATTAGTAGAGAAATTAAATTGTTATTTGATAATTGTAAAGAAAATTATTCAAATGGGAAAAGGATTATAAAGTTTAAAATTCAAAATGACACTGATCTCATTAAAGATGGTTTTAAAATAATAAATAAAAATGAAATAATTGAAATTATCGGAAAGAATACCATGGGTTTACTTTATGGGTTATATACTCTGTACAGAAGAGAAATTTTAAAAAATAAGTATGAGGAAATAATTTCAAATCCAGACCAATCCATTCGAATGATTAATCATTGGGATAATATGGATGGAACAATAGAACGAGGCTATGCGGGTGAGTCAATATTCTTTAAAGATAACTCTTTTAGAAGAGATTTTACATTGGTAGAAGAGTATGCAAGGTTATTAGCATCGGTTGGTATTAACGCACTTTCAATCAATAATGTAAATGTTCATAAGATAGAGACTGAGTTAATAACAGAAAAGTTTTTACCTGAATTAGTTATCTTAAATCAAATTTTTAATAGATTTGGTATAAAAATGTTCCTTTCAATTAATTTTGCTTCACCCAAGCGAGTGGGAAATTTAGATACTTCAGATCCCTTGGATGAAAATGTGATACATTTTTGGAAAGAAACAATAGATAGATTATATCGCTATATTCCAAATTTTGGTGGATTTGTAGTAAAGGCAGATTCTGAAGGAGAACCTGGTCCATTTACTTATAATAGATCACATGTAGATGGTGCAAATATGTTTGGCAGACTATTAGAAGAACACGGAGGATTATGTATCTGGCGTTGCTTTGTCTATAATAGTACACAAGATTGGAGAGATAGAAGTACCGACAGAGCGAGAGCTGCTTATGATCATTTTATGCCATACGATGGAAAATTTAACAATAATGTCATCTTGCAAATTAAATTGGGACCACTTGATTTTCAGGTAAAAGAGCCTGTTTCACCTTTATTTGGAGCTTTGAAAAAAACGAACCATATTATTGAATTTCAATTAACACAAGAGTATACAGGGCAACAAAAAGCAATATATTATCAAGTACCCGTTTGGAAAGAAGCTTTAGATTTCGATACACAACACAATGGAGTAGGAAGTTTCGTAAAAGACATGATAAAAGAAAATTCACCTGTTAGCGAACATTCGGGGATTTGTGCAGTAGGTGTAGTTGGAACAGATAATAATTGGACTGGACATAAGTTAATGCAAATAAATCTATATGCGTACGGACGCTTAGCTTGGAATAATTGTCTGACAACAGAAGAAATATCTAAAGAATGGGTAAAGTTAACGTTTAATCTAACTGATGACTATTCGGAAATATTAGAAGAGATTTTGAATACATCTCGAGAAACTTACCAATTGTATAATGCCCCAAATGGTGTTGGCTTCATGTGCAGACCTAATCATCATTATGGTCCGGATATAGATGGTTATGAATATGATCGTTGGGGGACATACCATTTTGCTGATAGAGATGGTGTTGGTGTCGATAGATCAAAAACTGGAACAGGATATGTTGAGCAATATTCAGATGAAATATGTGATTATTACAATTCTTTAGAAACATGCCCAGATGATTTATTACTATGGTTCCACCACGTTCCATATACCCATGTGTTACAAAATGGAAAAACATTAATTCAAGATATTTATGATAATCATTTCGAAGGTGTGGAAAGAGTAAAGAAATATATCGAACAATGGAAAAACTTTAAAGAGGTAGTTGATCACGTCGATTTTGAAAATATTTTGGACAGATTAAATGAACAATATAGGCTAAGTATTGAATGGAGAGATCAAATTAATACTTATTTTTATAGAAAATCAGGGATAAAAGATGAGAATGGACGAAAGATATATTTATAAAAGGAGAAAAGTATGAAAATTATTAATCCAATTTTAAAAGGCTTTAATCCGGATCCTAGTATTTGTAGAGTAGGAGAAGACTATTATATAGCAACATCTACATTTGAGTGGTTTCCAGGAGTTCAAATTCATCATTCCAAAGACTTAAAAAATTGGCAGTTAATCAAACATCCAGTCGAAAGAGAGAGCCAGATAAATATGCGTGGAAACAGTGATTCTGGTGGTGTTTGGGCTCCAGCACTGAGTTACAGTGATGGAAAATTTTGGTTGATTTATTCTGATGTAAAAGTTGTTGAAGGAGATGTCTTCAAAGATGTAAATAATTATTTAATTACTTGTGACACTATTGATGGTGAATGGAGTAATCCCATTTATTTAAATAGCTCAGGTTTTGATCCTTCTTTATTCCATGATGAGGATGGGAAAAAATATTTAGTAAATATGGTTTGGGATTACCGCTCATATAATCATCGATTCTATGGAATTTCTTTACAAGAATATGATCATAAAAAGCAAAAATTAATTGGGGATTCTAAGATAATTTTTAAAGGGACAGAGTGGGGATTAACTGAGGCACCTCATTTATATAAAATTAATGGATATTATTATCTTTTAACAGCTGAAGGAGGAACTAAATACGAACATGCAGCGACAATTGCTAGAAGTGAAACAATAGATGGGCCTTATGAAGTTCATCCAGATAATCCATTGATATCTTCAGCTTTGCATCCATTTAATCCTCTTCAAAAAGCTGGCCATGCTTCCATTGTTAAGACTCATACAGATGAATGGTTTTTAGTTCATTTAACAGGAAGACCCATTAATAAGGCGGGAACGAGAGTTTCAGAATTTAGAGGATATTGCCCATTAGGTAGAGAAACTGCAATTCAAAGATTATATTGGGAAAATGATTGGCCATATGTTGAAGGAGGAAATTATCCTTCTCTAGAAATTAATGGACCTAAAATTAAAGAGGTTAAATGGAAAGATACTTATTTAGAAAAAGACGATTTTGAAGATTCCACCTTAAATATCCATTTTAATACGTTAAGAATACCTTTTAATGAGGAAATGGGTTCATTAACAGAACGACCTGGTTATTTAAGATTATATGGTGGTGGTTCACCACATAACCTATTTCAGCAATCAATGGTAGCAAGAAGATGGCAAAGTTTAAAGTTTAGAGCAGAAACATATGTAGAGTTTTCACCTAAAACATACCAACAATTTGCGGGATTAGTTAATTATTATTCAATAAAAAACTGGACATCCATTCATGTGACAATGAATGAAGAAAAAGGACGCATATTAGATATTCTTTCATGTGATCAATTTAAATTAAAGAACGAACTTGAAGGAAGAGAGATAGAGATTCCTACTTCACTTTCTGGTGTGTATTTGGCTGTTGATGTTGATGGATTGAGTTATAACTATTCATACTCATTTGATGGAATAAATTGGAATAAAATAGAGATTCAATTTGAAAGTATTAAACTTTCAGATGATTATGTTGAATCGGGTGGATTCTTTACCGGAGCATTCGTTGGTGTTCATGCTGTAGATTTAACTGGTCAAAAATTGCATGCAGATTTCGACTATTTTTCATATGTTGAAGAGTGACAGATATGAAGCAAAATATTTTTAATGTTTTGGGATTTTTATTATCAGGGTTATTTGTAATGAGTATTTGGGGACCTATGTACGATGAATTAGGATTAATTGGAGGAATGCTAGCTAGTGGTGCTATTATAGGACTATTTTGGAATATTAATCATAATATGAAACTGATTATGAATGATGAAAAATTAAGTTTTATTGATATGGCATTAGGCATTGCTACTGCAGGTATTGTTCGAGATTTTTTACAAACTGGTGTGGATGGATTATATAAATCATTTCCTACTTTTATAATTGTCTTATTAGGTGGATGTATAGGCGGAATTATGGCATATATATCAGAAAGAGAAGAGATGAATTAATATGTCCGGAAAAGAAATGATTATAACATTTTTAGGTGCCATGATGTACTCCTTCGTCATTAATAGATTTTTTAATGAATTTATTAAAGATAATGTTATTTATAATGGTTATTTCACATCTTTTTCCTTAATTGGCCTATTTTGGTTACTAAATCATGGTATTGATTCACATATGATAGTCCAAAGTGGGCCAATTTGGATTGATATGGCTTTAGCAGCTGGGATAGGAGTCATGATAAAATCAATTTTTCAATTGAAAAATAAAAACCAAACTCTGAATATTCTTAAATTAATCAACTGGTCTTTATTAATACAAGCAATAGTTGGCGGTACGTTAGCCGGAATAATATTACACTTTATGAGGTAAAAACATGAAAATTCTAGAGATTTTAGAGATAGATTTATTTAAACAGACAGATGTGGATGGTTTAGTTGAAGGAAATACTGATCAAGAGTGTAAAAAAGTAGTGGTTACATTTTTAGCAACTATGGAAATATTAAAAAAATCCTTACAAATAGGTGCAAATTTTATTATTTCGCATGAGGGAATTTACTACTCACATGATAATAAAAAATTTTTAGAAAATAGCAAATTAGCACAAGAAAAACAGGACTATATTAAAAAACATAATTTAACTATCTACCGACATCACGACATGGTTCATAGGATATTGCCAGACACTATCACTGAAGGACTTGTAAAACAATTAGATTTAGCTGACAGAGTAATTACTCAAAGTGCGTATTATACTATTAGTGAAATTTCACCGACATATTTAAAGGATTATGTTGAAAAAGTTAAAGAAACCTTAGAGGTTTCAACGATAAAACATTTTGGAGAAGATAATCAAATCATAAAAAAAGTCTGTGTTCTTGTCGGCTACCGAGGTAGTTCAGATAATCTAATTCCTGTAATAGAAAATCAAGATGTTGATTTGATAATATATGGAGAAGGTCCGGAATGGGAAATTCCTTACTATATTAAGGATTACAATACTTTAAACTCTAACAAAAAATCTATAATTATTATTGGACATGAGGTAAGTGAAAAATATGGTATGCAGATGTTTATGCATAATTTAAAACAAAAATTTCCAACGTTAAAAGTAACTTATTTGTAAATGTTAGTGGAGGTGAAGAGAATGATTTTAACTCAAGAACTTGTAAAAAAACAAAATACAATATACAAACACCCTAACTTCGATATAGATAAAATGATTTATAATACGAAAAAATCACCAGAATGGATTCACTTTGGTGCGGGAAATATATTCAGAGCTTTTTTGGCAAATGCTCAACAAAAAATGTTAAATCGAGGATTAATGGATAGAGGGATTATAGTCGCTGAGGGATTTGACTATGAACTTATAGACTATCTAAAAAAGTATGATAATTTAACTATAAACGTGACTTTGAAATCCAACGGAGCAATTGAAAAAGATATTCTAGCTAGTGTAGCAGAATATTTAAAAATGAAAAGGGATGAAGATGATTTTATAAAATTAGTAAATTATTTTGAAAATCCAAGTTTGCAATTTATTAGCTTAACAATCACAGAAAAAGGTTATAAATTGACTGATTCATCAGGAAATTATTTTCATAATGTAAAAAATGATTTTGAATCAGGACCAAATGGAACTGAAAGCTATTTAGGAAAATTAGTTAGTTTATTATATAAAAGATTTAAAAGCGGTCCATATCCATTAGCAATAGTTAGCATGGATAATATGTCTAGAAATGGAGAGACTTTAGAAAATTCCATTATGATGTATGCAAAAAAATGGGTAGAAAACAATTTAGTTGAGTCAGAATTTTTAAGATATTTAAATAATAAAAATTACATTTCTTTTCCATGGACAATGATTGATAAAATTACACCGAGACCTTCAACCCAAATTGCAGAGAATCTTGAACAAGATGGGTTTGAAGAGATACAACCGATTACAACAAGTCGAAACACATATGTAGCACCGTTTGTTAATGGGGAGGAAACGGAATATTTAGTAATTGAAGATTCATTTCCTAACGGTAGACCACCACTTCAAGAGGTGGGTATTATTTTTACTGATAGATCAACAGTTCATTTAATTGAAACAATGAAAGTTACTACATGTTTAAACCCATTGCATACAGGTCTAGCTATCTTTGGATGTTTATTAGGGTATCATTCAATTGCAGATGAAATGAAAGATGTAGAGTTATTAAAATTAATTAATAGAATTGGTTATCAAGAAGGTCTACCTGTAGTTAAAGACCCAATCATTATTGATCCCAAAACATTTCTAGATGAGGTTATCATGGTTCGGCTCCCAAATAAGTTTATTCCGGATACCCCCCAAAGAATAATCACCGATACATCTCAAAAAATGAGTGTAAGGTTTGGTGAAACTTTAAAAAAATACTTGAATGAAGAGAAAAATTTAGAGAAATTAGTTGGTATCCCCTTGGTTATTGCTGGTTGGCTGAGATACCTACAGGGAACAAACGATGAACTAGAGAAAATTGAACAAAGTCCTGATCCGTTATTAGAAGAAATTGAAAATATTTTTAGTGATCAAGATTACGATTCTGAAGAACATCTGAATAAAATTGATGGATTATTATCTAGGAAAGAAATCTTTGGCGTTGATTTGGTTCAAATAGGTTTATCTAATAGGATTAAACAGTATTATATGGAAATGAATCAAGGTACAGGATCTGTAAGAAGAACCTTGGAAAAATTTTTAGTATAAGAGGTGAAATGATGAAAATGTCATTTAGATGGTATGGAATAGGAAATGATCCCATACCATTAGAATATATAAAGCAAATTCCAGGTGTAAAAGAAGTTGTGTGGGCCTTGCATAAGAAAATGGCAGGCGAAGTATGGACTCAAGAAGAAATTCAAAAAGAATTAAAAGTTATTCATAAAGCAGGATTAAGTGGGAGTATAGTTGAAAGTGTAAATATTCATGATGATATTAAGTTAGGTCTACCCACTAGAGATCAATATATTGAGAACTATAAACAAACTTTAATAAACTTAGCAAAAAATGATGTAAAAATAGTTTGTTATAATTTTATGCCTATTTTTGACTGGACTAGAACAGATATGTTTCATCCTTTAGAGGATGGATCAACTGCACTTTATTTTGATAAAAATACTATTTTATCAATTCAACCAAATGAATTATTAGATTTATTTAAACAAGGAGAAGGAGATTTGACTTTACCTGGATGGGAACCAGAAAGAATGACCCGTATTAAAGAACTTTTTAAAGCATATGAGGGTATAACAGAAGAAAAATTACGCGCTAATTTTAAATATTTTATAGATTCTATCATTCCGATTTGCGAAGAATGGGATATTAAAATGGCTATTCATCCTGATGATCCACCTTTTCCTATTTTTGGATTACCTCGTTTAGTAAGTAACAAAGAAAATATTCAGAAACTTCTAGATGTAAATACTAGTAAGTATAATGGATTAACATTTTGTACTGGTTCTTTGGGATCGAACACAAACAATAATTTGATTGCAATGATTAATGATTTCTCAGATAGAATTCATTTTATGCATATAAGAAATGTAAGAGTTGATGAAACTGGTAGTTTTAGTGAGGTATCGCATAAATCAGAGGATGGTACAGTTGACATTATAGGAGTAATGAGAGCTTTATGCGAATCTAATTTTAATGGTTTTATCCGACCGGATCATGGAAGACATATTTTTGGAGAAAACGAGAGTAATGTAAGACCAGGGTATGGCTTATACGACAGAGCTTTAGGTGTCATGTATTTAAATGGATGTTGGGATACTTTAAAATTAACAACTAAGTAATACAATGTTGCAATAAATAAATTAAAAAAATACTTCTTCTATACAAAAGACAGCGTTACCATTATAATTATAAGTAGCAATCAATGTTAGGAGGATACACAATGACAATTTTAGAGGAAACTTTTACACTGCACAATGGTGTTAAAATTCCCAAATTAGGATTAGGGACATGGCAATCAGCGCCCGAAGATGCTTATAAAGCAACGTTATTTGCTTTAAAAAATGGATATACCCATGTTGATACTGCGATTGTTTATGGTAATGAAACAGAGGTTGGCCGAGCAGTTAGAGATTCAGGTCTAAAACGTGAGAATGTTTTTGTAACCACTAAAGTGCCGGCGGAACGTAAAACTTATCAAGAAGCCAAAGAGAGCATTGAACAAGCTTTAAGAGAATTAGATTTAGAGTATATTGACTTAATGTTAATTCATGCCCCACGTCCATGGGCAATCATGCATGAAAATCCGGAAAATTTGAAATATTTTGAAGAAAACCGTGAAGTGTGGCGTGCATTAGAAGAAGCTTATGAGGCAGGAAGTATCAAAGCGATTGGCGTATCAAACTTTGATGTTAAAGATTTAGAAAATATTATGGAAGCTTGTAAAGTAAAACCAATGGTCAACCAAATTATCTATCATATCGGAAAAACCAACCCTGAAGTGTTAGAGTTTTGTAAAGCCAATGATATTTTAGTTGAAGGTTATTCACCGATTGCTACTGGGCGACTATTAGGCAATGAACAAATTGAAAAGATGGCCTCTAAATATGATAAATCAATTCCACAAATTTGTATTCGCTATTTATTAGAAAAAGACATTTTACCTCTACCAAAATCTGTTCATGAAAAATATATTATTGAGAATGCGAAATTAGATTTTGAAATTGAATTAGAGGATATGGAATATTTAGACTCTATTCAATAAAATGCAAATTATTGGTAAGTTTTGATAAAAAATATAGGAAATAAGAAAGCGCTCTAGTCACTTGAACGCAAAAATGATAAACTAATCTTTAAAGAGAGAAGGTTAGTTTATTTTGATGAAGGTGGGAAGAAAAATGAAAATACTCTGTTTTGATATGGGAGGAACAGCAGTCAAATATGGTGTTTGGGATGACGACAAGATAACGAATATTGGATCGTTTAAAACTCCAACAACTTGGGATGAAATGAAACAACAAATGAGACAAGTGGCAACTAAATTCACTGATGTTGAAGGGGTCGGTATTAGCTCGCCTGGTTCTGTCGATTCAAAATTAGGGGTGATTAGAGGCATTAGTGCCATTCCTTATATCCATAATTTTGAAATTGTTAAAGAATTGACAGAGTTATTTAATAAACAAGTAACCATCGAAAATGATGCGAATTCAGCGGCTTTAGCAGAACTTTATTATGGCAGAGCAAAAGACTTAAACAATGTCGTTTTTTATATTATTGGTTCGGGTATTGGTGGAGCTGTTAGTATCAATAAACAACTTGTTAAAGGGGCGAATCTATTTGGTGGCGAAATAGGGTATATGTTAATGGATGGTAAAAAAACATTGAGTCAAATTGCTAGTCCGGTAGAAACAGCTAAACGCTATCATTTTGAATCCGGTAAAGAGTTATTTGACTTAGCAGCTAAAGGAAATGAACAAGCGAAGGTAGGTGCGGAGGAAGTCTATGATACTTTGGCTAGAAGTATGTATAATGTGGCCTTAATGCTAGACCCTGAACTCATTTTAGTTGGAGGGGGCATCTCACAAAGGGATGATTTTCTGGCACCGATTCAAGTAAAGCTTGACCATTATTTAAAAGCAAACGGTGCAGGTGATTTGAAGATTAAGATTGATCGTTGTGAATTTCTGCAAAATGCGAACTTAATTGGTGCGGCTGTTAATTATCAAAATACAAAAGATTAGAGCAATAATTGAGATAAATGGAAGATAGTTTACGAATTTAAATTTTAAGTGACTAGATTCATTTATGGATTAACTAATATTAATCAATTTCAATTTATTTTTATTGGACGGCATTGGAAATGAAAAATCAATTTTTCTTCTAATGTCATTTTTTGTACCTGTTTGATGATAAGAATGTCATTTTTATGCGGTTTTATTGCTATAATGATAAAATATCAACATTATTAAGAATAAAATATAAAACATTAATGTTAGCTGAAAAACAGATCAAATACTGTGTTAACAGCGTTTATATAATGTTTCTAATAAACGTTATAATTTGAATATTTTGAAATTATTTTAAAATTATATATTTTTCGTTAATGTAAGCGGATAATTTAATGTCATCAATATGGTATTTTTGTCAGAAATATGGTAAACGCTATCAAAGGATATTGATATGATAAAGACATCAAATGGCATTAAGTAATTAATGGCAAAAATTTAGGAGGGTTTTTATGAGAAAATTGTTGGCAAAAAGTTGTTTAGCATTGACTCTTAGTTCAGTTTTATTATCATCTGCAGCATCTTTAGTTAAGGTAAATGCTGAAGAAGGTAAAGTCATTAATATTTATTCTTGGAACAATGAGTTCCGTGACCGTGTAACGGCAGTTTATTCTAAAGTAGAGAGTACATCTGAAGATGGAACCGTAACTAAATTAACAGATGGTACTGAAATTCACTGGATTGTAAATCCTAACCAAGATGGTGTGTATCAACAAAAATTAGACGAGGCATTATTAAGACAAGCAGACGCTGGTGCCGATGAAAAAGTGGATATTTTCTTATCTGAAACCGACTATGTTAATAAATACGTAGACGAAGCAGTTGATGTGGCAATGCCATTAATTGATTTAGGTATTGACCCAGAAAAAGATTTAGCGGACCAATTTGATTTCGCTAAAGCAACACCTTCTGATCAAAGTGGTGTTCAAAGAGGTTCTACTTGGCAAGGAACACCAGGGCTATTAGTTTATCGTCGTGATATTGCGAAAGAAGTATTTGGAACCGATGACCCAGCAGAAATTGCTAAAAAGACTGAAAATTGGGATGTCTTAAAACAAACAGCGGATGAATTAAAAGCTAAAGGTTACCATGTTTTCTCTTCTTATGCTGATACTTTCCGCTTATATGGTAATGCGATTGAACATCCTTGGGTTGAACAAGATTCAACTGTCATTAATGTCGATCAAAAAATTCTTGATTGGGTAAATGATTCTAAAGAATGGAAAGACGCAGGTTATTTTGATGAGACAGTAAAAGCACAATGGAATGATGACTGGAATAAAGCAATGGGTTCAGAATCTAAGTCATTTGCTTTCTTATTCCCTGCTTGGGGTATCGACTTCGTATTAAAACCAAACTGGGATGGCGAAGCTGGTTCTTGGGCAGTGACTACTCCTCCTCAAGAATATAACTGGGGTGGTTCTTACATTCATGCAGCTGCTGGAACAGATAACGTCGAACATGCAAAAGAAATTATCATGGAATTAACAGCAAATAAAGATAACTTAATGAAGATTTCTAAAGAGTACTTAGACTTTACCAATACTAAAAGCGGTATGAAAGAAGTAAGTGAAGATGATACCTTCTCACATGAATTCTTAGGTGGACAAAATCCATTTACTTACTTTACACCTGTTGCCGAAAATATTAAAGTAGCACCATTATCAGCTTATGATCAAGCGTGTGTGGAAGAAATTCAAAATGCATTTGGCGATTACTTCCAAGATCAAGTTACATTTGATGAAGCAAAAGCAAACTTTGAAACTGCGATTAAAGAACGCCATCCAGAAATTACTGAAATTAAATGGCCAGAATAATCAAGTAAAATAATATTTAATAAGGCGAAGTAAGCAGTCGATAACTTGCTTTACTTCGCTTTATTTCTTGGAGGGAATGAATATGAAACAAAATAAAAAACGAGTCGATTACTCAAGATGGGGATATTACTTTATTCTACCATTTTTCATAACTTACTTTATTTTTTCTTTAATACCGTTGTTAGATACCATTCGTTTTAGTTTTTTTGAATATTTTAGATCAGGAATTCGTCAAATTGGACCTAATTTTGTAGGGTTAAAAAATTATCAGGCATTATTAGAATCTGATATGTTACGTTATGCAAGTAATACAATGATTTTATGGTTATTAGGATTTATTCCACAAATTGTAGTTGCTATGTTATTAGCTGTTTGGTTTACAGACAAAAGATTAAAAATTAAAGGTCTGCAATTTTTTAAGGTCGTAATGTACTTACCGAACTTAATTATGGCTTCTGCTTTTGCAATGATGTTTTTCGCATTATTTTCAACTAATGGGCCGGTCAATTCCATCCTTTTAAATTTAGGTTGGATTAATCAGAAAATTGACTTTTTAGGAACACCTTTTGGAACCCGCGCTATGATTGCTTTTATGAACTTTTTAATGTGGTTTGGAAACACCGCAATAATATTAATGGCTGCTATTTTAGGGATTAATGAGGAAATATTTGAATCTGCTGAAATGGATGGTTGTACGCCATTACAAAAATTTTTCCATATTACATTGCCATTAATTCGTCCTATCTTGGCATATACTTTAATTACGGCAATAATTGGTGGGTTACAAATGTTTGACGTGCCGCAAATTTTAACGAATGGACAAGGTTCGCCAAATAGAACTTCCATGACTCTAATTATGTTCTTAAACAGTCACTTGAAGAGTAAAAACTATGGTATGGCTGGGGCATTATCTGTCTATTTATTTATCGTAAGTGGTATTTTATGCTATTTCGTTTATAAAATGTTAGAAGAGAAAGATCCGACGGGAACGATGCGAGAAAAAGCAAAACAAAGTCGTAAAAAAGGAGTGTTAACTAATGCAAAATAAAAATAATTTTTTGGTAAATAAAGTTTTTCGTTATATTGTGTTAATTATTTTATCAATCCTTTGTTTGTTCTCTTTTTATATTTTGTTAATTAGTTCTACACGTTCTCACGCTGATTTACAAAAAGGCTTCTCAGCTTTACCAGGAGAATTCTTTTGGGAAAATTTAAAGAAAGTTGCTAATGACGGTACTTTCCCAATGTTTAGAGGGATTTTGAATAGTGTTTGGGTTTCTTCTGCGGTAGCGGTAATCTGTACCTATTTTTCAGCCTTAACAGCTTATGGTATCTATCGTTATGATTTTAAATTAAAAAAATTAGCTTTTACATTTATTATGGCAATTTTAGTCATGCCAACTCAAGTAACGGCGATGGGATTCTTACGTTTAATTACTAATATGAAATTAAATGATACTTTATGGCCATTAATTATACCTTCAATTGCTTCTCCAGCTGTTTTCTATTTTATGTACAGTTATTTACAAGCTTCCTTATCACTATCAATTGTTGAGGCGGCTCGTATAGATGGATGTGGAGAGTTTGCTATCTTTAATCGGATTGTGTTGCCGATAATGAAGCCGGCGATTGCGGTTCAAGCCATTTTCGTTTTCGTAGGAGCATGGAATAATTACTTTATTCCAGCATTGATTATTGACTCAAAAGACAAAATGACTGTGCCAGTTTTAATTGCGACTTTACGTGGAGCGGACTTTATGAACTTCGATATGGCGAAGGTTTATATGATGATTGTGGTTGCTATCATTCCTATTGTGATTGTTTATCTGTTGCTATCTAAGTACATCATTGCTGGTGTTACTTTAGGAAGTGTGAAGGAATAAAAATATATAGATAAAGGGGTCTGTTATAGGTGAAAAAAGTTCAAAAAAATGGTTGTCTTTATTATCGGTTATGGCATTAGGTAGTTTAACACCGATTAATATCTTAGCAGAGGATTCAACAAGTGTGGAAGAAACATCGATTGAAACACAAGCAGTTAAATCAGACGATTCAACAACGACAGAAAGCTCAAATGAAGGAACATCTAAAGTGGAATACGCTAGTGAGTACCTTGAAAAATACCAAGAGCAAGGAGTTAACTTTGAAGAGTATGACTTTGTATGGGGCGATGAATTTGAGGGAGATCAGCTAAATCGTGATGATTGGAATGTTGAATTGCATGAGCCAGGTTGGGTGAACGAAGAGTGGCAAGAATATATTGATGATGAAAAAGTTTTACAAGTAAATGATGGAAAATTAGTAATTCAACCAGTAAAAGAGTCGGTTGATGGTTAAGACCTGTATTATTCTGGTCGTGTTAATACACAAAACAAACAAAATTTTAAATATGGTTTTTTTGAAGCAAAAGTAAGAGTCCCTAAAGGGCAAGGCTATCTACCAGCATTTTGGTTGATGTCTGCAGATGAAAATGTCTATGGACAATGGCCGCGTTGTGGTGAAATTGATATCATGGAAGTACATGGTAGTGATACGACTAAAAGTTATGGCACAATCCATTACGGTAATCCACATCGTGAAAGTCAAGGTGAAATCCAACTGACTGAAGGGGATTTTAGTGAAGAGTATCATATATTTGCTCTCGAATGGTTACCTGGAAAAATCAATTGGTTTGTCGATGGACAACTGATTCATTCTGAAAGCGAATGGTATTCAAAAACCGAAGGACAAGGTGAAATTACCTACCCTGCGCCATTTGATTCAGAATTTTATGTGATTTTAAATTTAGCAGTAGGTGGTAGCTGGGTTGGCTATCCAGACGATTCAACCGAATTTGAAGGTCAATCCTATGATATTGATTATGTCAGAGTCTATCAAAAAGAAGCTTATGATGAAAATGTTCAAAAACCTACACAAGAATTTGCTGCACGTGAAGCCGATGAATCAGGTAATTATATTGTTAATGGTGATTTTTCAGAAAGTGAAGAATTATCGGATGAAGACAATTGGATTTTCCTGACGACGCAAGGTGGCGAGGCAGAAGCGAGTATTGCGGATAATCAGTTATCGATTAATACCACTGCTAATGGTGAGGTGGATTATAGTGTTCAGTTAGTTCAAGATCATTTGCCAATGGAACAAAATTATCAATACCAAGTTAGCTTTACGGCATGGAGTGACCAAGAACGTTTGGGTAGAGTGAATGTAACTGGTCCAGATAATGGTTATATTCGATATTTTGAGGATCAAGAATTTGAATTAACCTCAGAGCCCCAGACGTTTGAGTTTGAATTTGCAATGAATGAAGCTTCAGATGAAAATGGACGATTAGAATTTAATTTAGGTGGTTACGATGAAGCCACTCCATTTTACTTAAAAGACGTCAGTGTGAAGCGTTTAGAGAAAACTGAAGGTTCTGAAACGACAGAAGGTAAAACCGTATTATCAGATGGCAACTATGTTTATAATGGCAAATTCCAAGAAGGCGATTATCATATTGGTTTCTGGCAATGGGATGGTGGTGCCATAGAAGAAGCTATTTCACCTTTGGAAGACGGTCGCCGTTTAATTGTTGCTGGTGGCAAGACGAGTACTTTACTTCAAGAACAGTTACCATTAGATGCAGGGGTAGAATATGAATTTTCACTAGATGTTGAAGCTGAAGAAAACTTCACATTAAAAGGCAAGATAGGTGAATCTGAATTCGAGTTACCTGTAGAAAAAGGGTTAAATCCTTATCGTTATAGTTTTACCTTAGAGGAAGAACAACTCAATAATACCGATTTAACGTTAACTTTTGATAATGTGAATGAAGTCAGAGTCGATAATGTAAAAGTGCAAGAAAATCGTTTAATTAAAAATGGTAGCTTTAATGCTGGCTTAACAGGTTATAATTCTTTTATTGATGCTTCTGCTAATGCAACGGTTGTGGTGGATAGCTTGAATGAGGACAATGCAGCTGATTTTACGATTTATAATACCGGTGACCAGGCATGGAAAATTCAATTGATTCAAGAACAAGTTCCTTTAATAAAAGGGAAGTCATATCGCTTAACCTTCAAGGCCAAAAGTAGTGTAGAACGTAGTATTATGTATGCTTTGCAACGAGATGGGAAAGCAGATGACGTATGGACGACTTATTTGCCGGAACAGATTGTACCGTTAAAAGCTGACTATCAAGAGTATCGATATGAATTTACGATGGAAGAACCCGATGATTTGAAAGCAATGTTGAGTATTTCGTTAGGTGCCGTGGAAGATAAAGTCATCGAACAAGAACATCGCGTAGTGATTGACGATATTGAATTAGAAGAAGTAAACTAAAAGATAAGACAATAAATGGAATGAAGTTGAGGTGTCAAAATGAACCCGTTGAATGATAAATGGATTATGAATTCTGATTTAGAACAAATCGGGATAAAGCACCGCAAATTATCGGAAGAGTATTTATTTTATAAAGCGGTAGCAGATGGCAATTTGGGTGTGATAGATAAAAATTTACGAGCAAATAAATTTATTGAAGCTGAAGGCGTAGGTAAACTATCCAAAAATCCTTTAGTAAATATCAAATATCATTTTGTCATCACTGCCGCTATGGTGACACGATACTGTAGTAATTATGGAATGGAACCTGAACGAGCTTTTCGTTTAAGTGATTATTATATTCAAAAGTTAGATAATTTACAAACGATTGAAGAAGTTCATGAGCTTCATGATGAGATGGTTTGGGATTTTACCAATAAAATGCGAATGCTAAAAATTAGCGATAAAATTTCTAAACATGTCGTAGAGTGTAAAAATTATATCTATATGCATATTCAAGATCGAATTTTAGTAGAGGATATTGCATTAGAATTGGATGTAACATCGAGCTATTTATCTAGATTGTTTAAAGCGGAAATGGGAATGCCAATCAGTAAATATATTAATCAACAAAAAATAAAATTGGCAATGAATTTATTAAGGTATTCTGATGAGTCCGTATTGGAGATCGCGAACAAATTTTCATTTTCATCTCAGAGTCATTTTATTAAGCATTTTAAAGAAATTGTGGGCATAACGCCTAAGAAATTTCGTGATAAATACTATATGACGTTAGAAAGATAGTTAAAAATGTGAGTGAAAGTTAGGAGGAAACCAATGTCTAACCAAGATAATGTAAGTGAATTGGTACAACATATAAATATTAAAGAGGGCATTTTAGGTGAAAAAAATTTTAACACGAAAATGTCAGCATTACTAAGACAAGCTGCTGCAGAAAGTATAGTTCTATTGGAAAATGAGGGTGTATTACCTTTAAAAGCAAATAACAAATTAGCGGTTTTTGGACGTTCTCAAATAGACTATTTTTATGTAGGATATGGGTCTGGTGGAGAAGTCAATCCACCTTATTTAGTCAATGTTATTCAGGGATTAGAAGAAAAAGATTTATTATTAAATAAAGTATTAATAAAAAAATATCAAACATTTTCTGCTAATAATATAGTAGAAGATGGTATTTGGGGACAATGGCCACGCTTCTTAGAGGAAATGACGTTAACGAATGAAGAAGTAAAGTCAGCTAGCGAAGATTCCGAAATTGCATTAATAGTGATTGGACGCGCGGCTGGTGAAGATCGTGAAAATGTCTTGGAAGAAGGTAGCTATTATTTAACTCAAAAAGAAAAGCAAATGATTGATCAAGTGACCCATTATTTTGAAAAAGTCATTTTAGTTATCAATAGTGGAAATGTCATCGACTTATCCTGGACGGAAAACTATGCCTTTTCAGCTATATTATTTGCTTGGCAAGGTGGTATGGAAAGTGGCAATGCGATTGCGGATGTTTTGATGGGAGATGTGAATCCTTCAGCTAAACTGCCAGACACGATTGCGCGTCATTACGAAGATTATCCAAGTGCTAAACAGTTTGGTCATGAAGAGTATGTAGAATATGTAGAGGATATCTATGTCGGATACCGTTATTTTGAAACATTCCATCCTGAAAAAGTTATTTATCCATTTGGTTATGGGTTAAGTTATACTCAGTTTGCTATGGATTCAGAATTATTAGTAAATGATAAAAGTGTGACGATTAATGTTTCTGTGACTAATATTGGAGAAATGCCGGGTAAAGAGGTGGTTCAAGTCTATCATGAGCCTCCACAAGGAAAATTAGGAAAACCTAAACGCAATTTAATTGAATTTCAAAAAACAGAGCTTCTTCAACCTGGTGAAACAGAGAATTTGAATTTTGAAATTAAACTACAAGACTTAGCTTCCTATGATGATAGTGGTGTAACAGGTCATCCATTTAGCTATGTTCTTGAGGCGGGAGAGTATCAATTTTATGTGGGCGATAGTCTAATAAACTTAGAATTGGTGGGCAATTATCATTTAGAAAAATTATTAGTAATTCAAAAATTGAAACAAATTGCCGCTCCCGTGGAAAATTTTAATCGTTTAGTTGCTACGTTGGAAGAAGGACAATTGGTTGAAACTTATCAACCCGTAACTTTACAAAAAGAATCAGTAAAGGAAAGAGTGTTGCAGCATCTGGAAAGTTTATCAGAAGTAAGTTCTGAAGAGACTTTCTTAGATACCGGTAAAACAGTATCAGAGTTGATTCATTCTTTTTCTAAAGAAGAGTTAGACGCCTTAACGCGCGGTGAAGGACCAATGAATAGCTCCTTTGGTCCGAAAGGGAATGCTGGAATGTTTGGTGGAACGATTGAATCATTACGTCAAAAAGGAATTCCTCCGGTTATTACCACAGATGGTCCAGCAGGTATTCGCTTAAATTATTACGCTTCACTTTTACCTTGTGGTACTGCTTTTGCAAGTACGTGGAATTTAGAATTACTGGAAGGGATAGGGATTGAATTTGGAAAAGAATTACTGGACTTAGGTTCCGATATGATTTTAGCACCAGGGATGAATATCCATCGAAATCCTTTAGGTGGGCGAAACTTTGAGTATTTTTCAGAGGATCCTTATTTAACAGGTAAAATGGCTGCAAGTTATGTTATCGGGGTGCAAAGTAATCAAGTTGCAGCTTGCCCAAAACATTTTGCATGTAATAATCAAGAAACAAATCGAAATTATAATGACTCGCGCGTATCGGAACGTGCTTTGCGTGAGATTTATTTAAAAGGCTTTGAAATTTGCGTGAAGGAATCTAATCCTTACTCAATCATGTCGTCATATAATAAGATAAATGGGGTATGGGCTCATTATCATTTTGATTTAGCAACAGAAATTTTACGTAATGAATGGAAATATCAAGGGTGTATCTTAACTGATTGGTGGATGCGAATGGCTAAAGATCCAAATTTCGAACATGTTGAAAACAATGCTTATCGAGTCAGAGCACAAGTTGATATTTTAATGCCTGGTGGAAAAGATTTTGTAACGAAGGAATCTGATGATTCTTTAATTCAATCGCTAGAGCATCTCGATGGAATTACTTTAAAAGAAGTGCAACATTCAGCTTTGAATGTTTTAAATCTAATACAAAAAATAAAAGGCTAGGTTAATTGAAAGCCTATGTGAATAAACTTAGGTTATATATTATTTATTGATTTTCTCAAAAAGAAGCTACTAATTTTAGTAAGAAAAATGGTTCTACAACTTGTAGCGGGATAAATGATAAAAAATGAGCTCTAAGGCAAGTAATGTTGGTAAATAGTAAGGCTCTATATTTTTTTGTGTACAACTTAATTTTTAGAGGAAATCACGGACTTTTTGCATATAAAAATAGCGCTGGTGAAGCTTCCGCCAACACTAAAAATTATAGAACCTAATTTTAACAACGTTGAGTGGACGTAATCCTTGTACTGAAAACAAGGCACTACGTTATTCAACGTTGTTATTTTTGTTTTGAGTGATAATTTGCGTGAAACGATGGGTGAATTGAGCTGTCATTCCCCAGATTGTTTCATCTGTTAAATCATAAAAAGGAATCGCATTACTACGTTGCGAAAAGCGATATTGTTTGCCATTACGGATTTTATTAAATGGAAAATCCTCATTAGGGACGATTTCTGACGCTAATTGATAGTATCTAGGTGGATGATTAATTAAGTCTTTTAAAGAAACGGAAAATATTTTAGCAACTTCTTCATTGGGGGTAATTTGTTGATAATTGTCTATCAAAAGTCTGCCGACAAAACAATGAATGGTCGCTTGACCATTCACGATATAATCGATTTCTCCTAGAATTTGGATTTGGTTTTCTGAGATGTTTAATTCTTCAGTCGTTTCGCGGATCGCTGCTTGGACAAGTGATTCATTGGCTTCAACTGCTCCACCAGGAAAGGAAACATCACCAGGTTGCGGCACTTGTTCACTTCGGACTTCATATAAGACATGCCATTCGTTCTTTACTTTAATTAAAGGCAATAAGACAGCATATATACGTTTTTGACTAATGGGTTTTGCTTGATAGCTGATTAACGCTTGTTCAATAATATTTAACATGGCGACTCCTTTCTAATTCGAAATACATTAATCTCATCTTATCGGAAACAAATTTTAAAGTCAAATAGACAGTTTGAATCACTTCGTGCTAAGATTGAAAAAAGTAATATGAAGGAACAATTGAACATTTTATGAATTCAAATGAGGCTTAGCTAGTGCGCTTCGCTTGTTTACCATTGTCACCCTGTTCGATTTCTTCAAAATTGTCCAGTCTAACAGCGGGTAAGACCTTATCCATAACATAATGTTCGGTAAAATTAAGAGAAACAGAGACAATCAGAAGGGTGTGAAATGACCTTCTAAATATATATTGCGAGGAGTGAGGCAGATGATTATTAAACAACCGTCAAAAAAATTAAACAACTATCAAATTATCCATGCAATTGGAGGGAGTGAGCTAAATTTTAAACAATCAGTTGGCGAAGAAGTTTATCGTCAATCTTTAAATAAAATATTAAATGCGTTAAACATAGAGCCAAAGCAAGTTCATCATGGTAACCAAGTGCATGGTGCAAATGTAGAGATTGTCAATGCAGATAAAGGTGAACATCCTCTGTTTGCAGGTTATCCACTGTCACCAGAAACAGATGGCTTTATTACAGCTGAAGCCGGTGTAGCTCTTTTAGTACGGATGGCGGATTGTACACCGATTGTTATTTATGATCCTATCAGTAAGGTAATAGCAGCCCTTCATTCGGGTTGGCGTGGTACCGTTCAAAAAATTAGTCAGCAAGCGATTGTTAAGATGGTTAATCATTTTGGAACCGATGTCTCTGATTTAATTGCTTATGTCGGTCCTTCAATTGACCAAGAGCATTATGAGGTAGGTTCAGAAGTTTATGAGGCTTTTGAAGCAATTGGTAATCGCGATCGTTATTTTAAAGCAAAAGGTGACAAATACATTTTAGATATGATCCAGGCCAATATTGAAGTTTTAAAATTAGCGGGTGTAAAAATAGAAAATATTGATTTTTCTACCGAGTCAACATTTGTGAGTGAAAGACTTCATTCAGCTAGAAAAGAAGGTAAAGATTACCAATTAAATGCCTTACTAGTCATGCTGCCTTCATAAAAATGAACTGATTATCCTGGGGTAAAATTTTTTTGAAAAATTAGATGAATTAGTATATCATTAAAATTAAAAAACGATGAGAGGCGATTGGATGAAAACTCATAAATTAGCGATTATAGGTGTAGGACATGTGGGGACGCAAGTATTAGCAAGTGCGCTTCATTCCCATTTATTTTCAGAAATTATTTTAATTGATCCCCGTACAGAATTGGCTACTGGTGAGGCGTTGGATCAGGCCCATGCGACAGGATTATTAAGTCGGCATAATACTAAAATCTATGTGGGACAATATAGTGATTTAATCGATGTCGATATTTGTATTATTGCAGCGTCCTATGTTTATCCCAATGGTGAACTACCAGAAGATCGACAAGCGTTGTTAACTCAAAATGCCAATATTATTCGAGAAATTATGACGAATATTACTCAGGTTACTCATGAGCCAATTTTATTATTTATTACAAACCCTGCTGATACAGTTGTGTATATGGCGGCCACCGAGTTTGACTATCCTAAAAATAAAGTGATTGGGACCGGTTGTAGTTTAGATTCCGCAAGACTGCGTTATATTTTAGCCCAGATGTATGATGTGGCACCCCATTCAGTGCAAGCTTATATGTTAGGTGAACATGGATATACTGCCTTTCCTGCTTTGAGTCATGCGAGTATTGCGGGGATTGGTTATCAACAACTAAAACAGTACTTTCCTAACATCACAGAACGGAATCCAGATGAGATAAAGGAAAAGGTAGTATTAGCGGCTTACGATGTATTTAGAGCTAAAAACGGTGTCACCGATGCGGCTATCGCACAAGTAGCCATCGATATTACACAATCTATTCTGTTAGATGATCACATGATTTATCCCGTAAGTACAGTAGTTGAAGCCAATGAATATCACTCAGAAGCGATTGCTTACAGTCTACCGACCATTATAGGAAAAGAAGGCATTGTAAAAGTCTTACCTATAGCACTTAATGAATGGGAGCAAGCAAAATTAAAAGAGTCTCTCATATCAATCCAAACGAATATTGATTTAGCTAAAAGGATATAGAAAGGGAGTGGGCAAGAAGTAGAAAATTGAATATTTTTCGCTTCGTCGGTCTACCCCCGCACAGTTGAGTAGGCCTCAAACAAGTCATTAAGACGCAGTTTGAGGCCACTCAACCACTGCGCTTTTAATTTAATACCAATAACTTGATTTGAGTTTACAAAATTTATCTTTAACCTCATTAAGACGCAGTTTGAGACCACTCAACCACTGCGCTTTTAATGAATAAGCTCTAATTTGACTGAATTCTTCAAATTTATGTTCAATGTCAATAAGACGCAGTTTGAGACCACTCAACCACTGCGCTTTGAATTAAACAGATATGCCTGAACAGAATTTAAAAAGTTTTTGCCCATCTCATCATATTGTCATTCAAATATAAAAACAAGGAACTTTTCAAAATATTGAGATGTTCCTTGTTTATTTATGAGTCTTTTTAGTTATTTAGTCGTGTTTGCAGTAAAATACCAAGAGTTTAATGATGCCGCGGATATTATAACTGTATGAGCTAGATAGATTTAATTAGTTTTGTGTGGGGTATTCTTTCATAAATTTTTCCATCCGGTCCATTGCTTCAGCAATGATGTCGTCGCTTGCAGCATAACTTAAGCGGACGTAATTTTCGCCACCCGTTCCAAATGCTGAACCTGGAATTAATGCAACCTGTGCTTTCGTCGCCAGTTCTCTACCGAATTCAAAGCTGTCTTGAGGATAACCGGCAGGGATTTTAGCGAATAAGTAAAAAGCACCATTTGGTTTAATAATTTCAAATCCCATTTTGGTCATGCGTTCATAAATATAATCGCGTCGTTTAATATAGGCTTCTTTCATGATTAGGGCATCATCTTTACCATCGGTTAGGGCAGCAATACCGGCATGTTGTGAGATACTCGTTGCGTTGGTGATATAGTTTTGGTGAACTTTATTCATTTGATTGGTAATCATCAGTGGAGCAAAGTTAAATCCAACTCGCCATCCGGTCATCGAATGGGATTTAGATAATGACTGTACAACGATTGTTTGTTCTGGTAGATAAGTTGCGATGGAAACATGTTTATCTCCGTAAACAAATTCACTATATACTTCATCACTGACGATGAAAATTGGCTTATCTTTTAAAATATTGGCGATTGCTTGCGCTTCTTCATCGTCCCAAGTGATGCCTGTAGGATTGGTTGGGTAGTTTAAGACAATGGCTTTCACGTCGTCACCATGTTCGGCTAATGCTTGTTCCAACAATTCTGGAGAAAGCACAAATTGATTTGGTTCGGTGTTAATATGAACCGGAATACCGCCATATAAGATAATCATTGATTGGTATAAGGTGAAAAAAGGTGAAGGGATTAGTACTTTATCACCAGGATTAAGAATCGCTTTAAAGGCTATCGACAAACCTTCAGTGGCACCATGAGTAACAATGGTTTCTTCTGGCGTATAATTCAATTGATATTTATCATTTAACCATTGGCATGCAGCTTGTCTTAATTCTAAAACGCCAGAGGCATGAGTATAGCGAGTCGCATTGTTATCAATCGCTAGTTTACCAGCTTCTTTAATATGGCCAGGTGTCGTAAAATCTGGCTCACCTAAAGTCAATTTGATGATGCCTTCAATTTGATTACATAGTTCATCAAATTCACGGATGGCCGATATTCCAATTTTTTCAACGTCTTCATTAAAGCGATTTTCAAACAAATTCATAATCTTCACTTCTCTCATTAAAATTTAATTTGGTATTATTGTAACACATTTATGATTGATACTAAAGATACTAGAATTATGTGGAAAAAATTCATCTTTATGTTATAATGTACGAGTGAAAGATTGATAAATAAAGGAGAAGTTTAAAGATGATTTCTGCAGTAGATTTAAGAGCGGGTATGACATTCGTTCAAGATGGCAAATTAATCCGTGTACTAGAAGCGAGTCACCACAAACCTGGTAAAGGTAATACGGTTATGCGTATGAAATTACGTGACGTACGTTCAGGTGCCACTTATGACACAACCTTCCGTCCGGACGAAAAATTTGAGCGTGCTTATCTTGAAACAAAAGAAGTTCAATACTTATATAGCATGGGTGATGTTGCAACCTTCATGGACTTAGAAACATATGAACAATACGAAATTCAAACATCAACGATTGAAAATGAATTGAAATATCTATTAGAAAATATGGAAGCTAAAATCCAATTTTATGGTTCTGAAGTAATCGGTGTTGAATTACCAACAACAGTTGTATTAACAGTAGCTGAGACACAACCTTCAATTAAAGGTGCCACTGTTACAGGATCTGGCAAACCAGCAACGATGGAGACAGGTTTAGTGGTTAACGTACCAGACTTTATTGAAACAGGAGAAGCGTTAGAAATTAATACCTCTGAAGGTACTTATATGCGTCGTGCACAAAAATAATTAATTAAATAAATCAGGAGGCTGATGTAAAATAGAAAAAGAAATTCTATTTTGCATCGCTTTTTTTAATAGGAGGACTGGAAATGTTAACCATTGGATATATCGGAAATGGTAAGAGTACTAATCGTTATCACTTGCCTTTTGCTAGAAAAGTAGAGGGCATTCGTATTAAGTCGATTTATCATCGTAGTCAACCGAAATGGCAAACCTTTGAAGATATTCATTATACGACGGATTTAGATGAAATATTACAAGATCCAGAAATTGACTTAATTGTCATCACCACTTATTCAGATTCGCATTATCATTTTGCTAAATTAGTTTTGGAAGCTGGTAAACATGCTTTAGTAGAAAAGCCGTTCACCCATACAGCGAACGAAGCAAGAGAACTTTTTCAATTAGCCGAAGCAAAAGGGCTGATGTTGCAAGCCTTTCAAAATAGACGCTTTGATTCTGACTATTTAACGACACTTAAAGTGATTGAAAGTGGCAAGTTGGGGGATATTTTAGAGTTAGAAATGCATTTTGATTATTTTAGACCTGAAATACCGGAAAATGTTCATGAATTTAAAGTTGAACAAAGTTATTTATATGGTCATGCTTGTCACACTTTGGATCAGTTGATTGCTTATTTTGGCAAAGCCGATCATATTCATTTTGATGTGAGGCAATTACTCGGGTCTAATCGGATGAATGATTATTTCGATATCGACCTTTATTACGGTAAAACGAAAGTATCGGTCAAATCAAGTTATTTTAGAATTAAAACACGCCCCAGTTTTGTGGTCTACGGTACTAAAGGGATGTTTATTAAAGAGAAAAAAGACCGCCAGGAAGAACATCTGAAACATTTTTATATGCCTGATAATCCAGACTTTGGTTTAGATGCACCGGAAGATTATGGTACGTTGACTTATATAGATTCTAAAGGGAATTACCATGAAGAGAAAGTGGTGTCTGAGGTGGGAGATTATAGTCGTTTCTATCAGAACTTGTATGACACCATCGTTAATGGCGCTCCAAAAACGGTTTCGGATGATGAGACCCTTTATCAATTAGAAATATTAGAAGCAGGTATTGAATCGATGATTCAGTAATAATTATCACCATTAAATAAACCTGAAAATGAGTAGCAAAAGTAGCAATTACTTCGTACTCATTGTCAGGTTTTCTTTTTTAGCTAGTATGTTAATCTAGTGTTGGTTGTTACCGTTTAAAGTGGGAGTGGGCAAGAAGTAGAAAATTAAATAATTTTCGCTTCGTCTGCCTACTCCCGCACAGTTGGGAGTAGACCAGAAGTAGAGAATCGAATGATTTTCGCTTCGTCGGCCTACCCCCGCACAGTTGAGTAGGCCTCAAACAAGTCGTTAAGACGCAGTTTGATGCCACTCAACCACTGCGCTTTTAATTTAATAACAATAACTTAATTGAATTTACAAAATTTATGTTTAATCTCGTTAAGACGTAGTTTGAGGCCACTCAACGACTGCGCTATTAATTATCGCACAATAATTTGATTGAATTTTTCAAGATTACTCTCAACTACCTTAAGACGCAGTTTGCGACCACTCAACGACTGCGCTATTAATTAACGAACAATAATCTTAACTAGATTTATCAAGTTTATGCCCAGCCTCATTATCAATTTTTAAGCCAGTATTTTAACTTAATGTGAATCATTATTCATTTTTCAAGCGGATATTCTCACTTGGGGTTAGTGAGTTTGGTTGATTCTGAAAGCTCTAAAATTAAATTGGCCACTTAAATTGTAATTCTTCCCCATTTTTAAGATGGTATTCTAATGTTAGACTTTGTCGTTTTCATACAATATTTTGGCTTTAAGCTCTTGCGATTGTCGTGCGAGTTCTTTGCCTATATCAGTATTTTTGACATATTGACGCTCATGGCGTTTTTTAACAATTAATTGTGTTGGAAAAATGTCAAGATATTTTTCAATCGCCTTTTGTTTTGAAGTGAAGGGATGATGCGCAACTAAATACACTTCATTAGAATTATCGACGAGTGTATATCCAGCAATACCGGTTACTTTTTGATAGGCAGTTGATAAGCCACCATCAATGACAAGCATTTTACCATTGGCCTTAATCGGATTTTCACCTTTGATTGTTTTCACTGGGGTATGACCATTTATAATATAGCCTTCGCTCGTTAAACCAAAATCGTTTAATAATTTTAAGCAAAATTGCTCATTTTTGCGCCATTCATAATAAGGGTTTTTAATTTCGTTATGGACTGTTTTATCAGAGATAAAGTAACGTTCAAAGGTGCGCATGATATCTTTTCCAAAGAGAGTAGAACTAGGCCCGCACCATAAGTACCAAAGGGTGTCCGTTGCCCAATCGTCATGACAATCTAATCGCTTAAAGCTTTCTTCGATTGAGGTTGCATAGAAGTCCATCAATGATTTACCTTGATAAAGGTGATTATCGATGTTTAATTGGTAATATTCCCCCTTTTCGTTAACAGGAATACACCCATGGAAAAGAAGATTATCATTGTAAGTTAAATACATTTTTCCATTTTCTAATAAAAATTCCATGTGTTCTTTTAATTTTGCTGAATTTTGGAACTGATGTAGTAAATCTAATAAAATAAGTTCTTCACCCAAGGTTAATTCATTTGGTTGTTCCCAATCGATTAAATCAAAGCAAGTATTGTCTAAGTGATATTCTTGACCTTCAATGTTGATTGTAAGGGTATTGGGATCAATTATCGGCAGTAAATTGCGATGGTTCATCTGAAATTCTGGGCGACGTTCAATTAATCGGCCCTCTAATTTGAATTGCATGATGGTCATGGCTTGATGCATACAATTTATCGCAGTTTCTGTTGCTGCATCGATAGGTGTTTCGAGTTTAGGTTTAAAAGCAGCATTTTCTTGATAATAACGAAGGGCGAATTTTTTTAATCGGCTTAAGTCAATGCTATAGCTTTCTTCTAAGAATTGGGTGTGTCCATAGCGGAAAGCAATTCTTAAAACAGTAGCAAGACAAGTCATATTACCAGCATAGGCCCCCATCCAGATGATATCGTGGTTTCCTAAAGTAATATCAACGGATGGTAAGCTCATGAGGACATCCATTACTTTATCAGGATGAGCACCACGGTCATAGATATCTCCTAATACATGGAGATGATCGACTACAAATCGTTGGATTAGGTAACTCAATTCAGTTGCAAATTGAGGTGCTAACTCAAGTTCTATTATAGTTTTAAAAATCGTATGATAATAAGCGTTTTTGTTATCGTGTTCATCGTATTGATATAAAAGCTCTTCTAAAATATAAGCATATTCACTCGGTAAAGCCTTTCTTACTTTTGAACGGGTATATTTACTGGACACAAAACGAGTGAGGTTGACTAAATTTTTTAATAAAGATTGCCATTTATCAAAAGAGCGTTGTTTTCCTAAAATAAAATCTTCAGGATAATAAATGGCGAAGCAAAGCTCATTAATGGCTTGTTCATCTAGTTCATCTTCAAAAAGGGTTTGTACTTTAATGCGAATAATACCGGAGCAATTACGTCTAATGTGGTCAAAGGCTTCGAATTCACCATGGATATCACTAATAAAATGTTCAGTCGCTTTTGGTAATTCACGGATTGCCTCAAGGTTAATAATCTCAGCTAAATCATTTAAAATTTTTTTCTTCATCATGATGTAAGGGCCCCCAACAGATTAATATAAATGTATTATATCAGATTAAAATTAAATGAGGAGCCACAAGCAAATATTTTACAAAAATTGTATTGAGTGTTCCGAAAAGATAAAATAGATAGTGAGGTGATTAGTATGTTACGAGAAGCGCAAGCAATTCAACATTATCTTCAGTATGTAGGGCAAAAATATATTGCACCCTATAAAGCTTTAGATGAAGAAGAATTTATGCTGCAGTTTAAACAGGACGGAGGAAAGGCGCGTAACCAATTTTAAAAAATAGTAGAAGCTTTCAATGACCAACAAAATCTTTTAAAGATGCAACGGGTAAGTAATTGGATGAATCAAGCGCAATTTGGAACACCGTTATTTTATTGTTTTTTTAGAGGGGAAAACGATGAGATGTCTTATCCTGGCATGGCTGTGCGTTTATATATCGAAGGACAACGATTAGGATTAACCTGGGAGGTAAGTGTACTTGAGCGAACATTAGCTAAAGATAGTTTGGCGAGACAACGCCGAGTATTGACGGTTCCAGCTGATGACGCCATGTATTATTTGGCTTATAGTCAAGGTGAACCTTTTATTTATTCAGGTACTGAGGATAATCGCATTTTTTTAAAAAACGCTGTCGATACGGGTGAAGTGAGAAAAGTTCTTGTTAAAAGTTTAATTGGGTTTTTTGATGAATTTCAAACGATGGATGATTTAATTGAAGCGATGAATCAACAGTTTGAACGATTGTTTCCTTATTATTTAGCCACCAAATAAACAAATTAATTTTGACTGACGAAGATTGAATGATAATCAATATCAATAAAAAAGAGACTGGCACGAATATAATATGAACGGCTCCTTGTTAAGTAAATACTAAAAAGTAATGCTACTTTAAAAGGATCCTATCAAATTATTTCTGTTCAGTCTCGTCTATTTATTTTATATAAATAGTTAAATGCCACAAAACGATGTCTGTTTACTTAATTATGCCTATTTGATAGGCGGGGCAAAAATTATTAGCTATAGACCACTTAGTCTGCTTATATTTAAAACCGAATAAACTAAAGGACACTCTATGCACTTAAAATCGTAGATATCATTGTGAATGTTTTTAAATGCAATGAATTGATTGTGTTTAAAGTGTTTTGCTGATTGAATTTGATTCGTGTTGGGCTTCAAACCAACGATTTAGTCTTAAGTTAATCAGTCCAAAAAATTCATTTTGCATACCATCATAATCGAGGCCAATACTGTCCGTCATGACCACTAAGGTGTAGAGTGGCTCGCCGTTTTCATCAAAATAAATGCCGGTATCATGGAAATACTCATCTAAGTATCCATATTTCACAGCCATATTATCATTAAGATAATATTTTAGTAACCAATGAGGTTGGGCTGCTAACATCGTGTCAACGACATTAGAATAATAATCAGAAGAAGCAATTGCAATTAAGATGCCTTCTAATACTTCTGCATTCACATGATTAAATTGATATAATTCTGGGTCATAAATATCGGCACCGCTAAGCATTAACATAGCGTTTTGATGGTTGCCAATATAATTAAAGTAATAATGCGTTAATAAATTCCAAGCGGTATTGTCTGAATTGATTAACATTTCATAGATTAAATCTTGCAAAGCGTAGCTTGGTCGGATAGGACTATTGGTAATATTGCCGCCACCTTCTTCAAACATTGCTTCAACAAAGGGAATTTGTGTATCGAAAGATAAATACCCTTCATTAACTAAGGATGTATAGAGTGCTGCGGTCGCAACTTTTGTTGTGCTGGCTCCTAACATGGTAATGTCACTATTCAAAGTATAGTGTGTATCATCAATAAAGTCATAGAATGCAATAGCGATTTGGTCACTATTGTATCCAAATTCACTAATTGTATCGTAAAGAATATCGTCTACGGTCTTGTTTTCAATTGAATAATTTTGATCAACATCTTTTAACTGATCATTGGCTTGAACAACCATCAAAGGCGTGATACCGAATGACCAAGCAAAGAGACATAAACAACATGTTGCAAAAAATTTTTTAAGCAATTTTTTCACCTCTTATCAAAATACCAACTCATTATATCATAAAAAAAACAGATAGCTACTCTTTTAATGTGAAGATTTAGTGAACTTCACAAAGAGCAACACTACCTAAGAGAATTAAACATTTAATGACCATTATCGGATTTGTGATGAATTAGTTTTAATCACTTAATTACCATTGCCGTGGTTCGCGATTAATTGATAACCGGTTAAAAAATGATCGGATGCTTTTTGGTTGGGGCGTAAATGTTGTTGGGCAAATTGAATAATCCATCCGTGAAAAGCGGCCCATTCAGCAACGGTTAATTCACCATTGTTTTCAGCAAACTGTTTTACTGCGGGGTAGGTTAAAGGGACAGGCGCCTTCAGTAATTGAAAAAGTCGTCGTGCATAATTGTCAGCGATAAAGACGGGTTCGTTAAATACATACATTAATAAAACATCTGCCGTTTCAGGTCCGATACCACGCCTTTTTAATAGTTCCTTACGCAGGGAAGGACCAAAATGGGCTTTAATCTTGTCATATTGGTCTTCAAAGGTTTTGGTCCATTCGAAAAACTCTATAATATTTCGGGATTTATTTTCATGAAAACCACTTGAATGAATTAGTTTTTTTAACTCTTGTTGGGAAAGTTGTCGAATGGTTTTCGGAGAAAAACTGGCTTTTTGCCTGATTTGATTGAGTGAGAGTTCGACATTATGCCAGGTAGTATTCTGGACTAAAAAGGCTCCGATAACAATTTCGTGTTTGCTTTCATGTGGCCACCAATCTTCGATGCTCCCTTGATAATGTCTTTCTAATAAGTTAAATAGTTGATTAACAGTAATCAATCGATTGTCCATACAGCTGCTCCTTTACGATTTTTAATATAGGTAAATGAAAGAATCACTCCATGTAACAAAGATTATAGTGAAAATTTTGCGTAAAGTCATCAAAATAGATTATAATGGAAAGGGCAAAGGTGGTCATGAATGTGAGCTATTTTCTTTTGATTTTTTGTATTAGCAGTTTGATTTTTAAGAAGATTCTGGTAAAAATATCTGGAAATTCAATGGCTCCTACTTTTCACTCAGGAGATATCGTTTTATCAAAACCAATTAGAAAAATTCGAAGGTATGATATTGTTATTTTTAAAAGAAAAGAGAAACTGTTCATTAAGCGTGTGATTGGCTTGCCTGATGAATCCCTACGTCTATCACCTAAAGGTGTAGAAATCAATCAAAGAATATTATATGAACCCTATTTAACAGAAGCGAATCGATATTATTTACGTCGTCCAATGGAATGTGTTATTCCTAATGATAGTTATTTTGTGCTAGGAGATAATCGGCGCAGTTCTGTCGACAGTCGTACTTTGGGTGTCATTAAAAGAGAAGAAATTATCGTTAAAATATTTTCAAAGTAAAAGAGTACTATATTTTGGAGGTTACCTTAGTGAAACGAATTTTAGTTGTTGATGATGAGAGTTCAATCGTAACATTATTGCAGTATACGTTAGAAAATGCCGGTTATGAAGTAGATATCGCATTAGATGGTAAGACGGCTTATCAAATGATTAAAACCGTAAATTATGATTTTATTGTCTTAGATGTGATGTTACCACAAATGAGTGGGATGGACGTTTGCCGGCGCGTTAGACAAAAAGGCATTCAAACTCCAATATTAATGTTAACAGCTCGTGCAGATGAATATGATAAAATTATTGGTTTAGAGCTAGGAGCTGATGACTATATGACGAAACCCTTTAGTCCAAATGAAGTCTTAGCTCGAATCAAAGCCATTTTAAGAAGATCATCCGTTAGTCATTATCGAGTTGATGATGAAATTGAAGAAGCGGAAGTTGAAAAAGTGCGAATGACACCTGATAATTCAGTACCGATACCTGAAAATGATACCAAAAAAACTTATGGAGATTTAACGATTTTAACTGATCGATTTGAAGTCTGGGTTCGTGGAGAACAAATCGAAATTACACCTAAAGAATATGAACTATTAGTCTATATGACAGATAGACAGGGTCGAACTTTGAGTCGAGAACAATTATTAACGCAAGTTTGGCAATTTGATTACTTAGGAGAGACTAGAATTGTAGATGTTCATATTAGTAATTTAAGAGAAAAAATAGAGCGTAATAATAAAAATCCAGAATATATCATTACCGTTAGAGGGTTTGGCTACCGTTTTGAGGTGCCTGATTATGCAAAATAATACTAAACTTCTAAGTAACCGCAATATTCTATTTATTATTATTGTCTCCATCTTTACTATTGTGCTCGCTGTACTAGCCCTAGATGCAACCGTTCACCGAATGGTCATGCAAGATAGAATGAATCAAGTAATAGAACCCATCCAATTACAGTTGAAAAAAAATCAGCCTCTTTCTAAATTGAAGTTAGAGGCAATTGAAGAACAGTATGATGTGTCCATTTTATGGTTTCAACGAGAACAATCTTTAACCAATCAATTGCCGGAACTATTTTATGATAGTAGCAATTTAAATGAAAATATTAAAAAATTGATTTCAGAACAAGTCCATGAAGTAAACAGTAAACCTAAAATATCGTTGAGATCGTCTCATTATTTAGCCACCATTCCTTTAACCGAAGCGAGTATAGCTAACTGGGTAGTAGTGGTGATGCCAGCGATTAGTTTAGTAGACAATAATTTACAGATTTTATCCGTCATATTAGCCGTTATCATTATCTTGTTAGTCATCGTTATTAGCCTTTTTTGGAGGTACTATTTTATTCCGCTTCGTAAGCTAAATGTTGTGCTGCATAAGCTTTTGAATAAGGATTATCAGTTGCAATTTCCCTTAATACAAAACGGTCACAATGGCATAGTGGGAGAAATGACACAATCACTCCAACAGTTGAGTTCGAATTTAATTAAACAAGAAAATGCTTTATCCACTACGGTTCATCAGCGTAGTGTTCTAATCAATCATCTCATTTTGGGTATTGTTGTTGTTGATTCAGAAGGAAAAATTGTTTTAACCAATCCAGCGGCTAATGCGATGTTGGATATTGTAGATAGAAATATCGGCGAGCATTATACGAGTGTTATTAAAAGTTATCCTATTTTATCGATGATTGATCGAGTACGCCAAAATCATTTAGCACAACGAGAGGAAGTTGAACTATGGGTGCCGCATACCCAAATTGTTGACGTAAATATTGTTCCTTATGGCCAAGGAAATATCAATGATGAAATTTTAATTTTATTATATGATTTAACGGCTATTAGAAGGTTAGAAGAAGTGCGATCTGAATTTGTCGCCAATGCTTCACATGAACTAAGAACGCCGGTAACAGCGATCAAAGGCTTTGCTGAAACATTACAAAATGGTGCCATGGAAAACCCAGTAATTGCGATGAAATTTATTAATATTATTGCGGATGAGAGTCATCGTTTGGAGCATATTATTGAAGATATTTTATCGTTATCACGTATTGAAAAGCAACAGCTTGCGATTAATGTTACTAGTTTTGATTTAGTAGCGAAGATTCAAAGCTTGTCTCACTTATTTGCTGAGCGTTTGGAACAGAAAAACATGCAATTGGTACTACCGAATTCTGGTCCGATAATGATTGAAACAGATGAACAACGGATTGAAAATATCGTAACCAATCTAATTGATAATGCGATTAACTATTCTGAGGACAATAAAAAGATTATGGTTCGTGCTGAAGAAAGTTCACGAATGGTTCGTTTATCGATTATTGACCAAGGGGTAGGGATTCCTCTGGAAGAACAAGAGCGAATTTTCGAACGGTTTTATCGTGTAGACAAGGCCAGAAGTCGTCAAACGGGTGGGACAGGATTAGGACTATCAATCGTTCGCCACTTAGTAAAAACAATGAATGGAACCATTTCAGTTGAAAGTAAGGTAGGTCAAGGCTCTAGTTTTACCGTCAGACTGCCCAAATATTGGGGGAAAAGAAATTTAGAAGGAAAAAATTAAAAAAATAATATAAAGATTTTTAGTAACGTTTTCTATAAAAGAAAGCCCTATAAAGGAAGAGAAAGATTATATTACGACGAGAAAAATAATCTTTCTCTTATTTATTTACGTTCAATTTACAAAACTAATCTTATTTTAATTTTAAACACTTTTTACTTCATTCCGGTTTACAATAACCTTACTTAACCTTTCAGAATAAAACCGTTAAAATTGAAGGTAGAGAAATTATGGAGGAAGATTATGATGCGAGATTTTAAAGAGACATTCATGAAATATGTATTTTTATTTTGTGCGACTTTGTCGATTGTATCTATTATTTTGATTTTTTATTTTATTTTTCAAGGAGCAATTCCTTTCTTACTAAAGACTGGTGTTTGGAATTTTTTAAGTGGGAGTGTTTGGAGACCAACCGCATCAACACCTAAATTTGGGATCTTTCCAATGATTGTTGGATCATTTGCGGTTACAATTGGTGCTGTTATTATTGGAGTACCAATTGGTGTCTTAACAGCTGTTTTTATGGCTTACTTCTGCCCTGAAAAACTCTATCGCTATGCCAAACCTGCTATAAACTTAATGGCGGCCATTCCATCGATTATTTATGGCTTTTTTGCTTTACAATTACTGGTTCCTTTATCTCGACAATTGTTTGGTGGAACAGGGATGAATATTATCACCGCTTCGATATTATTGGGAATTATGATATTACCTACTATCATTGGACTATCAGAATCTGCAATTAGAGCTGTGCCAAAAGATTTTTATTCGGCTAGTATGGGGTTAGGGGCTACTCATGAACGCTCAGTGATGAGTGTGGTCGTACCGGCAGCTCGTTCAGGTATTTTATCTTCTGTAATTTTAGGGATTGGACGGGCAATTGGTGAAACAATGGCGGTCATTTTAGTAGCGGGTAATCAACCGGCACTCCCTCGTCGGTTAACTTCTGGTGTCCGAACGTTAACGACAAATATCGTATTAGAAATGGGTTATGCGTCTGGGGATCACCGTGATGCCTTGATCGCTACCGCAGCAGTATTATTTGTATTTATCATTATTATCAATATTATTTTCATGTTGATTAAGAAGAATAAGGAGGTAGCTTAATGAAAACGAATCATTTTATTAAAGGGCTAGTTTGGGCTGCCGCAATGTTTACCTTAGGGATATTATTATTTATTATTGGTTTTATTGTTTGGAATGGTTTTTCATCAATGAACCTAAGTTTATTCGAATGGGAATATACCACTAAAAACGTCTCGATGATGCCGGCTATTATTTCAACTTTAGTCGTGGTTGGAGTATCATTATTAATTGCCGCACCAATCGGTGTTTTTACTGGTTTCTATTTAGTAGAATATGCGGATCGTTCAAGTAAAATTTTACCGATTATTCGTTTAGCTACTGATACTTTAGCAGCAGTTCCGTCGATTGTTTATGGTTTGTTCGGGATGTTATTTTTTGTAAATAGAGTTTTCGGTAGCTTTTCACATTACGCTGGTATTTTAACGATAACGATCATGATTTTACCTATTATTATTTCATCGACAGAGGAAGCTTTATTATCCGTTCATAATAGTTTGCGAATGGGGAGTTTAGCATTGGGTGCTGGTAAGCTTAGAACCATCTTTACCGTAGTATTACCGGTCGCAATGCCTGGGATTTTATCAGGACTCATCTTGGCGACTGGTCGTATAGTTGGGGAGTCGGCTGCTTTGCTTTACACTTTAGGTTCTTCATCTAATATGATCAGAAATCTTAAGTCCCCAGGTCGTACATTAGCGGTACATATGTACGTTTTATCCCAAGAAGGTTTCCACGTGAAAGAAGCCTACTCAACGGCGACAGTTTTAATTATTTTAGTATTAACCATTAACTGGTTATCTACTCGATTAGGTAACAAGTTAGCAACAGGGGGAAGATAAGATGGCAAAGGTAAAATTTGATATACAAAATTTAGATTTCTATTATGGTGATTTTCAAGCACTTCACAATATTGATATGAAGATTGAAGAAAAATTAGTCACAGCATTTATTGGACCTTCAGGTTGTGGTAAATCAACGTTTTTAAAAATCTTAAATCGGATGCAAGACTTGGTTCCTGGAACTAAAGTGGATGGATTGGTTACTTTAGATGGTCAAGACATCTATAATCGAAACTATAATGTCAATGAGTTACGTAAACGTGTGGGTATGGTTTTCCAACAACCGAACCCATTCCCGAAGAGTATTTATGATAATATTGCTTATGGACCACGCACACATGGAATCAAAGATAGTGCTCAATTAGATCAAATTGTTGAAGAATCGTTAAAAGGAGCTGCTATTTGGGATACCGTCAAAGATAAATTACATCAAAATGCGACCGCATTGTCTGGTGGGCAACAACAACGTATTTGTATCGCGCGAGCAATTGCGAATAACCCAGAAGTCTTATTAATGGACGAACCAACCTCAGCCTTAGACCCAATTTCGACTAATAAGATTGAAGAATTAGTTCATGAATTAAAAGAAAAATATACGGTAGTCATTGTAACGCATAATATGCAACAAGCGGCCCGTATTTCCGATAAAACAGCTTTCTTTTTAAATGGAGAAGTGATAGAATTTGGAGGCACCGAACAAATCTTTGGATTCCCAGTAGATAAACGTACAGATGATTATATCTCTGGTCGTTTCGGCTAATAATTATTCCAAATAGGAGGAATTAAGATGAGAAGTGTATACGAGCAAGAGTTAAAAGAATTATATGTTCAATTGACAAGTTTAGGTAATGCAGCCAATGAATCATTACATAAAGCGGTAACTGCTTATCAAAATGACGATAAAGAATTGGCGCATGAATTATTTAGTGATGATTTAAGAATTAATGCGTCTACTGCAGATATTGAAAAAGCTGCTTATCGTATTATTGCCTTACAACAACCAGTAGCAAGGGATTTACGTTTAATCTTCACTGTTTTACACGGTTCACAAGATATTGAACGTATTGCCGATCATGCGGTATCGATTGCGAAAGCAACGATGCGTTTAGATGAAAACTTTAAAGACGCGCCCCAAATTAATCAAGTATTAATGGAAATGGCCGAAAAAGTTCAAGTGATGTTAACGGATGCGATTACGGCATTTATGGAACAAGATTCACGTGGAGCTAAAGCGATAGCAGAGCGTGATGAAGAAGTAGATGCTTTATTATCAAAGCTTTTCAAGATTGTGATTAAAGATATGGAAGAACAATCGGATGTTATCACATCTGGTGTGAGCTATATCGGTGTCGCGCGTAATTTAGAGCGTATTGGTGACTATGTGACAAATATCTGCGAACGGATTGTTTACTTGAATACAGGTGAGATTATCGAATTAAATTAAAAATATTTTCTCTGATGACTTTGGATGATTGAAGTTGTCAGAGTTTTTTGTTTTGAAATGCTCTGCTTTTATTTTTTAATTAACATTTCTATGGATTATTTGTTGAAAATAATAAAAATAGTGCCAAAACGGATGCTTGTACGGAGGCGAAAATTCAATGTTTTTACCGGAGTTGGTGAGTGTCACTGGAAATGTTTACGTTGAATTTACAATTAATTTACAATAAATTGATAATTGAATGTTATATTTAACATGTACCACAAAGGTATTGATGAAAACTTTTATTTAAGAGGAGAATATTAATATTATGAAAAAAGCTTTATCTAAAATAGCAATTGCATTATTAACTGCATCTGTAGCATTACCTTCAGTATTCGCACAAGAAGGATTAATTAACGTAGTATCTCGTGAAGATGGTTCAGGAACTCGTGGAGCTTTCGTTGAATTAGTAGACGTTGTAGATGAAAACGGCGATGATATGACAGACCTTTCAGCAGTTATCCAAAACAGTACAAATGGTGTTATGCAAACAGTAGCGGGTGACGCTAACTTTATTGGTTATATTTCTTTAGGTTCATTAAATGAAGATGTTAAAGCTTTAACAGTTGACGGTGTAGAAGTTTCAGCTGAAACTATTAAAGCTGGTGATTACAAAATCGCTCGTCCATTTAACGTTGCATGGAAAAAAGATGGACTTTCTGAAATCGCTGAAGACTTTTTAAACTTTATCCATTCTGAAGAAGGACAAAAAATCGTTGAAGAAGAAGGATACATCGAGTCTAAAGATGAAGCTACTGAATACGAAGCTTCAGGATTAAAAGGTGAATTAACCTTAGTTGGTTCTACTTCAGTTTCGCCAGTTATTGAAGTATTAGGAGAAGCTTATAAAGCATTAAATCCAGATGTAACCATCTCTGTTGAATCAGTAGGTTCTTCTGCAGGTATCGAAGCAGCTAATAACGGTACAGCTGACTTAGGTATGGCTTCACGTGAATTAAAAGAAGAAGAGGCTGAAAACTTAGATGTTGACGTAATTGCTTTAGATGGTATCGCAGTTATCGTTAATAAAGATGCTGAAATCGAAGATATTACTTTAGAAAACTTGAAAAAAGTTTACTTAGGTGAAATCACTGATTGGGCAGACGTTAAATAATTAACATAAACACAAAACCTTATTAAGATTGAAACAGTCTAGTTCGCTAGGCTGTTTTTTGTACTATTCATACCGACTAATATAGAGATTGACCAAAAGAGATGCAATTGATACACTTATAATGATTGTAAGCGTATAATTGGTGTTGGAATACTGATTGTACGACATTATTTATAAGAAATGAGGGATCTTTGTGTATAAATTGATTGGCTTAGTGGGATCCAATGCAAAAAGTTCTACCAATCGGATGTTATTACAGTACATGAAAAAGACATTTGCGGATAAAGCCTCGATTGAATTAGTAGAAATAGACGCTTTTCCATTATTTAATAAACCAGCATTTGATCAACTTCCTCCTGAAGTCATGGATGTAGCGGCTAAGATTGAACAAGCACAAGGGGTGATTATTAGTACTCCAGAATATGATCATACGATACCATCGGCATTAAATAATGCAATTGCTTGGCTTTCATATGGGATTTATCCATTTGTTGACAAGCCTGTCATGATTACCGGCGCCTCATATGGTGTATTAGGATCGTCTCGCGCTCAACAACACTTACGTCAAATATTAGACGCTCCAGAAATAAAAGCACGTATCATGCCGAGTTCTGAGTTTTTATTAGGACATTCATTAAAAGCATTTGATGAAGCAGGGGAATTAATTAATGCAGAAAATAAAATAAAATTATCGAAGTTGTTTGATGAATATTTATCGTTTATTAATGTGATGGAACAAGTAACCCAAGCAACATCGGTTCATAGAAAAGAAGCAGAGAATTATAATTGGGAGAAAAGAGAGGTGGATTAAATAATGAAATTAGTCGGTCTAGTCGGTTCAAATGCAGAACATTCATATAATCACTTGTTATTAAACGAAATTAAAGCCCGCTTTCAGCATCTATTTTCCCTAGAAATACTGGAAATCTCTAGAGTGCCACTCTTTAATGTATCTGCTGATGATCTTGACCTCGAGAATGTTCAATACTTAAATCAACGTATTTTAGAAGCAGATGGTGTTATTATTGCGACACCTGAACACAATCATACGATTCCACCAGCTTTAAAAAGTGTTCTAGAATGGTTGTCATACAAACTACATCCATTTGAAGAGAAACCGGTCATGGTAGTTGGTGCCAGTTATGATGTACTCGGCACTTCTCGATCGCAATTACATTTACGACAAATATTAGAAGCGCCAGGCCTAAGAGCCCATGTTTTTCCAGGAAATGAATTTTTATTAGGCAAAGCGAAAGAAGCCTTTGATGAAAATGGTCGGCTAGTTGACGCCAAAACCATTCAATATTTATCAGAATGTATTGAAAAATTTGTTCGCTTTGTTCATATTTTAAAACAAGTCGAACAACCACGTCATCGTAAACAAGGCATTATTCATCAGAGCTATCAACTTGGTGATTTTTCAAAAGGAATGGATGATTCAGAAGTAGCAGAAATTATCCAACAATTAAAGTCAGGAGAAAAAGAAGTCGCCCACTATCATGTGCCTACGGGGAATAAAGAGCAGTATATTGTTCACACCTTTCAGACTGTAACAGATGAAGACGGAAGTATCGTTTCAATTGAAGAGTTTATCATGGATTATGCGCAAATAATTGAACAGTATTTAAAGCAAACGGGACAATCTCTAACGAACGAGGAAGACTTAACCGCAACGAAGCAAAGTCAATACACAGAACCAGAAATCCCTGAAGTAGATGTGTCAAGTAGCGCTAGTCAGCATTTGGAAACAAAAAATCCACCAGTACAAAGAAATGAGACTATCGAAGCAAAGGTTGATGCGACTTCCAGTCCAACACAATTAAGTGCAGCTGGAGAAGCAGAACCAAGTGAAAAGGCTAAAGCGAAATTTATTTATGTCAATGAACAATCAAAGCAGTCAACGTCTACACAAGATACTCAACCTCAGGTTATAAAAGTAATCGATGTAGGTTTTGATGACACAAAAACCTCAAAACAAGACGTAGATACTACCACTACGGCGACCGTTAAACATTTAAACCATGAAAGTAAAAAAGAAGAAAATATGCAAGACATAAACCTTCCAACAGAAAACGTACAAAAAGCAACAAAAGCAGATACAACAGAAGCTGAATCGGAAGCCAAATCAGGTCATCGACCAACGATGATAGATGCGACTTCGGGAGCAAGTGACCAGTATTAAATTTTTAGCATAAAAAACGTGGCGAGTACCAATCATCCAAGAAGATGTTAGACTAACCACGTTTTATATTATTTAGGCTAAAAATTGTTCGATGGCTTCAGGAACAGCTGAACTATTATTGACGATTTTACCATTCAATTTAATCAAGCCAACAGTATATAAATTGACATATCCAAATTGGGATTCTGCAATTTCTTGTAAGGCTTCGATTTTTTGTTGGTTAGTTCCACCTAATTGACGAGAGTCAGTGTATAAACCAACAATTGGGATACCAGCTTGATAAGCGACACCAATTTCTGAAGCGACACCTGGATCGATGACTTGCCCATCTAAGACTGCTAGTAACACATCGCTCGATAGGACAGCCTCGGTATCTAATTTGGCAATCATAGTTGAAGCAGCATAAGCATTTTTATCGTTAATTTCACCCTGTTCTTGGGGTAAGAAAATTTCTAGGTCAGGTAGAGCTTCTCGAATTGTTTGAGCTAATTTAGCATTAAAAGCTAGTTCCATTTCAGTAAATAACGGGGCAGCAAAATATAATTTCGACATATCATAACCTCCAAAATCATTTAAACTACTCTTCATTATAGTGAAGCAAATCGAGAGAAGCAATTAGAAACAATGGAAAATATTTGTCATACTACCTGAAAATTCGTGATAAAAAAGTTGATTAATAAGTTAAAGTGGCTACGCGATAAATCAATTAAAAAAAAGCGTGACAAGAAATAAAGAAGTATGAAGAATTGACACAAGTAGGAATTAATCAGTCATTTTTGTATGCTAAGCAAACTCAGTTTAACGCAAATAAAAACATCGCAAAACCACGAGCATAATTCATGACAGAAGGGGTTGACAGAGGTTGAAGATTAATGTAATATAATAAGTTGCAAAGACGCAGGAAAGTAGTTTAGAAAACGGGTTGAAATATTGTCCAACAGCGTTTTCACGAAAAGAACAAAAGATACGAGCCAATAATTTTTTTAAAACTCGATCTCTTTTGTCTTTTTTTTGCCTAAAAATAGTACAAAAAGTGATTTGTTAGCTAAATGTAATATTTGTAATACAAACGTAACTTTCGGCGCTTTAATATTTAGAAGGGGTGAACAGCTTGAGTCAGCATCATATTGTAAAATACGGTAAAAAAGCTCAAAGACGTAGTTATGCGCGAATTGATGAAGTTTTGGAATTACCGAACTTAATCGAAATTCAAACTGATTCCTACCAATGGTTCCTTGATGAAGGATTGCGAGTAATGTTTGAAGATATTTCTCCAATCGTTGATCATACTGAGAATTTGGAGTTGCATTTTATTGATTATGAACTTAAAGAAGCAAAATATAATTTAGAAGAGGCACGTAGCCATGATGCCAACTATTCTAAACCAATTTATGTGACTTTACGTTTGGTTAATAAAGAAACAGGAGAAGTAAAAGAACAAGAAGTATTCTTCGGTGATTTCCCAATTATGACCGAAATGGGTACATTCATTATTAACGGTGCTGAACGTGTTATCGTTTCACAATTAGTTCGTTCTCCAGGTGTTTACTATCATGATCGAGTGGATAAAAAATCACGTCATAGTTATACATCTACCGTCATTCCTAATCGTGGTGCATGGTTAGAATTTGAGACGGATGCTAAAGGAATTGCTTATGTGCGTATTGACCGTACACGTAAATTACCTTTAACCGCATTAGTTCGTGCATTAGGTTTTGGTTCAGATGAAGAAATTATTGATATTTTCAGTCAATCTGAATTACTAGATTTAACATTAGAAAAAGATGTCCATAAGAATATCACCGATTCACGTGTGGAAGAAGCCCTTAAAGATATTTACGAGCGTCTACGTCCAGGTGAACCAAAGACAGCAGAAAGCTCACGTAACTTATTAACAGCACGCTTCTTTGATCCACGTCGTTATGACTTAGCACCTGTAGGTCGTTATAAAGTTAATAAGAAATTACATTTAAAACATCGTTTACTAGGTCTAACATTAGCTGAAACGTTAGCTGACCCTGAAACAGGAGAAGTTATCTTTAGTGAGGGGACGGAATTAGATCAAGAAAAAATCGATATTTTAACACCATACTTAGATAACAATATTAATTTGGTTACTTTGCATCCAGCACCTGAAAGTGTTGTTGCGGAACCAATTGATTTACAAGTCATTCGTGTTTATTCACCAGCTGACCCTGAAAAAGTTATTAATATTATTGGAAATGGTAATATCGAAGGCGTTAAAAACTTAACACCAGCTGACATTATCGCCTCAATCAACTACTATTTAAACTTAGAATTAAACATTGGAACAACTGATGATATTGACCATTTAGGTAACCGTCGTATTCGTTCTGTGGGTGAATTATTACAAAACCAATTCCGTATTGGTTTAAGCCGTATGGAACGTGTGGTGCGCGAGCGTATGTCCTTACAAGATACTGCGACCATTACTCCACAACAATTAATTAACATTCGTCCGGTCGTAGCAGCTATTAAAGAATTCTTCGGTTCTTCTCAGTTGTCACAATTTATGGACCAATCAAATCCATTAAGTGAGTTAACTCATAAACGTCGTTTATCAGCCTTAGGGCCTGGTGGTTTAACGAGGGACCGTGCTGGATACGAAGTGCGTGACGTTCACTACTCTCACTATGGTCGTATGTGTCCAATTGAAACACCTGAAGGACCAAACATCGGATTAATTAATAGTTTATCTACCTATGCGAAAATTAATAAATTCGGTTTCATTGAGACACCTTACCGTAAAGTAGACAAAGAGTCCTTAAAAGTTACTGATGAAATTATTTACTTATCAGCCGATGAAGAAGATTTATATACAGTTGCGCAAGCTAACTCATTATTAAATGAAGATGGTTCATTCGTAAATGATGTGGTAATGTCACGTTATATTTCTGAGAATATAGAAGTACCAGTAAGCAAAGTTGACTTTATGGACGTTTCACCTAAACAAGTAGTAGCGGTAGCGACAGCTTCTATTCCATTCTTAGAAAACGATGACTCTAACCGTGCTTTGATGGGAGCGAACATGCAACGTCAAGCAGTGCCATTGGTTAATCCACAATCACCATTGATCGGAACAGGTATGGAATATAAAGCAGCTCACGACTCGGGAGCGGCCTTATTGTGTAAACGTGACGGTGAAGTAGTTTATGTGGATGCGAATCGTGTGAAAGTTAAAGTAGCGGATGGTTCTACCGATGAATATCGTTTAACTAAATTTGCTCGTTCAAATGCGGGAACTTGTTACAACCAACGTCCAATCGTAAAATTAGGGGATATTGTTGAGAAAAATGATATATTAGCGGATGGACCTTCAATGGAAAATGGCGAAATGGCTTTAGGACAAAACCCATTAGTAGCCTTCATGACCTGGGATGGTTATAACTATGAGGACGCGGTCATCATGTCAGAGCGTTTAGTGAAAGATGATGTTTATACTTCAATTCACATCGAAGAATATGAATCAGAATCGCGTGATACGAAATTAGGACCTGAAGAAATTACGCGTGAAATCCCTAACGTAGGTGAAGATGCCCTTAAATACTTAGATAAAGACGGTATTATTTCTATTGGGGCTGAAGTGAAAGATGGTGACATCTTAGTAGGTAAAGTCACACCTAAAGGGGTAACCGAATTATCTGCTGAAGAACGTTTATTACACGCAATCTTTGGTGAAAAAGCTCGTGAAGTCCGTGATACTTCATTACGTGTGCCTCACGGTGGTGGCGGTATTGTTCATGATGTTAAAGTCTTTACACGCGAAGCTGGCGATGAATTAGCACCAGGTGTAAATAAATTAGTTCGTGTCTATATCGTTCAAAAACGTAAAATTAGTGAAGGGGATAAAATGGCCGGCCGTCACGGTAATAAAGGGGTAGTATCCTTAATTATGCCGGAAGAAGATATGCCATTTATGCCTGATGGAACACCAATTGACATTATGTTAAACCCATTAGGGGTACCTTCACGTATGAATATTGGACAAGTATTAGAATTACACTTAGGGATGGCTGCTCGTCAAATGGGCATTAAAATTGCGACTCCAGTCTTTGATGGTGCGACCGAAGAAGATGTGTGGGATACCGTTAAAGAAGCCGGATTAGAACAAGATGCGAAGACCATTCTCTATGATGGACGTACAGGTGAACCATTTGACCGTAAGATTTCTGTTGGGGTTATGTACATGATTAAATTAGCCCACATGGTTGATGATAAATTACATGCTCGTTCAACAGGACCTTACTCATTAGTAACGCAACAACCTTTAGGTGGTAAAGCACAATTTGGTGGACAACGTTTTGGTGAGATGGAAGTTTGGGCACTAGAAGCTTATGGTGCTGCTTATACTTTACAAGAAATCTTAACGTATAAATCCGATGATGTTGTGGGACGTGTGAAAACATATGAAGCAATCGTTAAAGGTCAACCAATTCCGCGTCCAGGTGTACCAGAATCCTTCCGCGTATTGGTCAAAGAATTACAAGCCTTAGGATTAGATCTTAAAGTATTAGATGCAGATGATAATGAAATCGAATTACGTGACGATGACGATGATGATGACGTAATTAACTACAATGCATTAGATAAATATCGTGAAGAACAAAAACAAGCTGAAAAAGCTAAACTAGAAGCAGAAGTTGGCGAAACAGAAAACAACACTGAAAAAGAGTCAGCAGAAGTAGAAACAGTTGAAGAATAGCCTAGGTGCCATTGGAGTATTAGGCGCTCCAAAATAAAAAAAGGAGGTCGGCCCCTTGATAGATGTTAATAATTTCGAAGCCATGCAAATTGGCTTAGCATCCTCCGAAAAAATTCGTAGTTGGTCATACGGTGAAGTAAAAAAACCTGAAACCATTAACTACCGTACATTAAAACCTGAACGTGACGGATTATTCTGTGAACGTATTTTCGGACCAACTAAAGATTGGGAATGTAGCTGTGGTAAATTAAAACGCGTTCGTTATAAAGGACGCGTCTGTGATCGTTGTGGTGTTGAAGTAACGAAAGCAAAAGTACGTCGTGAAAGAATGGGACATATTGAATTAGCTGCTCCGGTTACACACGTATGGTATTTCAAAGGAATTCCAAGTCGTATGGGATTAGTATTGGATATTAGTCCACGTTACTTAGAAGAAGTGATTTACTTTGCTTCATACATCGTTATTGATCCAGGTGATACCCCGTTAGAATTTAAATCATTATTAACGGAAGCAGAATATCGTGAGAAAAAACGCGAATACGGTGACCGTTTCTATGCAAAAATGGGTGCAGAAGCCGTTAAAGAATTACTGGAAATGGTAGACGTTGAAAAAGAAGTTGAAGAATTAAGAGAAATCTTAAAAACCGCAACTGGTCAAAAGCGTACACGTGCGATTCGCCGTTTAGACATCTTGGATGCTTTCAATGAATCAGGTAATAAACCAGAATGGATGGTATTAGATGTCCTACCTGTTATCCCACCTGATATTCGTCCAATGGTTCAACTAGAAGGTGGACGTTTTGCGACAAGTGACTTGAATGATCTATACCGTCGTGTTATTAACCGTAATAACCGTTTGAAACGCTTATTAGATTTAGGCGCACCTGGTATTATTGTTCAAAACGAAAAACGTATGTTACAAGAAGCGGTTGACGCTTTGATTGATAATGGTCGTCGTGGTCGTGCCGTAACCGGACCAGGTAACCGTCCATTAAAATCTTTATCGCATATGTTAAAAGGGAAACAAGGTCGTTTCCGTCAAAACTTATTAGGTAAACGTGTAGACTACTCAGGGCGTTCTGTTATCGTCGTTGGACCTAACTTAAAAATGTATCAATGTGGTTTACCAAAAGAAATGGCAATTGAATTATTCAAACCTTTTGTAATGAAAGAATTAGTTGAACGTGAAATTGCTAGCAATATCAAAAATGCTAAACGTATGATTGAAACTCAAGATGATGCGATTTGGCCTGTAATTGAAGAAGTTATTCGTGAACATCCAGTGTTACTTAACCGTGCACCTACGCTTCACCGTTTAGGGATTCAAGCTTTCGAGCCGACCTTAGTTGAAGGTCGCGCAATCCGTCTACACCCATTAGTGTGTGAGGCATATAATGCCGACTTTGACGGGGACCAAATGGCGGTACACGTACCTTTATCAGAAGAAGCACAAGCAGAAGCACGGTTGCTAATGTTAGCAGCTCAAAATATCTTAAACCCTAAAGATGGTAAACCTGTCGTAACACCATCTCAAGATATGGTCTTAGGTAACTATTATCTAACTTTAGAAGAACCAGGACGTATCGGTGAAGGTTTAGTATTAAGTAGTGTGGGTGAAGCAGAAATTGCTTATCAAAATGGTTATGTACATTTACATACACGTGTTGCCATTCCAGCTAAAGCATTACCTGGAAAACCATTTACTGAATGGCAAAAAGAACGTTTAATGGTGACAACAATTGGTAAATTATTCTTCAATGAGATTATGCCAATAGAGTTTCCTTACTTAAATGAACCTACTAATGCGAACCTAACCCAACAAACACCTGATAAATATTTCTTAGAACCGGGAACAGATGTACCAGAAGCGATTGCCGCAATGGAGATGGTACCACCGTTTAAGAAAAAAGACTTTGGTAATATTATTGCGGAAGTATTCAAACGATTCCAAATTACGGAAACGTCTGTGATGTTAGATAAATTGAAAAACTTAGGTTACAAGTATTCAACACGTGCTGGTATTACTGTTGGGGTTGCAGACGTATTACGTCTAGAATCTAAAGATGGTATTTTAGAGGAAGCACATAAAAAAGTTGAAAATATCACGAAACAATATCGTCGTGGTTTAATTACCGAAGATGAACGTTATGGAAGTGTTATTCGTACTTGGGAGCAAGCAAAAGATAAGATTCAAGAGGATCTTAAGAGCTCATTACCAAGATTAAACCCAATCCATATGATGTCGGATTCAGGTGCCCGTGGTAATATCTCTAACTTTACTCAATTAGCGGGTATGCGTGGTAACATGGCGGCGCCAAGTGGTAAGATTATCGAATTACCGATTACATCAAACTTCCGTGAAGGATTATCAGTCTTAGAGATGTTTATTTCTACTCACGGTGCTCGTAAAGGGATGACCGATACGGCCTTGAAGACAGCCGAATCAGGTTATTTAACACGTCGTTTAGTTGACGTAGCGCAAGATGTTATCGTTCGTGAAGACGACTGTGGTACTGATAAAGGCATTGTGATTACCGAAATTGCTGATGGAAACAGTGTGATTGAGTCATTAGAAGAACGATTAATTGGTCGTTATACTCAAAAAACAGTCCGTCACCCTGAAACAGGTGAGGTAATTATAGGACCAAATGAATTGATTTCTGAAGATTTAGCAGCGACTATCGTTAATGCAGGTATTAAAGAAGTAACGATTCGTTCAGTCTTTACATGTAATACACAACATGGTGTATGTAAAAAATGTTATGGCCGTAACTTAGCGACCGGATCTGAAGTAGAAGTTGGGGAAGCGGTCGGAACGATTGCAGCTCAATCAATCGGAGAACCTGGTACTCAGTTAACCATGCGTACTTTCCATACCGGAGGGGTTGCGGGTGGTGGCGATATCACTCAAGGTTTACCTCGTATTCAAGAGATTTTTGAAGCGCGTAATCCTAAAGGACAAGCGACTATTACAGAAGTAGCCGGTGTTGTGGAATCAATCGAAGAAAAAGTGGGCGACCGTTCGAAAGATATTACGATAGCTGGTAACGGTGATACTCGTACTTATAATGTTGCTTATCAAGCACGCTTGAAAGTAAAAGAAGGCGATATAGTTGAACGTGGTCAAGCGTTAACGGAAGGTTCTATTGATCCAAAAGAATTGTTACGTGTTACTGACGTGATTACAGTTGAAAAATACTTATTACGTGAAGTACAAGCGGTATACCGTGGCCAAGGGGTAGAAATCGGCGATAAACACATCGAAGTAATGGTTCGTCAAATGTCACGTAAAGTACGCGTTATGGACCCAGCAGGCACAAAAATTCTACCAGGTGCTTTAATGGATATCGCAGACTTTGCTCATGCGAATGCATCTTCTATTAAAGCCGGAGAAATCCCAGCGACAGCGCGTCCAGTGTTATTAGGAATTACCAAAGCAGCCTTAGAGACGAATTCATTTATTTCTGCTGCATCATTCCAAGAAACAACTCGTGTCTTAACAGATGCTGCCATTCGCGGTAAGAAAGATGTCTTATTAGGACTAAAAGAGAATGTTACAATTGGTAAATTAATCCCTGCTGGTACTGGTATGACCAGATATCGTAATATCAAATCAAACCTAGACGTACAAGCAGAATTAAACGAAGCTGAAGCAACTTCAGCGACAGAAGCAACTGAAACCGCAGAAGTAGAATAATTTAGCGCAGAGGTTGAGTGGTCTTAAATAGAGTCTTAATGACTTGTTTGAGAGCTACTCACCTGTGCGAGTGGGTGGACAGACGAAGCGAAAGTCATTTGGTTTTCTACGTCTTGCCCGCTTTCATTGAGAAGTAATAGAGGTTGAACTAAAACATAAAAGTTTGGTTCGACCTCTTTTTTTTGTTTGTCATAAAAGCGATTGATTCAGAAAATAACAGTCATTCTGATTCTTACCGAAGACAAATTGGGAATCAAACTTAATTAAAGAAGACTAATTAAATTAAAAATGTTATAATATTCAAATGAAAAAATAAGGGAGGGATAAACAGAATAAAAAAAACTATGCGAACTATTTATTTTATTTATACCCCTATAAATTATATATATAATGAAGTGTTATTATGCTATTGTGAATTACTATTCAAAGTCTTATGATTAAAATAGTACATAAAGGGGGAATAAATAATGCGTAAAATTATTATGTTTGGTGTTCGGGATGAAGAAAGAACCGTAGCTGAGAATTGGGCGAAGGAACATCAAGTTGAATTATCAATAAATGAAGAAAATTTTACACCAGAATTAATCGAACGAGTGAAGGGTTATGATGGCTTATCTTTATCACAAGTAGGAAAATTAGATGAGTCATTATATGCACAATTACATCAAATGGGAATTAAGCAAATTGCGCAACGAAGTGCGGGAGTAGACATGTATAATTTGGCTTTGGCTAAAGAGAATGACATTATTATTTCAAACGTACCAAGTTACTCACCAGAATCGATTGCTGAATGGACAGTTGCAATGGCTTTAAATATCATTCGTAAATACGATTTAATTCAAGAAAGAGTGAATGAACATAATTTCTCATGGACACCTGAAATCCGCGGACGTTTAATGGGGGACATGAAAGTTGCTGTATTAGGAACAGGACGGATTGGTCAGGCAGTGGCCCGTTTCTTTAAAGGTTTTGGTTGTGAAATTATCGGTTATGATTTATATCCAAATTCGCAATTATCTGATTTATTAACCTATGGTGACTCTATTGAAGAGGTCATTAAGGATGCTGATATTATTTCATTACACATGCCAGCAACTGAAGAAAATTATCATTTATTTGATAAAGAATTATTATTAAAATGTAAAAAAGATGCGATTTTATTAAATATGGCACGAGGTGCTTTAATTGATACGAAAGCTTTAATTGAAGTATTGGATGAAGGTCATTTAATGGGGGCCGGTTTGGATACTTATGAAGAGGAAGGGCCGTTGATTCCTAAAAACTTAACAGACCAAACGATTGAAGATGAGTTATTCCTGCAAGTTATTAATCATCCAAAGATTATTTATTCACCACACATTGCTTTTTATACGGATGAAGCCGTGAAGAACTTAGTTGAAGGTGGCTTAAATGCAACATTAGAAGTCATTGAAACGGGAACGACCCGTAATCGTGTAAATTAATTAATCATCAAAAGCAGTAAACATCAATAAGATAGTAAGGAATGTGAACGAGATGGAAAGTAAAATGACAGCAAATAAATTTGCGATGAATATTTTAAATGGATTGGCATTGGGGACGGTAGTGGTCTTGATTCCAGGGGCGCTACTATCGGAATTATTTAAGGCGATTATGCCAGGCTCTCCAATTTTAAATGCCTTAGCTATGTCTAATTCTATGTTAGGATTAGTTTGTGGTATGATGGTTGGCTTGAATTTTAAATTTAATCCGATCCAATCGGCTTCAGTCGGATTGGCGGCGATGTATGCTTCAGGTGCCGTTCAATTTGCTGATGGGGCGATGACGATTAAAGGGACCGGCGATATTATAAATGTTGGTTTAACAGCCGCTTTAGCTGCATTGGTGATTTTATTAGTAGGCGATAAATTAAAATCTTATACTATTATTGTCATTCCGGCATTATTATTAGCCGGTGTTGGCGGTCTTGGAAGAATGATCTTACCTTATGTTAATAGCATTACAACCTTAATTGGACAAGGGGTTGCTTCGTTATTAACACTGCAACCGATTATAATGAGTATTTTGATTGCGATTATTTTTGCGATTTTAATTGTTTCTCCTATTACTACCGTCGGCATCGCTTTAGCTGTTGGATTATCAGGTATTGGTTCTGGTGCTGGTAACTTAGGTATTTGTGCTTGTGGTTTTGGTTTAGCGATTATGGGATGGAATGTCAATGGTGTGGGTACAAGTATGGCACATTTTATTGGCTCACCCAAAATGTCCATGCCGGTCGTAGTGAAAAATCCTAAAACAATGATTCCAATTATCGCTAATGCAGCCGTCTGTGGTTTGATTGCTCAGATTTTCAATATTCAAGGAACGCCAATGTCCGCTGGTTTTGGTTTTTCTGGTTTAGTTGGGCCAATTAACGCGATAAACTTAGCTGAAGGTGGTTTTGGCAATGTTAAGAATATTTTAGTGTCGATTTTAGCGTTTATTGTGATTCCAGTGGCAATGGGATTTGTATTTAAACATGTCTTTACCAAAGTAATGCCGATTGTCTCTGAAGAAGATTATCGCTTAGATCTATAATGATAGGATGTCCAGGCAGAAAGCTACTGATGTTACTTTGAGTTGATAAAATTTTTATTATTAAAAGTCAAGGCAGTATCAAACGGTACTTGCTGGACTATTAATCGTAATCTAAGAGATTTAGTGTAAATAACGGATCGAAAGTGAGCTAAAAAGGATGCATGACCATGGGCCCCTCTGACAGTGCTAAGGTAAATAACAGGACGAAAGTAAGGTTCCATTTCTGAGGGGCATAATACTGAGATCAATTTTTACATGAAGACCTTAATAGAAGGGTCGTTATCCTAGATAACAATCAAATGGTCTATATGTAGACAAAGAACACCACCTAAAAGGCAGCGAAGCCATTTAAGTGGTGTTTTATTGTTTAATTAGATTTGATAGCGTCAATAAATTCTTGGATCGCTGAGGTAGTCACAAAATCTTTGCGAGTAGCGATACCGATAGGGTAGAAGTTATTCTTCTCAACGAAAGGGATCCATTTTAATCCTTTATTGTCACTAAGTGCTTGAAATTCAGAAGGTAAAATGGTAATTGCGTTAAGCTCTTTTAAGCTATGTAATAAGACGGCCCAGTCGTTGTGCATAAATACGATATTAGGGTCAAAACCAGCTGCGTGACAACTCCGTGTTAACATTTCGCCTAACATGAAATGATGCGTCAAGCTAGAAATGTTTTGCCCTTTTAAGTCGATGATTTGAATCGCCTCTTTGTTAGCTAAGGGATTATTTTCAGGAATGACGACCGACACCCAATAGCCTTGGGTAGAAGTAGCTAGAGGTTCGATTGAAATTTCGGGATAAAGTTGGGGGAATGATAATAATCCCACATCGATTTCCTTATCAACCAGCATTTTTTGTAGTTGACGTGAACCATCTTGAAAGATAGCCAATTCAACATTACTATGGGTAGCAATAAAATGAGAGATTTGTTTCATAAATTGAATGGCGAATAGTGTCGTTAAGCCTACTTTTATTTTTTCAATAGGCTGTTGTTTGTATTGTGAAACTTTATCAATCAGTTTTTCAAAATCTTCGATTATTTTAATCCCATCATCATATAAGACTTGTCCTGTTTCAGTTAACATCATCCCTTCATCGGTCATCTTAAACAGTACAGTATTGAGTTCAGATTCTAGTTTTTTGATAGTTTGTGATAAAGTGGGTTGTGTTATAAAGAGACTTTTGGCCGCTCTAGAAAGATTTTTTGATTCGGCAATCGCAATGAAATATTTTAATTGTCTAATATCCATGAAGGTAACCTCTTCCCTAACTGATTAATATTAGTATAACATAAACGATTTAAGTCACAATCACCAACTTTAGTCTGATTTTAATTGGCAAAGTTGATATATAATGAAATCATTCTCAAAAATTGATATAATGACGTTAATAAACTCTTTGGAGGTGTTATGGATGTATTATGGATACGATAGTACGATGATTTTAGTGTTAATAGGAGCAGCGTTAGTAATGTTTGCTCAATCACGTGTGACAAGTACCTTTAGAAAATATGACGAATTAGAGTCACTTAACCAAATTACAGGAAGACAAGCAGCTCAAGCTTTATTACAGGCGTCTAATATACATGACGTTTCAATCGAACATGTTGTGGGCCATTTATCTGATCATTATGATTCAAGATCAAAAGTTTTAAGATTATCAGATGCAACCGATCAATCAACGTCGATTGCCGCCATATCGGTAGCGGCTCATGAGTGTGGGCATGCCCTGCAAGATGCAGAAAGCTACGGTTTCTTAAAATTACGTAGTTCATTTGCACCGATTGCTCAATTTGGGTCTAGCTTATCAATGCCTTTATTAATGGCTGGCTTTATCTTAAATATTTTTTCGTTAGTATGGATTGGGATTATTGCTTTTGGTTTAGCTTTAGCGTTTCAAATTATTACTTTACCGGTGGAATTTGATGCAAGTAAACGTGCATTAGCGATTATGCAGTCACATCATTTAATTGAGCCAGAGGAATTACCAGCAGCGAAAAAAGTATTGAATGCGGCAGCCTTTACCTATGTTGCTAGCACTTTAAACAGTGCGTTTACCTTATTACGTTTTATTTTAATCGCAAATAGTCGTCGTCGTGACTAAGGAGAGATTGGATGAGTATATTTCAACGTATTTTACGGGGAAAAGTAAATGTAAATTTAGCGAATGACTTAGCTAAGAAAGTCAATGATGAAGTGAAGAAGATGCCTTCCATTAATATTTTAGTGGCAGGTAAAACTGGGAGTGGCAAAAGCACCTTAATTAATGCTCTCTTTAGAGAGAATATCGCTAAGACAGGGGTTGGAATGCCTGTAACCCAGCACGTTGAAAAGTTGACAAAAGAGGGCGTCCCGTTATCCCTCTATGATACAAAAGGATTAGAATTAACGGCAGAGGCGCAAAAAGAGGTATTAAAAAGCCTTGCGCATTTAATTAGTATCCAAAAAGAATTGGGCCATGATCAGGAAATTCATTTAGCTTATTATTGTGTGAATGCTAATATGTCACGTATTGAAGCAATGGAAGTCGAAATAATTCGAGCCTTAGCGAGTGAATTACCAGTTGTTTTAGTCGTGACCCAATCGATTGGCCAAGAATCAAACGAATTTATCGAGTATTTAAAAGAGTTAGCTTTACCAATCGAGGGCGTTGTGCCGGTATTAGCCAAAGAATATGCGGTCTCATCACATCAAAAAATACCTGCACATGGTTTACAAGACTTGATTGATATCACATTAAAAATAATTCCATCAAAGGTACATCAGGCTTTTATCAACGCCCAACAAATCGATATTGATCGTAAAGTCGAAGATGCGAGACGTTGGGCTAAGCGTTATATTAAGACTTCTTTTGGTGTAGGCTTTACACCAATACCGGTATCGGATGCAGCCATTCTGGTGCCAATGCAAATTACGATGTTAGGTCATATAACAGCCATTTTTGGTTTATCATTAGAAAAATCACAAATTATAAGTATGTTAGCCGGTGTAGGCGGTACGGGTGGTGCCACGGCCATAGGTAAATATTTGGCTGGTAATTTGTTAAAGTTTATTCCTGGAGTAGGCACGATTACCGGCGGAGTGATTAGTGGGATGACTGCTAGTAGCTTAACTATTGCTTTAGCCTATAGTTATATTGAAGTACTTAAGCAAATAGCCAGAGCTGAAATGCTTGGTTACGATATGGGCTTAAATGAAATTTCAAAATTAATGGGAGCAAATTTTAATGAGCAATTAAAAGAAGTTTCAAAAATGTTGCCCGATTCCGTTAAGAATCAATTACCACTGTGGACCAGAAGTTTCTTTGTTGAAGATTATTAAAATAATGAGAAAGGATTCTCAGCAAAATGGACTTAATTAACTCATGATGAGTGCGTTCCATGAAGCTAAGAATCTTTTTTTGTCTAATAAAGGGCTAACTCTTACTAGAAAAGCCTTTCATTTATAAAAGGTGTGACATTTAGTCAAAATTCCGTTAAAATGTATCTATATGTGTAAATTTTTAAAAACATGAAATAAATAATATGTAGGAGTGAACCATTCGTGAGTGAACATGAAATTCAAGAAACATTAAACGACCAACTCATTGCGCGTCGTGAGAAAATGGTAAATATGGAGGAAGCAACAGAAGTCAATCCCTTTGATTCAGGATTTGTGCGGACGCATACTTCTAGTCAAATTCATTCAGCTTATGACCATTTAGATAAGGAAACCTTGGCTGAAGGAGAGAAGATTATGGTCTCAGTAGCCGGAAGAATGGTTTCAAAACGTGGAAAAGGAAAAGCGGGTTTTGCTCATTTATTGGACATGGATGGCAAAATTCAAGTATACGTTCGTCAAGATGGCGTTGGCGAAGTCGCTTATCCTTGGTTTAAAGTGGCAGACTTAGGAGATATTGTAGGAGTCACTGGTTATGTATTTAAAACGAATACCGGAGAAGTATCCGTTCATGCAACTGAATTTGTCCCGCTAACTAAAGCATTACGTCCATTACCGGACAAATTCCATGGTTTAACCAATGTAGAACAGCGCTACCGTCAACGTTACTTAGATTTAATTAGTAATGATGAGAGCCGTAATCGTTTTATTAACCGTTCTAAAATTTTACGTGAAATTCGTCATTACCTTGATGATGCGGGATATTTAGAAGTTGAAACACCAACATTACATAATTTAGCCGGTGGTGCGAGTGCTAGACCGTTTATTACACATCATAATGCATTAGATATGGAATTATACTTACGTATTGCCTTAGAATTACACTTAAAACGATTAGTAGTAGGTGGTATGGAAAAGGTTTATGAAATTGGCCGCGTATTCCGTAATGAAGGTATTGATACGACCCACAACCCAGAATTCACCATGTTAGAAGTTTATACGGCCTACACAGTCTATACCGATATTATGGATTTAACCGAAGGTTTAATTAAATCTGTTGCTGAAAAAGTTTTAGGGACAACTACCGTTGAATATGATGGTCAAGCTATTGAATTAGGTAAGCCTTGGGCCCGCCGTCATATGGTTGATATGATTAAAGAAGTAACAGGTGTGGATTTCTGGCAAGAAATGACTTTTGAAGAAGCCAAAGCTTTGGCAAAAGAACATCAAGTTGAAGTCAACCCACATGATTTAACAGTAGGACATATTATTAATAATTTCTTTGAAACTCACTGTGAAGAAAAATGTATTCAACCAACCTTTGTCTATGGACATCCGGTAGAAATTTCACCATTAGCACGAAAAAATGAAGCAGATCCTCGTTTCACCGATCGTTTTGAGCTATTTATCGTTGGAAAAGAGTATGCCAATGCCTTTACGGAGTTAACGGACCCAATCGATCAACGTGAACGTTTTGAAGCGCAAATGGCGGAAAAAAATGCTGGAAACGACGAAGCTCATCCAGTGGATGAAGATTTCTTAGAAGCATTAGAATATGGTATGCCACCAACCGGAGGATTAGGAATTGGGATTGACCGTTTAATCATGTTATTAACTGATTCACAATCGATTCGTGATGTATTATTATTCCCAACATTGAGAAATAACTAAAAAATCTAAATGATTATAAATAATCGCTCTGTAGCGTTCACGTAACTGAATATTACAGAGCGATTTTTTGTTGATTATACTTTGATTTATGGTTTCTTATTAATAACCATATGATAATGTTTAAACAACTTAATGTATCGTAAGCGTCCCATAACAGAGTATCTATCAATAATCGGATAATACCCCTAAAATAGTGATAATCAAACTATTTTAGGGGTGTTATCTTGAAAATGAATATCAATCAATTAGGTCAAGTTTATCTAATCTCAGGAAAAACCGATATGCGCCAAGGAATTGATTCCCTTGCATCACTCGTGAGAGAAAAGTATCAACTAGATCCTTTTTCACAAAAACTTTTTCTATTCTGTGGGACAAAAAAAGATCGGTTTAAGATTCTTTATTGGGATGGTCAAGGGTTTTGGCTATTCTATAAACGTTTCGAAAATGGCCGTTTAACTTGGCCTTCTCATAATGATGACATAATAAAATTAAATGAAACTCAAGTGAACTGGCTACTTCAAGGGTTTTCGATTGAACCTAAAATTAAGGTGGCAAATCAGCGAACTTTCTATTGATAGTCTCTCTCTCCTGTTTTATACTATACCTATACTAATGAACGGAGTAAGGCATATGAACAATTTAGAACAAAAAGGCGAATCACTATTAAATTTAATCGAAACACTCAATAATGAAATTGCTTTACTCCGTGAACAAAATGCTTATTTATTAAAACTGCTCTATGGGAAAAAATCGGAGAAGTTCATCGTTCCTGATGGCCAACTCTCTCTCTTCCAAGATGAAAATGAACCGGCAAAACAAATGCCGGACTCTCCCAGGCGAGATTGAAACGATACAATATACACGAAAGAAATCGTCCGGAAAACGCCAACTCACACTCGATCAATTTCCTGTTGAAGAAAAGCATTATGCTCTTGAAGGGGAAGCTTGCCACTGCCCAGATTGTCAACATCATTTAAAAGAAATCGGTTCTCACTGTTATCGTCAGGAAATAGTCTTTATCCCTGCGCAAATAAAACGGGTGGACCATATTCAACATGCCTATAAATGCGAGCATTGTAGTCAATTGAAGGATCAAGATGTCATTATTAAATCCACGGTACCAAAGGCTCCCTTGAACCATAGTTTAGGCTCCGCTTCGATTATTGCGCATTCCATTCATCTAAAATACAATTTAAAAGTCCCTAATTATCGACAAGAAGCAGATTGGGTTAAGCTATCCCTTCCCATCACCCGAAAAGAATTGACTCACTGGCAGATGAAAGTGAGTGAACAATACTTTCTACCACTTTATCGTCGGTTGACACAAGAGCTGTTATCGCAAACGCATCTACATGCGGATGAAACACCGTATCGAGTATTAGAGAGTAAAACGAATCAAACTTATTATTGGGTCGTTGCTTCTGGTAAAGACGCAGAAAGAGGTATCACACTCTACCAACATGATGCTAAGCGGAGTGGACAGGTGATAAAAGAACTCTTAGGCGACTACTCGGGGTATGTTCATTGTGATATGCATGCGGCTTATCGTCAACTCGAGAATGCGAAATTAGTCGGCTGTTGGGCCCATGTGCGACGAAAATTCTACGAAGCGACACCCAAGCAGTCGAAAGAGAGTTTGGGAGCAGTTGGTTTAGACTATTGTAATCAGCTATTCCGCTTAGAAGAAGCATGGGCAGAACTCACACCAGAAGAACGACTTGTCAAACGGCAGTCTGAGTTACGCCCTGTTATGGAAGCTTTCTTCGATTGGTGTCGCACCCAAGAAGTATTGCCAGGGTTCAAACTCGGTAAAGCCATCCAATATGCATTAAATTATGAAAATACTTTTAAAACAGTATTGGAAGATGGTCATTTAGTCTTATCCAATAACTTAGCGGAGCGAGCGATAAAGAACTTGGTGATTGGTCGAAAGAACTGGTTGTTCTCCAAGAGCTTTGAAGGGGCTCAAATGAACGCTGTCATTCTAACAATGGTTGAAACAGCGAAACGACATGGGCTTGATTCAGAAAAATATATAAATTATTTACTGACCCACTTACCGAACGAACCTGTTTTTGAAAAAAATGAGGTCTTAGAGGCTTATTTGCCATGGAGTGAATTAGTCCAACGTCATTGTCAGTTAAGTATCCAATAAAAAAGTAAATCCACTTCCGTCTTTGATTAAAAAAATTGGAAGTGGATTTTTTATGTATCAAGATACTGTGATATAGGACGCTTACAATGTATCTTCAGCGGTAAATACAATTGTTAGCGCTGACGACGGGAATTTCATCTAATGATACTAAATAATATTTACCGATCCAAGCCTCCAACGCCAATTGAAGTGACCACAATAGTTGCCCTTTTCTTGAAGCACTTGAATAGCGTAGAGCCAATATTTTATTTTAAATGACATTAGATAGTAGGTTGTGTTATATTACTTTCAAAGTCTAGTGGTAATAAGTCAAGAGAAAAATAAATTATTTTAGACTTGGCTTTTAATCATTTAAGTGTTTTAGGGCGCACTAAATAAACACTCGTGAAATCGCGTTTTTTCACGAACTTTATTAAGAATTGATTTTATTTTGTTCGTCTTTTATCTATGCAACACCTCCGGTGGCGTATAGAGTTGGTGATTGCGTAGTAGCACATCCACCAGACGCACTAATTTTCTTGCGGTTAAGACGAGGGCACGTTTGTGCTGATGTTTAGGTACTTCTTGGAATTTCTTATGATAGAACTGGGCATATTCAGGTAAATAACGTTTAACAGAGTTGGCAGCTTCAACTAGGTAATAACGCAAGAACCGATTGCCCCGATGAATCATCGGTGTGTTTTGGGACGAACGTTTTCCCGACTGATTTTCCTTCCAGGATAGCCCGGCATACTTGGCAATTTTTGCTTGAGAATCAAAGCGTTCAATCTGTCCGATTTCAGCGATGATTCCAGCAGCATAGACCGGACCAATACCAGGAATAGAAGTTAAGCACTGATATTCTGGTAGGGTTTGAACAATATCTTCAATCCCTTTGTCGAGCTCTTTGATTGCTTTTTCAAGTGATCGAATCTCACGGACTAAGACAGCCAGCACGATATCAATGGATTGGGCATGGACCTTAAAGAGGCGATAACTAGAACGAATGGCTTTTTGGATAGTTTTAGCTAAATTTTCGGGTGCTTTGAAGCGTCCCCGTCCGAGTTTTTGAATTAATTGCCCAAGTTCTTCTAAAGGCATATTGGCCAGGTCATCTAGAGAATAGTCTTCGGTCATGAGTGAGATGACGGTAGCACTGAGGGCAGTCGTGGAATGCCCATCTTCCTTAAGATTCATCGAAAGCGTATTACACTTATAGTAAAGATTTTCTAGGAAGTGTTGCTTGACTGTGGTTAGTTGCTTGATTAATTGATAGCGAGACCGTGTAAGGTGCTGTAAGGCGATGTATTGGTCTTCCTTTAAGAAAGAGGGATTAAACCTTTGGATTCGCAAGTAATCAGCAATATAGAAAGCATCTAAAGCATCGTTTTTATTTTCGGAGAAAACTTCACGATATTTCTTGATTTTGCTTGGTTCTTCAATTGTGACTACCACATTCAGCTCACTCAGCTCCGGGTCTTCTTTGAAGAAGTAACCGGGATGAAAGCTATAAGCTGATGTGGATTCCATGCCGATGACGATTCGATCAAAGTGATAGTCCTGATAGGCTTGAAGAATCCATTCTTTCAGTTCAGTGGCACCGTCGTGATCATTTTTAAAAGAACGTTCTAACAAAACAGAAAATTGTTCATCATCCGTTAAGCAACAGACATCTAGCTTAGCTAGACTAACATCTAAACCGACATATAAGTTCATGTGAGGGACCTCCTTTCGATTATATTTGGAAATTGCTTGGTTACTGTGGGATATCCCAGGATACCATTGCCTATAACAGCCTCGCTTAATAGAATACTTATCACGCTGATTCAAGCTGCCACTCGCCTACTAGCGGGTGTGAACCAGGGTGGAAACAGCTAGTGTGTTGGTTGTGACATCAATGGTCCGGGTTACAGACTTAAGAAGTAGATAAAGCCACAAGGGGTGAACAGCATATTCCCGTAAGTCCCTTTCCAAGACTTATTATCCTACAATATCTCACAGTAACCAAGCAATATAAAGGGACAATTGAACATTTTATGCATTGAAATGAGGCTTAGCTAGCGCGCTTCGCTTGCTTGCCATTGTCATCCTGTTCGATTTCTTCGAAATCGTCCAGTCTGACAACGGATAGCCCCTTATCCATGACATAATGTTCGGTAAATCAAGAGAAACAGAGACGATCAGAAGGGTGTGAAATGACCTTCTAAATATATATTACGAGAGGTGAAGTTTATGAAATTTGAAAAAATTGAAAATGGCTACGTTAAACGCAATGAACAAGGTGAGGTTATTGCAGAAATCACTTTTCAACCGACTGCAAATCCAGCCATTGTTATTGCAGATCACACTTATGTAAGTCCAGTCCTTAGAGGACAAGGAGTGGCAGAAAAATTATTAGACCATTTAGTATCCGAAATGGCTAAAGAGAGTAAGAAAATTAAAGCTCAATGTAGCTACGTTGTCGCTAAATTCGAAAAGGAAGCTGATAAATACGACTGGATTAATGCGGATAAACAATAAATTCCTTTGCAAGATTGTAAAATAAAATGCGACAAAATATAAACACTTATAACAGTTAAAAAGTGAATATAAATCGAAAGAACACAAAAAAAACAATTAAACTCTTTTTATAAGAAATGTAAACGGTTATAATAAATATATAGGCATGTTTATTAATTTTTTTAATAGAGGAGTGTAGAAATGAAAATTACCAAAACGGCAGTAGCTGGTACACTTGAATCAAGTGATATCATGATTACTGTAAGCCCAAATACTGAGGAAGAGGTCAGTATTAATTTAAGTTCGAGTGTAGAAAAACAGTTCGGCGCGAGAATACGAGAAGTGATTGAGAAAACGCTTTCCAACTTAAAGATTGATTCTGTTTTAGTGGAAGCTGTTGATAAAGGTGCTTTAGATTGTACTGTTCAAGCTAGAACAATTATTGCAGTTAACCGTGCACTCGGAGTAACTGATTATGACTGGAAGGAGATTGACTCATGGAACGTTTAAGAAGAACTATGATGTTTGTCCCTGGATCAAATGTTGCAATGTTACGTGATGCTGCAATCTATGGTGCAGACTCAGTGATGTTTGATTTAGAAGATTCTGTTTCATTAAAAGAAAAAGATTCAGCTAGAGCCTTAGTACATTTTGCTTTAAAGACATTTGACTATTCGAATGTTGAAACTGTAGTTCGTATTAATGCCTTAGAAGATGGTGGCGATCTTGATGTTGAAGCCGTAGTCTTGGCAGGAGTAAATGTTATACGATTACCAAAAACAGAAAATGCTCAGGATATCATTGATGTAGAAGCAGTAATTGAAAAAGTTGAGCGAGAAAATGACATTGAGGTTGGTACCACGAAAATGATGGCGGCAATTGAATCTGCAGAAGGTGTACTTAACGCAAGAGAAATCGCTAATTCAAGTGAGCGTTTAATTGGGATTGCATTGGGAGCAGAAGACTATGTGACAAACATGAAAACCAGACGCTATCCTGATGGAACTGAACTTTCATTTGCTCGAAATATGATCTTACATGCAGCACGAGCTGCTGGTATTGCTGCTATCGATACTGTTTATTCAGATGTTGACAACACCGAAGGGTTTAAAGCGGAAGTATCATTAATTAAACAGTTAGGATTTGATGGTAAATCAGTCATTAACCCGAGACAAATACCATTAGTTAATGAAATATATACACCAACAGAAAAAGAAATAAACAATGCTTTAGCTGTTGTGGCAGGAATACGTGAAGCAGAAGCTAAGGGGTCGGGAGTTATTTCAGTTAACGGAAAAATGGTGGATAAACCGATCGTTGAGCGTGCTGAACGTGTATTAGCACTCGCTAAAGCAGCTGGTATTATCGAGGAAGGAGAATACTAAGATGGTAGTTAATAAAGTTGGACGTGAAATTCCTTCGGAATTAGCAAACACTCACGGCGTATTTGAAGGTGAAACAACTAATATTAAAAATTTTAATCGTACCCAAGCGAATGTCACACCCGTAACACCGGGCAATAAAAAATTATTATCGAGCATCCGTGAAGCGATTGAAAAAACAGGTTTAAAAGATGGAATGACGATTTCTTTTCATCACCATTTAAGAGAAGGTGACTTTGTTCTTAACATGGTTATGGAAGAAATTGCAGCAATGGGAATTAAAAACATTTCTATTGCACCATCGTCAATTTCTAATATCCATGAACCACTAATTGAACATATAAAAAATGGTGTTGTTACTAACATAACTTCTTCGGGATTACGCGACAAAGTAGGTGCAGCGATTTCAGAGGGAATCATGGAAAATCCGGTAACTATTCGTTCACATGGTGGACGTGCTGGAGCTATTGTAACAGGGAAAATTCATATTGATGTGGCATTTTTAGGTGCTCCAAGTTCAGACGAATATGGTAATGCGAATGGGACTTCTGGTTCAGCAGCTTGTGGATCATTAGGGTATGCAAAAGTTGATGCTGAGTATGCCGATAAAGTTGTTGTTATAACAGACAACTTAAAACCTTATCCTAATACGCCTATCAGCATACCACAAAAAAATGTTGATTATGTTGTTGTTGTTGATCAAATTGGAGATCCAACAGGTATAGCAAAGGGGGCGACACGATTTACAAAAAATCCTAAAGAATTGTTAATTGCTGAATACGCAGCTAAAGTTATAACAAGTTCTCCATACTATAAAGAAGGTTTCTCTTTCCAAACAGGAACAGGTGGGGCGTCGTTAGCCGTAACTCGCTTCTTAAGAGAACAAATGATTAAAGACAATATAAAAGCCTCTTTTGCATTAGGTGGTATCACCAATGCAATGGTTGAGTTATTAGAAGAAGGTTTAGTAGATAAAATCTTAGATGTACAAGATTTCGACCAACCTTCAGGTCAGTCATTAGGACGGAATGCAAACCATTATGAAATTGATGCAGATTTATATGCTTCGCCGTTTAATAAAGGTGCAGTAATCAATATGTTAGATGTTTGTATTTTGTCAGCATTAGAAGTAGATACAGACTACAATGTCAACGTGTTAACAGGATCTGATGGTGTCATAAGAGGTGCTTCTGGTGGGCATTCTGATACAGCATTCGCATCTAAAATGAGTATGGTAATATCTCCATTGATTCGCGGACGTATACCAACATTTGTAGAAAAAGTTAATACTATCATCACACCTGGAACTTCAGTGGATGTGGTGGTAACTGAAGTTGGTATTGCTATTAATCCTAATCGTTCTGATTTAATTGAATACTTTAAAGATATTAAAGTTCCAATTTTTACAATAGAAGAATTAAAAGAAAAAGCTTATTCCGTAGTTGGAACACCAGACCCAATTGAGTATGGGGACAAAGTTGTTGCAGTTGTTGAATATCGAGATGGCACAGTTATTGACACCGTTCGCAATGTCAAATAATCAAGTCTTTGATGGAGAAAGTGTAACATTACTTGAAATGTTACACGCTAGGGAAGAACGACAAGAATTGCAAAGAAATATTTTTTTAAAAGCTCCCCAAGGAACACTTTTATCTATCACAATGAATATTCCAGGCGAGATAAAAAACTCAAAAATATTAAAAAGAGTTTTTGAATGCGAACTAAATAATTTGAAGAGTAAATTTTCAAAAGAAACGATTCTAACTCGTTTCGTAAGTAACAAAGCTGGAAATGAAGCGTATATACTATTATCAATCAATCCGGTATTACTTAAGAAAAGATTGATTAAATACGAGGAAGAAAGTCAATTAGGTCGATTATTAGATTTAGATGTTCATTATAAAAACAAAGAAAATATATTTCAAATAAGTCGAACTGAGATTGGTTATCCACCACGAAAATGTTTTCTTTGCGATAATATTGCTAAAGAATGTGGACGGAGCCGTTCCCATTCTTTAGATGATATTCGACTTTACATTAGTAAGAAGGTCTTAAAATATCTAGAAGAGAATAGTAATTAAAAATAAAAAAATTTATAGAGGTGCATTATGAAAAACTTAAAGTTCTTTGGTTTAAACATTAAGTTGTTTATCGTTTTAGCTTTGTTAGTGATTCTTGCGATGTATACAGGCGTATTATCTAAGGACCTAGCTGGCGGTATCGCAATTATGATGGTTATTGGTATTATCTTTAATGAAATTGGTGAGCGAATCCCAATCTGGAATTCATATGTTGGGGGAGGGCTTGTTTTAGCTTTCCTAGGAACTGCCTTTTTAGTTCAGTTTAATGTAATACCTACAGAATATGTCGAATTAATGGATCAAGTTACATCCAAACCAATGGGAGTGCTAAACTTTTTCATCATAGCCCTAATTACAGGATCCATTTTAGGCCTAAATCGTGACTTAATGTTAAAATCCTTCTCAGGATATGTTCCAGCCATATTAGGTGGACTTGTCGGTGCAGGAATTCTAGGTGTTTTAGCAGGGTTATTATTTGGAGTAAGCCCAACGGACACTATTATCAAATATGTTCTACCAGTTATGGGAGGGGGTAATGGTGCTGGTGCAGTACCATTATCACAAATCTATGAACGGGTTACTGGTGATACAGCAGCTAATTATTATGGTTTTGCGATTGCTATCTTAACGATTGCTAATATTTTTGCAATTATTTCAGGTGGTATTTTAAATAATATTGGGAAAAAATCAACAAATTTAACGGGTGATGGTAATACATTGATTCGTAATGCTGATGAAATCAAAAGTGATAAAGAAAGTTATGAAATTTCAATCAAAGATTATGCCGGAGCTATTTTAATGGCCTTAACTTTCTATCAAGCAGGTCGTATTTTGTCTCAATTGTGGGAAAATTATATATTACCTTCAATCCCGATTCATGCATTTGCTTTTATGATTATTTTAGTATCAGTAGCGAATGCATTTGATTTAATACCTGGTAGTTTACGTATGGCTGCTAAAGAAGTTCAGTCATTTTTCTCTAAAAACTTAGTATTAGTTATTATGGTAGGGGTCGGAGTTTCAACAGATTTAAATGAACTGTGGGCAGCTATAACTTTAGGTAATGTTATTATTGCAGCAGCAATTGTTATCGGTGCGATTTTAGGATCAGCGCTTGTTGGTTGGATGGTAGGCTTCTATCCAATCGATTCAGCTGTTACAGCTGGACTATGTATGGCTAACCGTGGAGGATCAGGAGACTTGGCCGTTTTAGGGGCAGCTGACCGTATGGGCTTAATTTCTTATGCTCAATTATCTTCACGTTTAGGTGGAGGAATGGTATTGGTCATAGCATCAATTTTATTCGGATTTTTCCTATAAGATTAGCATCTTTTAAACAGCTTTGATTAGACGTAGCACTTGACTCTTATCGAGTGCTCACGTCTTTCTTTATAAATACTAGAATTGACAAAAAGATAAAATAATTTATATTGAGCATGAATGTACAAATGTAATTTGATATAATGTGATTAACAGATAAATTAAGGAGAGTGGTAATATTATGACGGAAAAGCATTTAGTTGGCATCACTGAAACCGTTCTAAGAGATGCGCATCAAAGCTTATTGGCGACCCGCATGCCTTTTGAAGACATGAAAGACATTTTGCCGGTACTCGATCAAGCTGGATATGCTTCATTAGAATGTTGGGGCGGCGCGACCTTTGACGCATGTATTCGCTTCTTAAATGAAGACCCTTGGGAACGTTTAAGAAATATCAAAGCATTAGCTCCTAATACGCCGTTGCAAATGCTATTGCGCGGGCAAAATTTATTAGGTTATCGTCATTATGCGGATGATGTGGTCGATAAATTTGTCGAGAAAGCCGCAGCCAATGGGATTGACATTTTCAGAATATTTGATGCACTAAACGATATGCGCAACACGAAACAATCCGTTGCTGCAGTTAAAAAGGCTGGGAAGGAAGCTCAGGTTGCCATCGCCTTTACAACAAGTCCCGTTCATACCGATGAGTATTATGTTGGACTAGCAAAAGAAATTGAGGCCATGGGTGCGGATTCGCTTTGTATTAAAGATATGGCAGGAATTTTAACACCTGAACGAGGCTATTCATTAGTAAAAGCCATCAAGGAGGTTGTCACTATTCCGTTAATTGTGCATACCCATGCGACGAGTGGAGTTTCACAAATGACGCTCTTGAAAGTGGTTGAAGCCGGTGCTGATCGAATTGACACTGCTATTTCACCACTGAGTGAAGGAACGAGTCAACCGGCAACCGAGTCGCTTGTTATTGCATTAGAAGAATTAGGGTATGAAACGACGATAGATCATACGAAGCTGGATTTAATTGCTGATCATTTTAGAAAAATGCGTGATAAGTATTTAGCAGAAGGATTAATCAATCCGAAAATGTTAACCGCCGATCCCCGTGCTTTAATTTACCAAGTACCCGGAGGGATGTTGTCGAATTTAAGTTCTCAATTGAAACAAGCAGGTTTGGCTGAAAAGTATGATGAGGTGTTAGCGGAAGTTCCTCGAGTGCGCCAAGACTTAGGTTATCCTCCTTTAGTAACGCCGCTTAGTCAAATGGTGGGGACACAAGCGACAATGAATATTGCGACGGGTGAACGGTATAAGATGGTTTCAAATGAAGTTCGAAGTTATTTAGTAGGAAAATATGGTAAATCACCAGTAGCCATTGACGAAACATTCCGCCGTGGTATTATGGGCGACGAAAAGGTCATTGATTACCGACCAGCGGATGATTTAGAAGCTGAATTTGAAAAGCTAACGTTAGAGATAGGTGACTTAGCTAAAAGTGAAGAAGATGTCTTAATTTATGCTCTGTTTCCAGAGGTTGGGAAAAACTTTTTAATGAAGCGTAATCAACCTGAAGAATCTGTGGTGAAAGTCACAGCCTATATTTAGAAAGGATGAAGCAGATGGAATTTACAATCATTGATGGAATAAATTTAACTTTTTCTGCCATATTAATGGTGGCCTTTACACTTATTTTAATCATGTTTTGTATACAGTATGTGAGTAAATTAGTAGAAAAATACGAGCAAGTACAAGCAGTGCTACGACAAACAGAAGGAGCAAATGAAAGCGCCCCATCGCAACTCTATCCATCAGAAAGTTCAAATACATTGTCAAAAAAGACCTTGTTTGAAGAAGATAAATTAGCAAGAGTAGCGGTGTTAACGGCATTAGCTCATGCGAGCGAAGATGAACCAAATAAGCGTTTTGAAGTAGTTTCGGTAATAAAAAAATAGCAATCGTTATGAATGAGGATGCCTCTTTAAAAGAAAAATAAACAATCCAGAAAGGATGAATTTCATGAAAAGATATGAAGTAGTGGTTAATGATGAAGTGTTTGAAGTGAGTTTACGAGAATTACAAGCAGATGAAACAATCGAAGTAACGCCTCAAACATCAGCTGTTAAAACCAATGATACACCTGTTGCTTCTACGACGAACAATCAAGAAGGGGTTGTTGTCAGCGCGCCGATGAGTGGTGTGATTATGAAAATATTGGTTAAAGAAGGCCAAAGTGTCAAAGCAGGCGATAATTTATTTATCCTAGAAGCAATGAAGATGGAAAATGAAATAAAAGCTACTCAAGATGGCGTAATCAAATCAATTTTAGTGACAGAATCGCAACAAGTTGAAACGAAACAAGAATTAGCAGTAATGTAGGAGGGATGATATGTTAGAAATTATCAGTGAATTAATTGCTAACTCCGGATTTGCTGCTCTTTCTGGGAAGAGTTTTATTATGATTGTGATAGCTTGTGTTTTGCTTTATCTGGGGATTAGAAAGCAATATGAACCGTATTTAATGATTCCTATTGCCTTTGGAATGTTACTCAGTAATTTACCTATTTCAGGTATTATGGCCCCTGGTAATGGCATCGATCCGGGAGGGTTATTATATTATTTATATCAAGGTACTAAGTTAGGGATATATCCACCATTAATATTTTTATGCTTAGGTGTCGCAACGGATTTTGGTCCGTTAATAGCGAATCCAATGACGATCCTATTAGGAGGCGCTGCACAATTTGGTATTTTTGCTGCCTTTTTCCTCGCCTTATTATTTGGGATGACGCCTCAAGAAGCGGCTTCTATTGGCATTATTGGAGGGGCTGATGGGCCGACAGCAATCTTTACTACAACGCGTTTGGCTCCGCATTTATTACCAGCGATTGCGGTAGCGGCTTATTCTTATATGGCTTTAGTACCTGTTATTCAGCCACCCATTATTCGAGCATTGACGACTAAAGAAGAACGGAATGTTGTCATGGAGGAACAACGAAAGGTTTCTCAAACAGAAAAAATTATTTTTCCGATTATAGTGACTATTTTGGTTAGTTTATTAGTGCCTAGTGCAACGACTTTAGTAGGCATGTTAATGTTAGGTAATTTATTGCGTGAAACTAAAATAGTGCCGTTATTAACCGATGCATTACAAAATTCATTGATGTATATTGTAACGATTTTATTAGGAACAACCGTCGGAGCAACCGCTAGTAGCGAAATCTTCTTATCACCGGATACATTGTTAATTATCGTGTTAGGATTGATTGCTTTTTCATTTGGGACTGCTTCAGGTGTGTTAATCGGTAAAGTGATGTATAAATTTACGGGTGGTAAAATTAATCCAATGATTGGTGCTGCCGGTGTTTCAGCTGTTCCAATGGCAGCTCGAGTGGTACAAAAAGAAGGGCAATTGGAGAATCCATCCAATTACCTACTGATGCATGCGATGGGGCCTAATGTGGCCGGAGTGATTGGTTCCGCTATTGTAGCGGGTGTCTTATTAGCGATGTTTGGTTAGAGTTTAAACTATTAAAATAATCCCTCAAAAGGCTAAACTGTACGGCTTCCAAAATCCCGATAAGGACAATGGGAGCGGTAGCCTCTTGAGGGTATTTTTATGATAATAACGATGCGAACCAGATGATTAATTTCACCACATTGGGTAGGACAATAATGGTATAGAGCATTCGGATAATTTGAGTACTGGCTATTTTAGCCAAATCGCCCCCCAATTCCCCGGCAATCAATGAAATATCAGTTGCGCCAGCTGGAGAAGAAGAAAATAAGGCTGATTGTAAATCAATGAGTCCCCGGCGATAGATAAAAATAGAATAGAAATAATTGACCATCAAATAAGAGCCCAATAAAATGATTGCTGGAATAATTAGATTAAACATATTTAGCAGACTCTCATGAGTAAAGGTCGTCCCAATAATAGAACCAGCACAAATTTGAGCGGTATATCTAAGAGCGGGTCTTAAGGGTTGACTACCACCATATAATTTGATCAATAATGAAGCGATTAAAGCACCGATTAATGTTCCTACCGGTAATTGTGAATAGTAGCCGATAATACCTCCGATTAACGAGATAAAAATAACATAGAGGTCATTTTTGATAGGTGGGTAGGATTGTTTGTGATTGGTAGCTGTTATCTTGCTATGACCATTTTGAACTGGCGTTGCATTAAGTCGTTTTAAAATAAACTTAATCCAATTTGGTAAGATAAGGAGCATACCGACTAAGCGAATAGTTTGCATTGAAGCTACGACATCTGCTTGAGCACCCATATCAATACTCATCAGTGAAACATCCATGATACCACCAGGTAAGCACATGAGTAGCGCTGTTACTAAATCCAATTTAAAAACAAAATGAAAGATAAACCCAACTAAAATCATATTTAAAGTAAATAAACTTAACAGTAAAGCAATGGGTTTACGCATTTTAGGAAGATTTTCTAAGTCAGAGTGGTTAATCAATTGACCAATGAAAGCGCCACTTAAGATTTGTGCAAATAATTTTAAATTACGGGGCACATATAAGTGACCAAATAAAACATTGACGATTGCGACTACGACCATGCTCCCAATCATAAAGGCCGCGGGTATTTTAAGTTTTTTAAATAATAGGCCTCCAAGTAAGCCAATCAATAATGTAAGTGCAATTTGTTCAATCATTCAAACACCTCTTTAATGAACTATATTTATAATTATAACATTTTAGCGGCTAATCATATAAATTAGATTGGATTTAAGCTCTAAATTTCAAGACTAAATAATCAGTGGGCAATTTGATGTAAAAAAATATCAAAAAATCTTTGCATTCAAGAAGGTGTCATGGTATTATAATAATGTTGCAAAATGCACAGTAATAACTCTAATTTAGCAAATAGATTAGGGCAGAAAGGACGAAGAAAATTATGAAACAAGGAATTCATCCAGAATATCAAAAAGTAGTGTTTATGGATACTTCAACTGGTTTCCAATTCTTATCAGGTTCTACTAAATCATCAAATGAAACTGTTGAATGGGAAGACGGTAATACTTATCCATTAATCCGTGTTGAAATCTCTTCAGATTCTCATCCGTTTTACACTGGACGTCAAAAATTCACTCAAGCCGATGGTCGTGTGGATCGTTTCAACAAAAAATACGGTTTCAAAGACAACAACGCTGCAGAGTAATTCTAGTAGCTTAAAAACATTGATATATCAACGTTTTAAAGGTTTACCATGTTATGTGGTAGACCTTTTTTTATGGACTTTACCGACTTTTTTTGAAAAGTACCAAAAAAATAAGGGTGTATTTTGATGAAATACTAACTTTATATAAGAATATCATTACCCAAATAAATATTGAATAGACAACCTCCATAATCGTTTAACTATCGTTTCGTATGTTTTTACTTTAAAGCCTGAACAGTATCAGACATTGGGAGTAGGAAGAAGTTTCCAAATTAGTCGGCACCATCCTTACAGAACACAAAAGAGATGGCCATAGATTATATAAAGGAAACTGCTAGCTTAATTATTATATTCAAATACTTTAAAGATGCGTTTTTTTATAGAGAATGAGACTACTTATTCACCACTAGATATAAGTTTTACTAATTCATTCTAAATACCACATTGTGATAATTAATATTTATAGCTGAAAATAAAAATATAAAAAAGCTGTTAAATACTGATATAACAACGAACATTTGTGTGGAAAAGTCACTGTACGGATGAGAATCGACTTGTGAATAAAAATAACACTATTAGCCCAACTTATAGTAAGTCTGAATATTAATTATTTTTTTTATTGGCAAATAGTTGCTATAATGAAAGCGTAAACAAAACAGCGTTTACATTTATTAAAGAGGAGGTATTGTATGAACTTCGATTGGATTAAAGTGAGAGCTGTGACTCATAGTGATAAAGTTGCAATTATTGAGCCAGCTAAAAAAAGAGAATGGACTTATCATGAGTTGAATGTCCGTGCAGAGAACTTAGCGAATTATCTTGTTGAGCAAGGAGTTCAAAGAGGAGATAGAGTAGGGGTATTTGCACCAAATGATGTTGCGATTGCCGATTTTTTCTTTGCTTGTATTAAGATGGGAGCTGTATTCATCCCATTAAATTGGCGTCTTAAGCCATTAGAGATTGCGAAAGTTGTTGAAGATTCAGGAACGAAATTCATCGTAAACGCTGTTAACCATGAGGATCGTTTGGAAAATGTTCCCAAAGAATATATTAAATTAAACATTGATTTACCGGAATATGATGAGATTGTCAATCCAGCTAATCACCGTCCATTTGAATCTGTAGATCTTGAGTTGAATGATCCAGCATTCTTAATCTACACAAGTGGTTCAACTGGAACACCTAAAGGGGTGCTTCATACGCATCAAAGTTATCGTAATAACGCCTTTAACGAGATTTTATCATTTAACTTAACGGAGGAATTACGCGTTATTATCAATGTGCCGTTATTCCATATTATCGGATTTGTTGATATGTTAGTTCCTGTTTTAATGTTAGGTGGAACGATTATATTAGAACGCTATTTTAATGCTCAGACTTTAAATAGTATGATTCGTGAGTATCGTCCAAATACTTTAATTATGATACCAACGATGTATTATGCGATGCTTGCATCACCTGACTTTGCACCAGATGTTTTAGAAAGTGTTGATTTAATTGTTTCTGGTGGCGCGCCACCTTTACCACAAATTGCACAAGCTTTTGAAAAAATGGGCAAACCCATTATGAACATTTATGGTTTATCTGAAGTGCCTTTAGTAACGTTCAATCGGAAAGAATTTGCGAAAGAAAATTCAGCAGCCATTGGACAACCGTTAATGAATGGCAAGATTAAAATTGTTGATGATCAATTAGAAGAAGTTGGAGTTGGCGAAGTGGGTGAATTATTAGTAGCGGGTGCCAATGTATTTGCCGGCTATTGGAATTTACCTGAAGAAAATGAAAAAGTATTCCACGAGGGGTATTTTAGAACGGGTGACTTAGCAACTCGTAATGAAAAAGGCGAAATAACCATAGTCAATCGTCTGAAAGAATTAATCATTACCGGTGGTGAGAATGTTTTACCTTCTGAGGTAGAAGCGATTCTTAATAAACATCCATTAATTAAGAGTGGCTTGGTAGTGGGATATGATAATCCGAAATATGGAGAGTCAGTATCAGCAGCCATTATTTTAAACCCTGAAGCACGCGATTATGAAAACTTTGAAGCGGCTTTAGATGAGTTTATGATGAAAAACTTAGCAGGTTATAAAGTACCAAAACTATACTTAGTACTAGAAGAAATCCCATTGAATTCAGTTGGTAAACCTGACCGTTTAGAAATTCAACGGATGATGAATGAATACGCAAAAGAAATTGATGATCCTGTTAATCACAATAAATAACACGAATATGGAGGAAAATTATTATGTCAACTAAACAAGAATTATTAAATAGATTATATCCTGAGGATGTTTTAAAATTATCTGCTGATTTAACTGAAGGAGAAGTAAAGGTTTTAGCGCAATTAGTAGAACTTTTAGAAAGTAAGTATCGTAAAGATTTAAATAAACATTGGACTAATTGTACAGTACCAGAAGGCTTCTTTGAAGATTTAGGAAAATTAGGTTATAAAACAAACCCATTATTATTTGAAGGTCGTGAAGGGGCGAAAGCACCAAGTCAATTATTTGAATTCTTCTTCACTTATACTTTAGCTCGTTTTGATATTTCCTTAGTTACTTTATTAGGCGTTCACTCAGGATTAGGGTTTAATTCCTTCTTATTCGGTGGAGATGATGCTCAACGTAAAGAATATTTACCGAAATTAGCTTCTCATGAATTAAGAACTTGTTTCGCTTTAACAGAACCATTGCATGGTTCAGATGTAGCGTGGGGATTAGATACTACTGCTCGTCGTGAAGGGGATAAATGGATCTTAAACGGTGAAAAACGTTGGATTGGTGGCGCAATTGTAGCGGATGTCATTCCAGTTTATGCGCGTGATGAAGAAACGGGTAAACCAAAATGTTTCATTGTTGAAAGAGAACAAGCAGGTGTTGAAATCGATGTTATTGAAAATAAAATTGCATTGAAGATAGTTCCTAACTGTAATATTAAGTTGACGAATGTTGAAGTAGAAGAATCAAAACGTCTACAAAATATTAATGGCTTTAAAGATATTGCTAAAGTATTATTCTCAACACGTGCAGCTGTTGCGTTCATGGCAACGGGTGGAATGGCAGGAGCTTTACAAGCAACCTTGAAATATGTTAAAGAACGTGAGCAATTCGGTAACAAGATTGCAAGTTATCAATTAGTTCAAGAAAAATTAGCAATGATGCAAGCAAACTTAACACAAGCAATGTCATTATGTGTCCATATTGCGAAATTACAAGAACAAGGCGATTACAATGAAGTGGTGACGTCGATTGGTAAAATGATTAACTCATTACGCTTGAGAGAATCAGTAGCAATGGGACGTGGTATCTGTGGCGGTAATGGTATCGTAGCAGATTACGATATTGCACGCTTCTTCTCAGATGCTGAAGCAGTTTTCACTTATGAAGGAACACATGAAGTTAACTCACTTATCATTGGTAGAGCAATGACAGGTGAAGCAGCATTTAACTAAAAGTGCTACAAGATGACGAGGAGGAAATAATATGACCATTAGAAAAGCAACCGTTTTGGGTGCTGGCGTGATGGGGTCGCAAATTGCGGCCCTTCTCGTTAACGCCGGTATTCAAGTAGAATTACTTGACGTAGTAATTGATCAAAATGATAAAAATAAATTATCTAAAATGGGATATGATCGCATTAATGATCGTAAAAAACCGATGTTATATGATGCGAAGTTTTTAGGGAATTTATCCTATGGGAACTTTGATGATAATTTAAAAGAAGCTTCTGATTCTGATTTATTTATTGAAGCAGTAAAGGAAGATATCCAAATTAAACACGATATTTGGAAGAAAATCGCTGCCGTAGCGAAGGATACAGCCATTTTAGCAACTAATACTTCTGGAATTCCAATTGAAATGATTGCTAAAGTCTTATCAGATGATGAAAGAGCGCGCTTCTTAGGAATGCACTTCTTCAATCCACCACGCTTTATGAAATTAGTAGAATTAATTCCTAATTCAAAAACAAGTGACGCTACAATGGAAGTGGTGAGTGATTTTGCAATTAATGGCTTAGGTAAAGGAGTTGTAACAGCAAATGACGTTCCAGCCTTTATCGCTAACCGTATTGGTACGCATGCAATGGCGGACAACATGGCCAGAGCTGAAAAACTAGGTTTATCAGTTGTTGAAGCAGATGCTTTAACTGGAAAAGTTATTGGACGCCCAATGGGAACTTATGCTTTATCAGACTTAGTTGGATTAGATATTGCAACTTCAGTAGTTAAAGGTATCATGATGGATCCAAGTGAGACGGAACATTTCACTTTACCAGACTTAATGCCAAAATTATTAGAAAAAGGTTTATTAGGGAATAAAGTAAAACAAGGATTTTACAAACGTGAAGGTCGCAAAAAATTAGTCATTTCACCGGATACATTAGAATATACTGAGGTGGAAATGCCATCATTACCTATCTTAGCGCAATTTGGTCGTAAATTAAAAGATAATTTAGATACTATCTTTAATAGTGACGATCCAGCTGGAAAATATTTATGGGAAACCTTAGCGGCATCGTTCTATTACTCAGCATTAAATGTGCCGAAAGCAGCGAATGATTATAAAGATATCGACCGTGCTTTAGTTTGGGGCTTCAATTGGCAAAAAGGTCCTTTCCAATTATGGGATTTAATGGGATTCGACCGTGTTAAAGAACGCTTAACAAAAGAATATGGCTCTTTACCAGAATGGGTAGCGAATCGTACAGAACCATTTTACCAACCAGGGGAGCGCTTAGAACAAACAACCTCGATTGAAGAAAAAATTGAAAAAGACCTTTGGGATGGGGAAGCTTCAAGATTTAGTGTTGTCAACACGGATCAATTATTGTTCAAGTTTAAGACACCGAATAATACCATTACCGATGGTTTATGCGAGGATTTAATTAAAGCAGTTGATACCTTAGAAAATGAAGACTATTCAGGAATGGTTATTTATTCTGATGGGCCACACTTTAGTTTAGGTGCGAACTTGTTAATGATGAAAGCAGCTATCGAACAAGAGCAAGTAGATGAATTAGTCGGAGGTACTATTTCATTATTACATAATGCTGTCAACCGTATGCGTTATGCAACTAAGCCAATCGCAACCGCAACTCAAGGACGTGCTTTAGGTGGTGGAGCAGAAATTTTATTAGCGTCACCATTTGTTGTAGCAGCAGCTGAATCTTATATTGGTTTAGTAGAAGTGGGTGTTGGTTTAATTCCAGGTGGTGGAGGTTTAGCAGAATTAGCTGAACGTGCAACCATTGGTAATGATCAAACGTCTAACAAAATTCAAACCTTAGCCAAAGTAGTGATGAATGTGGCTCAAGCTAGAGTAGTGATGAATGCTTATGAAGCACAAGAAAACTTATTCTTGAAACCAACAGATACCATTATTATGAACGGTGATCGTCGTGTTGAGGTGGCATTAGACCGTGTTCGCTTCGAGGCTAATGCCGGCTATGTTCCACGTACAAAACGTACTTTTGCCGCTTTAGGAACAGACTTCATCGGTGTGGTTGAAGGGCAATTAGATTCTATGAGATTAGGTCATTTTATTAGTGATTACGATATGGAAATTGCATTAGCATTAACCGAAGTATTAGCAGGTGGCGAGGTGCCAAGAGGGACACTCGTTAATCAAGCATACTTACAAAGCTTAGAAAAAGCCCAATTCACACGTTTAGCGAAAAATCAAAAAACATATGAACGTATTGCACATATGTTAAAAACTAGAAAGCCGTTAAGAAATTAATGGATGAACAATGGAGGGGAAAAATATGGAAGAAGCATACATTGTCTCTTATGGCCGCTCAGCTGTAGGAAAAGGAAATAAACGCGGAGCATTTGCCAATGACCGTCCTGATGATATTGCGGCTGAAGTTTTAAAAGGAGTCATTGATCGTATCGAAGGACCATTCGATCCAAACTTAATAGAAGATGTGATTGTAGGATGTGCTTACCCAGAAGCAGTACAAGGAAATAATTTTGCTCGTACGATTGCGTTAAGAGCAGGATTACCTTATACAGTTGCTGGTCAAACAGTTAATCGTTTTTGTTCATCAGGTTTACAAACGATTGCTACAGCAGCTAACGCGATTATGGCTGGGCAATCCGATGTGTTAGTAGCAGGTGGCGTTGAGTTTATGAGTGCAGTGCCAATGTTAGGAAATGAACCAACCAATAACCCGACTTTACAAAGAGAAGGAGTCGGAGCCGGAACGCCAATGGGCTTAACCGCTGAAAACGTAGCTGAAAAATATGGTGTTTCACGTGAAGACCAAGATGCATTTGCAGTCCAAAGTCATCAACGTGCTTTAGCAGCACAACAAGCAGGTCGTTTAGCAGATGAAATTATACCAGTACAAGTTAACAAAGTGACTTATACCGCTGAAGGTCCGGTAGTAACGAAGGAAGAATACAAAACCGACGAAGGCATTCGTCCGGGGACAAATATGGAAAGTTTAGCGAAATTACCGACGATCTTTAAAGCAAATGGATCGGTAACAGCAGCGACGTCATCACAAATTAGTGATGGATGTGGATTCGTAGTCTTAATGTCAGGTAAGAAAGTAAAAGAATTAGGTATTAAACCGATTGCGAAGTTTGTTGGATTTAAAGCTGTAGGGGTAGATCCTAAATTAATGGGGATTGGACCAGCTTATGCAATTCCAGAAGTATTAAAATTAGCAGATCTTACTTTAGATGATATTGACTTAATTGAATTAAACGAAGCTTTTGCATCTCAAGCTTTAGCTTCTATGCGTGAGTTAGGAATTAATCAAGAAATTACTAATGTTAACGGAGGCGCAATTTCATTAGGACATCCACTAGGCGCATCAGGAGCTATTTTAACCGCTCGTTTGTTAGCTGAAATGAAACGTCGTCCAGATTCAAAATATGGCATTGTCTCAATGTGTATTGGTGTCGGAATGGGAGCAGCCGGAATTTTTGAATATATTCACTAGTATCAATGACACGGGAGGATTAGAATGGAAAATCAAGAGTTATTGATCAATATTGAAAATTCTATCGCCACCTTAACCATTAATCGTCCAAAATATGGTAATGCTTTATCAAAAGATAATTATCGCGCCATAATGGAAGCGATGAAATCTTTTGAAGACAATGAAGAGGTTAGAGTCATTATCATTACTAGCACTGGAGACAACTTCAGTGCTGGGGGTGATGTCACTCAGTTTAAGGTAGCGATTGAAACAAAAACACATATTCCTTATGATACAGTAAGGGAAACAGGTTATATGATTGAAGCCATTATCAAAAATAAAAAGCCTGTAATTGCTGCCGTAGAAGGTTTTGCAGTAGGTGCAGGTTTTGGGTTGGCGATGGCTTGTGATTTTATCATCGTAGGCGAAAGCTCAAGATTAATACCTGGATTTTCGAATATGGGCTTACCGGGAGATACAGGATTAATTTATCGATTGTATCGTGCGATTGGTAGTTTCCGGACACGTCGTCATTTAATGTTAAATGAGACCATCAATGCCCCATTAGCAAAAGAATATGGTTTAGCATATGATGTCGTTCCAGATCAAACAGTTTATCCCACGGCGTTAAAATTAGCGCAAAAACTAGCGCAGGGGCCATATATTGCGTATGCATACCAAAAAGAAATGATGGCTACCATCGAGTATCCAGCATTGGATGAATTCAATCAATTAGAAGCAAAATATATGCATGAGGCATCTAAACAAGCTAATCATTTTGAAGCCGTAGAGGCATTTTTAAATAAAAGACAGCCCAACTTTTAACAAAGGGAGAGAAAGATTCATTACGAGAGGTTGGGCATAAACTTGATAAATTTAGTTAAGATTATTGTTCATTAATTAATAGCGCAGTAGTTGAGTGGCCTCACACTTCGTCTTAAAGAGATTGAACATAAATTTGAAAAATTCAGTCAAATTCGTGCTTATTCATTAAAAGCGCAGTGGTTGAGTGGTCTCAACCTGCGTCTTAAAGACATGGAACAGAAATACTCAACTGTGCGGGGGTGGGTAGACGAAACGAAAATTATTTAATTTTCTACTTCTTGCCCGCTCCCATAGAGAATGTGCGGACTTAGGTGGTATACTTAAAGAAAACAATTAAGGAGCCTAAGGATGGATATTATTCATTTAAAATATTTACTTGAAATAGTAAACCAAGATTTTAATTTGACAGCAGCGGCGCAATCATTATTTATTTCACAGTCCGCTTTAAGTCAATTTATTAAAAAGTTTGAAAAACAACAAGGTTTTGATTTATTTCAACGGAAAAATGGCCGCATAGTTGGCCTGAGTAGTGCAGGTAAGAATGTCTATGCAAAAGCTATTGAAATCGTCGATGTCTATCAAAATTTAGAGAATGTGATCGAACGCGAGTCTCAAATCAAAAAAGGGTTAATTAAATTAGGCGGACATCCAACATTTTTAAGATTGTTCTTTACAAAGTTTCTACCAAAATTTATGATTGAAAACCCTAAAGCATATGTCGAAATTATTGAAGCAGGCAGTTTAGAATTAAGACAACTGTTATTGGATGAGGTATTGGATATAGCTATCTTGACTCACCCAACCGGCTTAAACGAAGAGAATTTTGAACAGTATCAATTGATGCGAACAGAAGCGGTAGCTTTTATGGATCCTAAACATCCATTGGCAGAAAAACGGATTTTATCATGGTCTGATTTAGAGGCATTTCCTTATATCACTTACACCGAAAAAGATACATTGAATCATAGTATCGCAAGTAAAGTGAGTGAAACAGCTAAGAAGAACTTACTTTTTACTTCTGGTTCATGGGATTACATGATTGAATGTGCCGTTAATAGTGAGATTATTGCAATCTTACCGACAGCCTATTTCGGAATGTTTAAGAAGCGCTTAAATCATATCGGTGTAATAGAAAAAAGATTTAATGATCCAATACCTTATATTCCGATGTTAGTGAGACCTCGTAAAGAGCGTTATACTTCTGTCGAATCATTTGTTTTTGAAAATGTCTTGGATAATTTTTATGATGAAAAAAATATGTTGAAATACAATTTTTTAGATAATGAAGACTAGAGATATTTTCGTTAAAGGTAGGAGGTAAAACGATGAAAACGAGATTAACTGAAATATTGGGCATTGAATACCCGATTGTTCAAGGCTCAATGCAATATATGTCTTTAGCTGAATTAGCAGCGGCAGTATCCAATGCTGGCGGTTTAGGATTAGTTCCAGCAATGGCTTTTCCTAATGGAGACGAGTTACGTAAAGAAATTAGAAAAGTCCGTTCTTTAACAGACAAACCATTTGGCTTTAATATTTCGCTGGTACCGGAAGTAGTGATTCCAGAAGTGATTTTGGAATATATTAATATCTTAATTGAAGAAAAAGTTCCAGTGATCGAAACTTCAGGACAAAGACCGGGTAACTTTATTAAACCTATTAAAGAAGCGGGTATTCCAATAATTCATAAGGTTACGTCGATTAAACATGCTTTAACAGCTCAAGCAGACGGTGCGGATATCATTACTGTAATTGGTACTGAAGGTGGAGGGCACCCGGGGCTAGACCAAGTAGCTGGATCCATCTTATGGGCCAAAGCAGCTGAAGAGCTAACTGTACCTGTTTTAGCTGCTGGTGGTATTGTGGATGGTAAAAGTATGTATGCGGCGATGTCCTTAGGTGTCGACGGCGTCCTAATGGCTACGCGTTTCTTAGCTTCTGAGGAAGTGGTAGCACCAAGAGAGTATAAGGAATTAGCCATTACATTACCTGAAACAGCAACCATTTTAACGATGAAATCTTTAAAAAATGCGATGCGTGTGGTTAGAAATAAACAAGCGGAACGTATTCTTGAAGCAGAACGAAATGGCGCAACGATTAAAGAATTGATGCCCCTGATTTCTGGCAAAGCATCCAATATTGCGATGATGGAAGGTCGGTTTGATGATGCGCAATTATCTGTTGGACAAGGGATTGGCCGTGTCCGCGAGATTAAACCCGCTGGTGAGATTGTTCAAGAGGTTATGGAAGATTTCTACAAGACACATGAATATATGACTGCGTTAGTAAAAAAATAACCAGTTAGGTTGAGAGTTGATGTCTTTAAACTTGTCATCACTGCAATTCCTTTTAAGATAAAAATAAGATGTAATGATTTTTGATGTATCTTATCCCACAAAAGACTTTGGATGATTGACATCAAAACATTAAATCAAATCAATACAATACGACACTCCTCTTGTTATCCGTACTAAATTTGGTATGAGTGATAAGAGGTTTGTTTTTTAGGGGGGAGATTATGTCAAAAATTAGACACTATATCGAAGTAATGAAACATATTCCGGACCATGCTTATATTGCAACAACCTCATTAGGGATGGGCGGTTTGCCAGAGCAATTACTGAAGGGTTTAGGTGAATATTATCAAAAATATCAAAGTCCACGAGATTTGTCTGTTATTACTACAGGGGGGATTGGCACCGGACCTGGCAGAGGCCTCGATCATATTTTATATCCAAACTTATTAAAACGAGCCACGACCTCTTATTTATATTATTCAGCTAACACTATTGAAGCAGTTTTAAACAATGAGATTGAAATGTATTACTTGCCTCAGGGGATTATCGGACAACTCTATCGTGATGCTGCCCGTGGTGGAGTAGGCGTATTTAGTCAAGTAGGAACCGAAACTTTTATTGATCCTAAATATTTAGGAGGAAAAATTAACGAAAAAACCCGTCAACAAGAAGATGTGGTCAAAGAAATCTATTTTAATGATGAACGTTGGTTGCATTATCAACCATTAGCCATTAATGTTGCTTTTATTAAAGCGTCTTATGCTGATACTCGAGGAAATTTATCGTTGAAACGTGAGCCTTTTGTTTTAGAAGCCCTGTCGATAGCTTCGGCTGTGAAAAATAATGGCGGCATTGTGATTGCGCAAGTGGAACAGGTAGTTGAAGACTACTCGATTCCTCCTAAAGAAGTGGTGGTACCAGGAGCGCTCGTTGATTATGTGGTGGTAGCAGACAAAAAGTATCATATGCAAACGGTCCTAACGCAATACAATCCGGCCATTTCTAATGAAATAAGAGTTCCATTATCGGAGTATGATTATTTACCACTATCCCCTAGTAAAGTTATTTTAAGAAGAGCGAGCCAAGAATTAGCCAAAGGGAGTTTTGTCAACGTAGGTGTAGGGTTAGCAGCTAATATTGGTCAAATAATTTCAGAATCTCATTTAATTGATCAAATTCATTTAAGCGTTGATTTAGGCTCAATTGGCGGTATGCCGGTACCAGGGTTAGACTTCGGAATGAATTACAATGCCGAAGCGATTATCCCTAGTCAATCTTTATTTGAGTATTACCACGGTGGCGGTATTGATACGACGGTATTAGGCTTCGGTCAATTTAATGAAAAAGGGGAGATGAATTCAACTTATTTAAATGGAACGTTAAATGGTCCAGGTGGCATGTTAGATATCGTGCAAGGTGCTGATAAAATAGTTTTTGTTGGTTCTTTCACAGTAAAAGCAGAATTGACGATTGAAAATCAACAACTGGTCATTCAAAAAGAAGGTTATGCCTCGAAATTTGTTAAATCTTTACCATTATCCAATTTTTCTAGTCATTATATGAAGTCTCTCGGTAAAAAAATCATTTTGATTACAGAACGAGCGGTGTTTGAAATTGATAATGAAGGACAATTTGTTTTAATGGAAATAGCTGATGGAATCGATATCCATGGCGACATACTAGATTTAATACCTTGGTCGATTAAAGTATCTGAACATTTAAAAATAATGGATCCGGCTTTATTTGCTGAAGATTGGCAATTAACTTTAGAGTAAAATCGCGTGATGATGAGTGCAAGAAGGTGTATGGAGGCTTCGTTTAAGCTAAGTTTCCATACATTAACTTGCGCTTTTTTATTGTAAAAAATAAAGCAGAAAAATGAATAGCATCAAATGAGAAAATCGAGACTGTTAGTGATATAATAGAGGAGAATCCAAATAGAGAGGAGCCGCTTTAGTGGCAAACGATAAAATAATAGTAAAAGGTGCTCGTTCACATAATTTAAAAAATATTAACCTTGAAATACCACGTGATAAATTAGTCGTGGTGACGGGCTTATCAGGATCTGGGAAAAGTTCGTTAGCCTTTGATACTTTATATGCTGAAGGGCAAAGACGATATGTTGAGAGTTTATCTGCCTATGCACGTCAATTTTTAGGTGGGATGGATAAGCCGGATGTCGATTCCATTGAAGGATTAAGTCCTGCAATCTCCATTGATCAAAAAACCACCAGTCATAATCCACGTTCGACGGTCGGAACAGCGACTGAAATCAATGACTACTTACGTCTGCTTTATGCAAGAGTAGGAACGCCGTATTGTCCAACACACCATATTCCAATCGAAAGACAATCACCTGAACAAATGGTCGATCGTATTTTAGAATTACCAGAGAGAACACGAATTCAGCTTATGAGTCCAGTGGTCCGTAATCAAAAAGGGCAACATAAGAAAGTAATTGAAAAAATCATTAAAGATGGTTTCGTGCGCATTAGAGTTGATGGCGAAATATATGATGTTACAGAAGTGCCAGAACTATCGAAGAACTTAAAACATTCGATTGATTTGGTAATTGACCGTATTGTGATTAAAGAAGATATTCGTTCACGTCTATTCGATTCTGTAGAAACAGCTTTACGCTATTCAGGTGGCTATCTAGAAGTGGATGTCATTGGAGAAGAGCCGATCTATTTCAACGAACATTATGCTTGTCCACACTGTGATTTTTCGGTTTCTGAGTTAGAGCCACGTTTATTCTCGTTCAATGCACCATTTGGAGCCTGCCCTTCATGTGATGGATTAGGTTCACGCTTAACTGCGGATGAGAGTCTAATCGTACCCGATCCAAATTTAACCTTGGAAGAAGGAGCTTTTGCTCCATGGAATCCGATTAGTTCTAATTATTATCCATCGATGCTTGAGCAATTTGCTAAAAGTTATGGCATTCCGATGGATGTGCCATACAAGGATTTATCAGCTGAACATCAGCAAGTTTTGAAGTATGGTGCTCCTAATACGACCTTTAAATTTACCTACACCCCAATGATGGGTGGCGGCAAAAAACGAACCAGTGATACGGTTTTTGAAGGGGTTGTGAATAATGTTGAGCGTCGTTATCAAGAAACAAGTTCAGATTATACACGGGACGTTATGGCGCAATATATGCATGAGTTAACATGCCCTGTATGTAAGGGACAACGTCTCAATCCGGAAGCTTTATCAGTCTATGTTGGCGATAAAAACATCGCAGAGTTTACCAGTTTATCCATTCATGATGCAGCGGATTATGTTGAACAGTTAACATTTGACAATGCTAAAGAGATGATTGCTAAACCCATCATTAAAGAAATTAGTGACCGTTTAAGCTTCTTAAATAGTGTAGGACTAGAATATTTAACTTTAGATAGAGTCGCAGGGTCATTATCTGGTGGAGAAGCGCAACGGATTCGTTTAGCAACCCAAATAGGATCAAATTTAAGTGGCGTCTTATACATTTTAGATGAACCCTCGATTGGTTTACATCAACGTGATAATGCTCGCTTAATTGATTCATTACATAAAATGCGTGATTTAGGTAACACACTCGTGGTCGTTGAACATGATGATGAAACGATGTTAGAGGCTGATTACTTAATTGATATGGGACCTGGTGCAGGTGCTAGAGGTGGCGAAGTAGTGGCGGCTGGGACACCAAAAGAAGTCATGGCGAATCCAAATTCTTTAACAGGAAAGTATTTATCAGGGAAGGAAAAAATTGACATCCCCAAAGAGCGTAGACAAGAAGATAAAGGTTGGGTAACGGTTAAAGGAGCTGAACATAATAACCTTAGAAATATCGATGTGAGCTTTCCGATTGGTCGCTTAACTTGTGTGACCGGCGTATCCGGTTCAGGAAAAAGTAGTTTAGTGAATGCTGTTTTAAAGACAGCCTTAGCACAGTTATTAACTAGTACCAAAGAACGTCCAGGTAAGTTTAGTTCGATCGAGGGATACGAAGGTCTCGATAAGATGATTGATATTGACCAAAGTCCAATTGGGCGCACACCGCGTTCAAACCCAGCAACTTATACAGGTGTTTTTGATGATATTCGTGAATTATTTGCTCAAACGAATGATGCGAAATTACATGGCTATAATAAAGGACGTTTTAGTTTTAATGTGAAAGGTGGCCGTTGCGAAGCATGTTCGGGTGGCGGTATTAATAAAATTGAAATGCATTTCTTACCCGATGTTTATGTGCCATGTGAAGTCTGCCATGGTAAACGTTATAATTCAGAAACATTGGAAATTAAATTTAAAGGTAAAAACATTAGCGATGTGTTAGAAATGACAGTAGAAGACGCAGTTGATTTTTTCCAAGCACAGCCAAAGATTGCTCGTAAATTACAAACGTTGTTAGATGTCGGTTTAGGCTATGTTACTTTGGGTCAATCGGCGACGACCTTATCCGGTGGAGAGGCTCAGCGGATGAAATTAGCGTCGGAATTACAACGTGTTTCCACTGGTAATACCTTCTATATTTTAGATGAACCGACAACTGGATTGCATCCACATGATATTAAAAAGTTGTTGGCAGTTATTGAGCGCTTAGTTGAAGCGGGCAATACAGCGGTTATCATTGAACATAATTTAGATGTAATTAAGACAGCTGATTATATCATTGATATGGGGCCGGAAGGTGGCGTTGGTGGTGGTCAAGTAGTTGCAACCGGGACTCCAGAAGAAGTGGCAGAAGTTAAAGGTAGCTATACTGGCCAATATTTGAAAAAAATATTAAACGATTAACATATCATCCTTAGTTGGATAGAAATACAATAAGCTCACTATTTAAAGCTGGACCAAAACTTAATAAGAACGCGTGGTTTCATTGGTTTTATTTCAGGCGCAGTGGTAGAGCGTTAGGGACTGCAACGGTGTCTTAATTCCTTAGTTTGTGGACTATTGTGCTAGGTACCGGGTAGAAGTGACTATCTACAGCATTTTCAATCTCAACTATGAGGGGAGGTAGACGAAGTGAAATGATTCATTTTTCTATATCATGTCCACCCCAGCTGTACGGGTAAAGTAGACGAAGTGACAGTCATTCATTTTTTTACTTCTGGCCCAATTTCTATTATATCGTTACATCATTGCATAGAGTAGGCAGAAGCAGTTAGAATCCATCAGATTTTGACAGTTAGCCTACTTTTTTTAGGAAAAAGTAAAGAATCAGTCTAGGGACCTATGCATTTCAGGTTAATAGTTGGCATAATATAGTTGTAGGGTAAGAATGCCAGATATATCCATAGGAGGAATTAAAAATGACAGAAAAAGAAAGAATTATTGAATTAGTTAAAAATAATGTTATTTCAATGGACGAAGCTTTGCAGTTATTAGAAGCAGCGGCTAAAAATGATCATCAAGCCCAAGTAACAAGTAATGAATTCATTGAAGAATATAAAAATGCTCAAAAAGATATTGAAGAAAAAGTCGAAGCATCTCAATTAATACAAACGCCAGCAACAGATGAGCAAGAAGAACAAGCACAACAAGTCATTCAAGAAAAATTTGAACAAGCCAGTGAAGAATTAGCTAAGAAGCAAGAAGCATTAGTGATTGCGAAACAACGTTTAAGAGAAATAGAAATTTTTGCTGAATTAGATGATTTAACAGAGGACATGAAAACGCAACAAGCGAATTTGATGGCGAAAATAGATCATTTAGAAGCGGAAATTGAAGAGCTGTCTATCGAAATTGATATCAAACGTCAAGAAATGAGACAAAACACTCAATCGCAAATAAAAAAAATGGTAGAAGATACGACTGAACAAGTCACCAAAGCTGCCAAAAACTTTGGTGAAGAAGCCAAAAAAGAAGGGAAAAACTTACAAAAAACGATTATGGGTTATGTCAAAGAGTGGGCTTCAAACTTTGATATGAAAGAATTTAATGTGAATGTGCCATGGGTGAAATCACAAAGTTTTGCACACCAATACCAATTTGATGCAACAGATATTGATAAGATAGAAGTTAAAATTTTAAATGGTAATGTTAAAGTTGAAACTCATCCAAAAGATAATATTATTGTTGACCTCGATATCGTTTTATATGGTAAAGAAGAAGTAGATAATATTGCAGCATTCGAATCATTAAGTACCATTGACGGCGCAACGGATAAATTAATTATCAATATGATGAACCCACGTGTTGCCGTAGAAACACTGGTGAAAGTTCCATCAAAAGTATTTTCAGAATTATTCATTGATACAATTAATGGCGATGTCGATTTAAAAGACCTAAAAGCTAAAGAAGTTAAATTATCATCAAAAAATGGCGATAATGAAGTAGATAATATTACGGCTGACCTATTGGTATTTGACGGTTATAATGGAGACTTTAAAATTAAAGCATCCGACATTAATGATATCGACTATCATGTTTTAAATGGTAATTTACGCTATGTAGATCAAGTAGGTAACTTCAAAGCTGAAGCAGTCAATGGTGATATCGTGATTACTAAAACAAATAGTGAGGGCTCTATTATTAATGCTAAAACATTATCTGGTGATATTAAAATAGCAGTTCCTCAAACGAACAATTTAGAAATTGAGGCTGAATCTACTTATGGTGAAGTTCATCACCGATTAAACAATGTTAATCAGACTGGAAGCCATATCGGCCGCCAAGTTGATGGTGAACATGATTTGATTAAGTTAACGATTGCCTCTACAAGCGGTAATATTTATTTAAAGGACTAGGAGGGTTTTAATGAAAAAATTACAATTATCTCAAAGCGACCGCATCTTATTAGGTGTATGTGGTGGTTTAGGAAACTATTTTGAAGTTGACCCAACCTGGATTCGCTTAATTTTTACAGCGGTATTCTTTTACCGTGGAACAGGTTTAGGTATTTATTTCATATTATGGGCAATTATTACTTTTAGCAATCGAAAATAGGAGGGAAAACATGAAACGATTATATAAATCATCTACTAACAAACAAATAATGGGTGTTTGTGGTGGACTAGCAGAATACTTTAACATTGATGTAACAGCAGTGAGATTAATTTTCGGTATTGCGTTCTTCGTTTTTGGTGTAGGTTTTATGCCTTATATGATCTTAGCGTTTATTTTACCATATGATTATCAAGTGAACGCTAGTTCACGACCATTCAATCAAACAAGAACGAATGATGGTTATGTTTATCGCAACCGTCGTGAACGTCCCAATTCAGCGAGTTTTTCTCAACGACCACAAGGCAATAAGCCAAAAGATGTGACACCCGTCGATGAAGATGTGTGGAGTGACTTTTAGTAAATTTAACAGTGTGACAGCAGTCAGTATCTAAAATTAAATTTCCTCATGCAATAAATTGGATAGCGGAAATATTAAGATAAATACTGATGATAGCTTAAAAAACGATACCGCTTGAGGACCTTATCGAAGGAGACCGAAGCGGTTTTTTATGTGGGAAATCAACGATACTCGGAACGAAAAATGCAACTAAGAGCGTGGAAAAGAAATACGCTATATCTGGAATGTAAAATGCAGCTAAGTGCAAGAGTGGAAATATATTTTCCGATAAGTTCAATGAAAGAAGGAAAAACGCTAGTTGCTGCTTTTTTATGTGTGCTCTGCTACAGAGTGTGTAGCCATAATCCAAATGATATTCTTGCCCAGCCCCTAGTGTTAGGCTATAATTTTATATGAAATAGCCGTAAAAAATGAGAGGACATCCTTTATCTTATGCTAGCAAAATTAATTGAACCGAAGAATTTTTCAATCGATGAACAAAAAAATATTTACTAGCGGTTGGGCATAAACTTGATAAATTTAGTAAAGATTATTTTTCATTAATTAATAGCGCAGTGGTTGAGTGGTCTCAAATGGTGTCTTAACGAGGTTAAAGATAAATTTGGTAAACTCAATTAAGTTATTGTTATTAAATTAAAAGCGCAGTGGTTGAGTGGCCTCAACCTGCGTCTTAACGACTTGTTTGAGGCCTACTCATCTGTGCGGGGGTAGGCCGACGAAGCGAAAATTATTTGATTTTCTACTTCTGGTCTACTCCCAACTGTGCGGGGGTGGACAGACGAAGCGAAAATCATTCAATTTTCTATTTCTGGTCCACTCCCAATCCCTATTTTAATTGAGCAATTCTTAATGTTAGTAGTAGGCTTAGTGGATACATTGATGGTCTCCTATGCAGGTGAAGCTGCTGTTTCAGGGGTTGCTCTTGTTAACCAAATTAATGCCGTCTTTTTATCTGTCTTTGCGGCCTTAGCAGCCGGTGGTGCGGTTGTGATTAGTCAATATATTGGGCGCCAAGAAAAAAGGAATGCAGTGTTGTCTGCAAGTCAGTTAATCATGTTGTCATTAGCAATATCGATTGGAGTGGCCATCATAATTTTAGCTTTTGACGAACCCATCTTAAGCGTCTTATTCGGCCGAGTAGAAGCGGATGTAATGTCGGCCTGCTTAATCTATCTTTTTATTACGACCTTATCATTGCCAGCCATTGCGGTTTATAACGCTTGTTCTTCTATTTTAAGAAGTATGTCCGATACTAAAACAACGATGCGCGTTTCAATGATCATGAATATGTTAAATGTTGTGGGCAATTATTTAGGAATTTTTGTCTTTCAAGCAGGGGTGGCCGGGGTAGCGATTCCTTCTTTGGTATCACGGATGATAGCGACTGCTATTCTCTTATATGTCTGTAGCAAAAAAGACCGTGTGGTCTTTTACCAGTTTTCTGATATTTTTAAATATGATCCAGCAATGGTCAAACGAATTGTCCACATCGCCGTACCAAATGGTGTAGAACAAGGATTATTGAATCTATCCAAAGTGGCTTTATCGAGTATCGTTGCGATGTTCGGTACGGTTCAAATAGCTGCTAATGGGATTGGGCAAAGCTTTTGGTCGGTTTCTGCTTTGTTTTCTTTATCGATGGGACCTGCTTTCATAACTGTTATTGGTCAATGTATTGGTGCCGGTGATTATCAAGCAGCTGATTATTATTTCAAAAAATTAAGTCGTATCGCTTATGTGGAGTGTTTTATTTGGAATGCTGTCTTTACAGCGATGATTCCCTTTATTTTAACATTTTATAGTTTATCGCCGGAGACGACTCGTTTAGTTATTATCTTATGCTTGATTCATAATTTCTTTAACTTTTTGATGCATCCGTCAGCCTTCCTTTATCCAGTGGATTAAGGGCTGCTGGGGACGTCAAATATGCGATGTATGTTTCTATTTTAGCGACTTTTGTCGTACGAGGCGTGTTCTCAATAATATTAGGTATTTGGTTACAATGGGGAGTAATCGGGGTTGCTTTTGCGATGTGCTTTGATTGGATATTTAGGGCTGCTTTTATAGATCTGCGCTATCGAAGTGGCAAATGGAAAAATTTCAATGTCATTTAAACGTGAATGTTAAATAAATCAGTTAAAATTATCACGGTGCTTAAACACTAAGATGATAAATGTGTAGCGAAATCATGGTAATTATGATACCATCAATTTAAATAATAAACGTTGGAGGTCCCGCTATGAATTCAGTGAAGGTTAATGAGATTGTCGAAACATTAAATGTAAATTTTATTTTTGGAGAAGAATTTGGTGATCGTGAAGTAACGATTAGTGAAGTTTCAAGACCGGGTTTAATCTTATCAGGTTATTCAGAATTTTATCATGCAGATAGAATTCAATTAATTGGCCGTACAGAGTCCCGTTTTTTAAATTCCAAATCATCTCAAGAACGTGTAAATATATTTGAACGAATGATTCAGCCGAACACACCGGCAGTTATTTTCACTCATATGGAGAAGGTTCCGGAAGAAATCATCCCGGTAGCAACCCGAGTGGGAATGCCTATTTTAGGAGCGCCATCCAAAACAGGACGTGTGCATGCTAATTTAACTAATTTTTTAGAAGGGCAATTAGCTGAACGTTTATCAAAGCATGGGGTTTTTGTAGAAGTATTTGGGATGGGGGTTATGTTAGTCGGTTCAAGTGGTGTAGGTAAATCAGAAACAGCCTTAGAACTGGTACAAAGAGGCCATCGTTTAATCGCTGATGATCGTGTTGAATTATTTATGATTGATGAATTAACGCTTGTCGGTGAAGCACCAGAAATTTTAGAAAATCTATTAGAGATTCGTGGATTAGGAATTATTGATGTCATGAATTTATATGGTGTTTCAGCCATTCGTCGTTCTAAACGATTGGAATTAATTATCGACTTAGTGTTAGATGATGGTACCGTAGAATATGATCGCTTAGGTTCTAAACGAGAAACGGAGCAGATTTTTGATGTATTAGTACCAAAAGTACGTATCCCAGTTAAAACGGGTCGTAACTTAGCGGCTATCATTGAATCAGCTGCTATGAATTTCCGTGCGAATTCTTTGGGTTATAATGCTACGGAAGCATTTAATCGTAAATTAGATGAATTAATTCGCAAAAATAACCAATAAGGAGTTTTGATCAACGGATGATATTAGGACAATTGTCGCCTATCGCTTTTGAATTATTTGGTTGGCCAGTTCATTGGTATGGCATCATTATTGGGTTAGGAATACTTTTAGCCTATCTATTAATTGGTGCTGAGGCGCGAAAAAAACAACTTGATGGTGAAAAAATGTCAGATTTAATTTTTTGGACAATTATCATCGGGTTTATTGGTGCAAGAATTTATTATGTACTCTTTAGATTAGATTTTTATTTAGCGAATCCAACCCATATTTTTAGTATTTGGGAAGGCGGCATTGCGATTTATGGAGGAGTGCTTGCTGGTATTCTGACAATCTATTGGTTAACTAAGAAATACCAATTACCATTCATTACCACACTAGATGTTGCAGCTCCAGGTGTATTATTGTCGCAAGCCATTGGTCGTTGGGGAAACTTTATGAACCAAGAAGCTTACGGCTATGAAGTTTCTCGTGGTTTTTTAGAGACGTTACATTTACCCGAATGGTTAATTGAACAAATGCATATTAACGGGGCTTATCACCATCCTACCTTTTTATATGAATCTGTATGGAATTTTCTTGGATTTATCATTTTAATTATTTTGAGACGAATGCCAGGTCTTTTAAAAGATGGCGAAGTCGCAGCGGGATATTTATTGTGGTATGGTCTTGGACGGATGGTAATTGAAGGTATGCGTACAGATAGTCTCTATTTAGGACCATTGCGTGTTTCTCAATGGCTAGCGGGAGTGTTTGTCATCTTATCGATTGTCTTTATTTTATGGCGAAGAAAAGATTTGTTGGTATCGGATTATACTGACAACCGATATTAGGAGGTTTTTATCGTGAAAGTAACAGTTTTAGGAACAGGTTCTTGGGGAACGGCTTTAGCTAAAGTACTGGCGGAAAACAATCATGAAGTATTAATTTGGGGACGAGACAAACGTGTCGTAGAGGAAATTAATCAAGGTCATACCAATCACCGTTATTTAAAAAAGACGCATTTACCTGCTACACTAGTAGCGACTGCTGATTTTGAAGCTGCTATCCAGCGTGCGGAAGCTATTTTAATTGTGATTCCAACACATGCAATGAGAGAAATCGTTCAACGAATCGAAGCCGTCCTTCAAGATCAATCCACTAAACCGCTGATCGTTCATGCTACTAAAGGATTGGAACCTCACACTCATTTACGAATGACGCAAGTCATCGAAGCAGTGTTAAAAGGACAAGGTTATCCAGAACCAGTGGTGCTTTCTGGACCAAGTCACGCCGAAGAAGTTGCACGTCGAGATTTAACAACGGTTACGGCTGCTAGTGAGAATCTTAAGGTGGCACAAAAAGTTCAAGCAATTTTTATGAACCAGTATTTTAGAGTGTATACAAATCAAGATGTATTGGGTGTTGAACTCGGAGCAGCGTTAAAAAATATCATTGCCTTAGGAGCAGGGATTTTAGTGGGCTTAGGTTATGGCGATAATGCCAAAGCTGGGCTGGTGACTCGTGGGTTAGCTGAGATTACCCGTTTAGGGGTCAAATTAGGGGCGGATCCATTGACTTTTTTAGGATTGAGTGGTGTAGGCGATTTAGTGGTCACTTGTACGAGTCCTCATTCCCGTAACTGGCAAGCAGGAAATTTATTAGCTCAAGGTCTGACTAAAGAAGAGGTCGCTCAAGAAATTGATATGGTAGTAGAGGGGATCACGACGACAGCGGTGGCCTATGATTTAGCTAATGAAGAGCAAGTGGAAATGCCCATTACCAATGCTATTTATTCAGCCTTATATCAGGGAGTTCCAGTACGCGAGGCAGTCGAAGGATTAATGTTGCGAGAAGGAAAACAAGAAGCAATCAGTCAGGATTAAGTATCTCGCTCATTTTTGGCTTTATGACTGAATCCAATACCGTGAAACACAAACAAAAGGTTAATCTGAAAACTCCTAGCAATTCGAGAGGATTTTATTCCAACAAGATTGCAAGTTTAAGCATATCGAAGTGAAGATTATAAAGTAGTTTTTTTATGACGAAATTGTACGGAGTGGGCTGGCGAAGTGAAATTCATTGAATTTTCTACGTCTAGCCTATTCTTTTTGTCAATTTGCAATCAAGCAAAAAAATATTCAAAAGTGAATACTCGTGGTAAGATGAATAAGAAATCAAAATAGAAAGTGTGAAACGAATGACAACTGTAGATAAAGAGCTTGTTCAAGCCGATGTCATCATTGTCGGTGCTGGCCCAGGAGGGCTAACAGCTGCATTGTATGCTTCAAGAGCGAATTTAAAGACGATTATTATTGAAAAAGGGATGCCTGGTGGTGAAATAAACAATACGGCTGATGTTGAAAACTATCCTGGATTTAAACTAATCAGTGGACCAGAATTAGCGAACCATATTTTCGAAAGTGCCATGGCTTTCGGGGCAGAGCATGTTTATGGCGATGTGGAAAAAATAGAAGTCGAAGGCTTAACTAAAAAGATCCACACTAGCAAAACAATCTATCAAGCGCCGGTCGTGATTGTTGCGACAGGTGCTAATCATCGAAAACTTGGTGTGCCAGGCGAAGAACTGTTGGCGGGTAAAGGCGTTTCTTATTGTGCGGTCTGTGATGGATTCTTCTTTAGAAATCGTCATGTTATCGTCGTAGGTGGCGGTGATTCTGCTGTTGAAGAGGGAACTTATTTAACTCAGTTTGCTGACAAAGTAACGATTATTCATCGTCGAGATGAATTGCGTGCGCAAAAAGTATTGCAAAATAGAGCTTTTGCGAATGAAAAAGTGAATTTTGTTTGGGATACTGTTGTTGAAGAAATTATCGGAGAAAATAATGTGGAAGGTGTAAAAGTCCGCAATGTAAAAACCGATGAAACCAGTACAATTGAAGCTGATGGTGTGTTTGTGTATGTTGGATTAATACCAAACTCTGATACTGTAAAAGCATTGAATGTTACTAACGAAGAAGGATGGATTGTGACCAATAATCAAATGGAAACAAGCGTACCTGGCTTGTTTGCTGTTGGCGATGTACGTCACACCAATTTACGCCAAATTGCGACTGCCGTTGGCGATGGTAGTCAAGCTGGACACATGGCTTATCAATATTTAATGAGTTTAAAAGATTAAGCAAGTAAGACGATAAGAAGGAGTGTCGTAATGATTAATAATAGCAGTGGAAACGAAAATTTTCATTTTCTATTTTAATCGTTACGACACTTTTTTCTTTGTTGAGGAGAGAAAGTACGATGAAAAAAATACTGGTAACAGGCTTTGATCCATTTGGTGGCGAACAGATTAATCCAGCACTAGAGGCGATTAAACGATTGCCAACGCTAATTGGAGATACGCAAATTGTAACCTATGAAATACCAACCGTATTTCATAAAAGTGGTCGCTTATTACAAGATTATTTGCTGAAAGAACAACCGGACGCGGTGCTCTTAGTAGGTCAAGCTGGAGGACGTTCAGCAATTTCTTTAGAAAGAGTTGCCATTAACATGGATGATGCTCGCATACCGGATAATGAGGGCAACCAACCGATTGATGAAGTGATTAATCCCCAAGGCTCACCTGCTTACTTTACAACATTACCTATTAAGCGTATCGTTCAAGTGCTAAAACAACATCACATTCCAGCTATTGTTTCTAATTCAGCAGGGACCTTTGTCTGCAATCATTTAATGTATTACTTATTAGATACATTAGCGGCTCAAAAAGTAAATACTATTGGTGGATTTATGCATATTCCATATTTACCTAGTCAAGTCGTTGACCAACCAAATCAGCCTTCGATGGCTTTGGATCAGATAGTAAAAGCGATTGAAATCACCTTAGCAACGATTATTAAAAATCAGCATGACCTCAAAATTACTGGAGGAACAGAAGTCTAAAAAGCACTATTATAAATTTTTATAGTAGTTTTTTGAAAATCATGGTATACTGAAAGCGATATGAGAGGAGTGATAACGTATGTCATGGCATAATACGTTGGAAACGTGGAAAAATTTTGATGGTTTAGATGAAGCACTTCGATCAGAAATCGAAAGTGTGGATGAAGCAACTTTAGAAGATGCATTCTCAACTAGTTTAAGTTTTGGAACGGCTGGTATGCGTGGTGTATTAGGTGCAGGACCTAACCGTATGAACCTTTACACAGTTCGTCAAGCGACAGCAGGATTAGCGCAATTAATCATTGAAAATGGTGAGGAAGCAAAAAAACGTGGTGTCGCTATCGCTTATGATTCACGACATTTTTCTCCAGAATTTGCAATGGAAGCCGCTCTTGTTTTAGGGAAACAAGGGATTAAGAGTTATGTGTATGAAAGTTTAAGACCGACACCGGTTCTTTCATTTGCTGTGAGACATTTAAATGCCTTCGCTGGTATCATGATTACAGCCAGTCATAACCCAGCAGAGTATAATGGTTACAAGGTATATGGCGCGGATGGTGGACAAATGCCACCAGAAGATGCAGACAATTTAACGAAATATGTGCGTGCGATTGAGAATCCATTAACGGTTGAAGTCGGTAATAAAACTGAATTGTTAGGTTCAGGAATTATTGAGATTATTGGCGATCTTGTGGATCAAGCTTATTTAGAAGAAATGAAAGCTGTGACCATTAATCAAGAATTAGTCAATGAAATGGCTGACCAAGTCAATATTGTTTATACACCATTACATGGGACAGGTTTATACTTAGGGATGAAAGCTTTAGAACAAGCCGGTTTCAAAGATATTAAGGTGGTAGAAGCACAAGCAAAACCAGATGGCGATTTCTCAACTGTTGCATCACCTAACCCAGAATCTGATGCCGCTTTCGATTTAGCTGAAGAATTGGCGGTTAAAGTGGATGCTGATATTATTTTAGCGACAGACCCAGATGCGGATCGCTTAGGAGCAAAAGTAAAAACTGCGGATGGAGCCTATCAATTAATTACCGGGAACCAAATTGCTTCATTGATGTTAGACTATATTTTAAACGCCTTACAGCATAAAGGAGCACTACCTGAAAATGGTGCAGCTGTTAAATCGATTGTGTCGACTAATTTAGCGGATGCCATTATGGAAAGCTATGGCCTAACGATGGTAGAAGTATTAACTGGATTTAAGTTCATTGCAGAAAAAATTCAACAATACGAAGAAACGGGCGAACATACATTCCTAATGGGGTTTGAAGAAAGTTACGGTTACTTAATCAAGCCATTTGTACGTGATAAGGACGCGATTCAAGCATTAGTAGTGTTAGCTGAATTAACAGCTTATCATAAGAAAGAAGGTCGCACTTTAGCAGATGCGATTAACCAAATGTATGAAAAATATGGTCATTTCTATGAAAAAACGATTTCACTTTCTTTCCCAGGGTTATCTGGTCAAGCAAAAATGAAAGAATTAATGGCAAATATTCGTCAAGAGGGTATCTCAGAAATGGGTGGACTCGCAGTCGAAAAAACGGCTGATTATTTAGCTGGAACATTAAAGTTAAGCGATGGTAAAGAACGTCAATTAGCGTACCCATCATCTGATGCTTTAAAATATACTTTAGCAGATGGCAGTTGGGTTGCCTTTAGACCAAGTGGTACAGAGCCTAAAATTAAATTATATTTAGGAACAACCGGTCAATCTAAAGTTGAAGTAGAAGAAAAAGCAGAAAAATTAGAAACAGCGATTCAAGAATTAATTGGAGAATAGTAATAGCATTATGACTGGGGCTGGGCATAAACCTGATAAATTTAGTTAAGATTATTGTTCATTAATTAATAGCGCAGTGGTTGAGTGGCCTCAAACTTCGTCTTAACGACTTGTTTGAGACCTACTCAACTGTGCGGGGGTGGGCAGACGAAGCGAAAATTATTTAATTTTCTACTTCTTGCCCACTCCCAGTTTTTTTTTTTATGAGAGCGGGGAAGAAATGGAATAAAAAATGTGCTAGTTATTTTTACACAATATTATGGACTTGATACAAGTTGTGGCCACTGCCTTTACGCTATAAAATAATTAGTTGAAATCAAATAGAATTTCTCAAGTTTCTGTCCAGCTACAGAGAACTCTTACGATAGCCTCCATAATCATCTTATAAGATAATGAATTCTTTTACGAAAACTATTGTGATTATATATACAAATAAGTGAAAGTGACTAGCTATCTTTGTGAAATTTTGCTATAATCTTGATAGTTATAATAGTTTATAACATTAGATTAGTGAAAAGGTAGGGGAAATTATGCACAAGGATATACCAAAAGCGACTGCCAAGCGATTACCAATCTACCATCGCTATTTACGATTTTTACATAATGCAGGCAAAAAGAGAATTTCATCAACTGAATTAAGTGAAGCCGTGAGAGTTGATAGTGCAACCATTCGACGAGATTTCTCTTATTTTGGGGCATTAGGAAAACGTGGCTATGGCTATGATGTAGATTATTTATTGGATTTCTTTAGTAAGGCATTGAATCAAGATCGCTTGACTTCAATAGGTTTGATTGGTGTTGGCCATTTAGGTAATGCTTTATTAAACTATAATTTTAGAAAAAATAATAATGTGCGTATTGGGGCAGCATTTGACGTTAATCAAGACTTAATTGGAAAAATATTATCTGGAGTTCCAGTTTATTCCATGGATGAATTAGAAGAACAAATCGAAGCCCAAGCAATTGAAGTGGTCATTTTAACTGTTCCTCAGGAAGTAGCACCAAAAGTGGTGGAACGTCTTGTTAATGTAGGCATTAAAGGAATTATGAATTTTACGCCACTTAGATTTGATGTGCCGAAATCGGTCAGAATTCAAAATGTTGACTTAACGACAGAACTTCAAACGCTATTATATTTCATCGATAGTAACATTGAAAATGATGATGATGACTATATGGATGTTCCATATAATTTCTCATTTTAACTTGGTAAATAATAGTTGAGTAGGTAGCCGAAGGGAAAATTTTGAGATTTTCTACTTCCTACCTACTTTTTTTAGGCTCCTTGTCAAATGGTGCGAATGAACAGAGTCATTTCTGTTCGCTTACACCAAAAAGTATAGAGCCCTTTTTTATAAGAATAAACAAAATAGATAACTGATTGCGATGCTAGGGATAAAAGGAATAGCATTCCAGCGTTTGGTGTGCTGATATTGTAATATGGAATAAAGAAGGCCGAACAAGGCTGCGCCTAAGATGAAATAAGGGATGGTCATTTCTTCTAAGGTGCAAGCTAATAAAGCGATTATTTTGGCATCTGCTCCTCCAAAAGCCGTAGGGCGATAATAAATGATTGTTTCCAATAATAACCATATAACGACTGCAACCCACAGTGACTGTCTATTAAACAGACAAAGAACGCCTAAGATGAATAATCCCCACCAATTGACTTGTAAATGAAAATAATCCTCAATGCTTAATAAAAGTAACCAGCAAATAATGAGTGATAATAGATAACCTTCGTAAAAGCTATTGAATTGTAAATAATAAAGAGAAAGACCAAAGCAACCACCCAGTAATTCAAGAAAAAAATAATTACGATTTAAGCTCGTGTGACAATGACGACAGGCTCCTTTTAAAATTAAAAATGAAACCAAGGGCATCAGATCGATTGCTTCTAATGCGTGACGGCAGTTATCACATTGAGAACGACGTGTAAAGTTGATAGTTTGTTCACTGGCTATACAGGTAAAAAATGAAGCCAGACAAGTCCCGATTATAAAGAATAGTACTGTCATTTTACAACCTCCTACTGATAGATACGCTGTTTGAACTGAAAACAATTGTGTAAATTCAAATTTTTATCGAATTAAGTAGCAATCAAATCCATCATACCATCACAAAAAACCCTCAAATATTAACTGGTTGAAATATAGTGACCCCAAAAAGTTAGATTTTTGGTCTAACTTTTGGGGGGCAGCTCAAAACAGTTACATTTGAAGGTTTTAATTTATCTTAAAGTGAGGCCATTTTATGAAGGTTGATGCTCTTTTACAAAAGCAGTAATACGTTTCATTGCCTCTTTTAAAGTCTCAAGACTAGCGGCATAGCTGACTCGGAAGTGATCTTTACCGGCTGGTCCAAAACCTGAACCTGGTACAACGCCTACTTTGGCTTGATGTGCTAAATCTAAACAGAAATCACGATCATTGCCTTGGTACCAATCAGGAACTTTAACAAATAAGTAGAAAGCACCTTGAGGGTTTAAAGTTTCAATATTTATTTCTTTAAAAGCTTGCATTAAGAAATCACGGCGTTCTTTATAAATAGTGCGCATTTCTTCGATAGCATCGTCTCCATGGTCATATGCGACAATACTAGCGTATTGCATTTGCGTATTAGGAGTATTGACCATTGCTTGATGGACTTTAAATAACTGGTTGGCCACTTCAGCCGGTGCTGCTAGAAAACCACTGCGCCAGCCGGTCATTGCATGCGATTTTGATAAACCATTAATAAGAATCGTACGTTCTCTTAACAATTTAGCCATTGAATAATGAGGATAATCATAAGACAATTCCCCATAAATTTCATCAGAAATGACCCATAAATCATATTTTTCGATAATCGGTACTAATGCACGCAGTTGTTGTTCAGTATAGGTACCACCAGTTGGATTAGCAGGATGGTTTAGTAAAATAGCTGTTGTGCCAGGATTATCGATTATGGCAGCTTCTAACTTTTCTGGTGTAAAGATAAAGTTTGTATCACTTGTATCAACCATGACCATTTCTCCATGCGCTAAGCTCACTTGAGTATTATAGATAACATAGTTTGGAGACGCGATTAGCACTTTATCACCGGGATTTAAAATCGTTAAGAAACTAGCAAATAAAGCTTGCGTAGGTCCTGACGTAACAATGATTTCTGTATCAGGCGAGTAAGATAAATCATATTTACGTAAGACATAGCGTGCAATGGCTTGACGTAATTCTATCATACCACGTGAATGAGAGTAGCCGTTTAGATCATCCTTTATCGATTGAATCGCCGCTTCTTTAATAAAATCAGGGGTATTAAAATCAGGTTCACCAATTGTTAAAGGAATTAAGCCTTCAATTTTCGAAATTTCCTCGTTGAAAGAACGAATAGGGCTTGGTTGTAAATGATTAAGTTGTTGATTAAATTTCACCGTTATCCCAACTTTCTATTATTATTTCTTAAATTGTAGCATAAAAAACCGCGATATAACAATTAATTAATCAAAAATGAGAAAAATGAGAAATTTATTAATAATTGTTGACAAAGAAAAAAATATCCTGTATGATAGCTACATAATATAAATAAACGCATTGATGTGGAAAGTAAAATTAATGGACATTTCCTAGAGAGCTTACATTTGGTGAAAGTAAGTAAATGAACTTAATTTGAAAATGGCCACTGAGCGGTCACTCTGAATGCTAGACAATAAGAGTGGACGGATCCAACCGTTAAAATGGCACAGTATCGTTAATACATGTTTGACTGTACTGTATGAGGTTAAATTAGCAATAATTTAACAAAAAAAGGTGGTACCACGAAATGATAACTCTCGTCCTTTATTTATGATAGGATGAGAGTTTTTTTTATTGGGAGGGATTAGAATGATTGAATTAAAAGACATTGATGTTGTCTTTAAACAAAAAGATAATGTCGTAACTGCAGTAAAAGATGTCAATTTATCAATTAATCGCGGCGAAATATTTGGAATAGTAGGCTACAGTGGAGCCGGAAAAAGTACTTTAGTTAGAACGATTAATTTATTACAAAGACCAACACATGGGTCAGTAATTGTTAATGGACAAAACTTAATTGAATTAGCACCCGCAGAATTAAGGACAGCACGCAAAAAAATCGGTATGATATTTCAACACTTTAATTTAATGAATTCAAGAACGATTTTTGATAATGTTGCATTTCCATTAAAAGGCAGTGGGCTTTCGAAAAAAGAAGTCGCTCATAAAGTGGCTGAATTATTGAATTTAGTTGGACTAAAAGAAAAGTCCGATAGTTATCCAAGTCAACTGTCAGGTGGACAAAAACAACGGGTGGCAATTGCGAGAGCTTTAGCCAATGATCCGGATGTCTTACTTTGTGATGAAGCAACCAGTGCCTTGGATCCAAAAACTACCAGCTCAATTTTAAAACTGTTAAAAGAGTTGAATCAAAAATTAAATATCACGATGGTGGTGATTACCCACGAAATGGCAGTTGTCAAGGATTTATGTGATCGAGTGGCAGTAATGGAAAATGGACATGTCCTAGAAGAAGGCAGTATATTAGAAATCTTTACACAGCCTAAACAAAGTCTAACTAAAGAATTCATTAATACAGCAACCCATTTTGACCAAGAGATTGAATTAGTCTTGAAACATCCTCAAACCATTTCCATTAGTCATGAATCTGAATTAGCCAGATTAACCTATACGGGTGATCAAACGACGCAACCGTTTATTACAGAGGTTATTCGTGAATATGGGATTGAAATTAACATCTTATACGGTCATATTGAAATTATTCAAAATACACCTGTTGGCAATTTATTAGTCGCTTTAAAAGGAGAACCGCAACAAATTAATGCTGCTACTGAATTTTTAAAGCAAAACTCAGTAAAAGTTGATTCGGTACAAACATTGTTTCAACAATATGTTCAAAAGGAGGCTGATGAGGCATGATGCAATTTATTGAAACCAATATGCCAGATGTTTATAAATTACTTGACGATATCGTGAAAGCGTCTTGGGAAACGGTCTATATGTTACTCTTGACCATCATTTTTGCTGGTATATTAGGATTGATTGTCGGTGTCATGGTAACAGTGACACGACCTGGGGGCATTTTAGAAAATATAGTTATCTATAAAATTTTGGATGCCTTTATCAATATCTTTCGTTCAATCCCCTTTATCAATATCTTTCGTTCAATCCCCTTTATCATACTTTTAGCTTTACTGATAAATGTCACACGTTTTATTGTCGGAACAACTATTGGGTCAACAGCGGCTAGTGTGCCGATTATCATTGCGACGATTCCATTTTTCGCACGACAAGTTGAAATTGCTCTTTTAGAAGTAGATTCAGGTGTGATTGAAGCAGCACAATCAATGGGATGTAGTCCATGGGATATTATTGTTAGAGTCTATTTAAGAGAAGGTTTACCGTCATTGTTACGAGTGAGTGCCTCAACCGTTATCAATGTCATTAGCTTAACGGCAATGGCTGGTGCGGTAGCAGGTGGAGGGCTAGGAACGATAGCGATTGCCAGAGGCTATAATCGTAGTAAAATGGATGTTATTTTAGTCGCAACATTCTTAATTTTAGTGATTGTCTTTGTAACACAACTAATTTTCAATTGGATTATTAAAAAAATTGAACACTAATTAACAATTTATCGGTCAAGTTTGACCTACTAAGAAAGGATTTGATTTTATGAAAAAATTTATTAAAACTATTTCATTAACTTTATTAACGAGCGCTTTAACCTTACCTTTTATCACCAATGTGGAAGCAGAAGAAAAAAATGAATTTGAAGGGGAAAAGGTTACCGTTGGAATCGTGCCGGGTTCGGCTGAAGATGTCTGGCAAGTAGTGGTTGATCAAGCGAAGGCCGAAGGGATTGAAGTTGAATTACAATTTTTCACCGACTACAATCAACCGAATGAAGCTTTACAAAATGGCTCAATTGATTTAAATGCGTTTCAACACATTGCTTTCTTAGATAACTGGAATGAATCTAATGATGGTAGTTTAGTTCCGATAGGATTTACCTTCGTATCGCCAATGGGCACCTATTCTGAAAAAATTAAGTCTTTAGATGAATTACCAGAAGGCGGTACAGTCGCTATCCCGAACGATCCAACGAATGGTGGACGCGCATTATTAGCCTTAGAATTAGCAGGAGTATTGGAAATTGATGATGACGCAGGAATTTTAGTAACGCCAGAAGACATTACAGAAAATCCTAAAAATATCAAAATTGAGGAATTAGATGCGGCGCAATTAGCAGCAACCTTACCTGATGTGGATGCAGCTATTATTAACACGAACTTCGCCAATGATGCTGGCTTATCATTAAAAGATGCTATCTTTGTAGATGCTGATTATCCAGAAAAATTAAGCGAGAAATATAAAAACTCGATTGTGGCTAGAGAAGAAGATAAAGAAAATCCATTATACTTAAAAATTGTTGAACTTTATCAAACCGATGCAGTAGCGCAAGCAATTTATGATACAACGAATGGTGGCGACAAACCGGTTTGGGAAAATGCACGGGTAATCGAGGAACAAACAGAAGAGGCCGCAACGAAAGAGACAACGGAAGCAGAGTAGTACAATATAATTAATAACCTGGAGGAGGAAGTATGATGCCTTATCGTTCCTTCCAAGGCCTATTATTCAGGAATATAACACAATAACTAAGCGAAATAATTAATATTCGGGTTTTTAATGATTTTCCCGTTAGTAAAAAAATTTTTAAATATTTATCATAAGGAGAATTCATATGAAAAAATTAGTAAAAAAAGTTAGTGTATTAGCATTATTAGCAGGTTTGGTAGCACCAGCAACTGCCTTTGCAGAAGATAAACCATTCGATGGGGAGACAGTTAAAGTCGGTGTGGCCAGTGATGATGAAATCGAAGTGTGGGAATTTGTAGCAGAATTAGCAGAAAAAGAAGGCATTACCCTTGAAGTTGAATTATTTAATGATTATGTTCAACCAAACGTGGCAGTCGCTAGTGGTGATTTAGACCTAAATGCATTCCAACATGTGGCTTACTTAGAAGAATGGAATAAAGAAAATGACGAAGATTTACAACCAATCGGCTATACTTATGTCTCACCACTAGGAGCATATTCTGAAAACGTAACTTCATTGGATGAATTAGCAGAAGGAGCAGTGGTAGCTATTCCAAATGACCCAACGAATGGTGGCCGTGCACTATTATTATTAGAACAAGCAGGTGTCATTGAAGTAGATGACGCAGCAGGTGTTTTACCAACTTTAAAAGACATTACTAAAAACGATAAAAAATTAGAGTTTAAAGAATTAGATGCTGCTCAAGTAGCGGTCAGTTTACCAGACGTAGATGCGGCGATAATTAACACGAACTATGCCTTAGACCATGATTTATCTATCGAAGAAGATGCGATCTTTGTTGACACAGAAGATTTAGCTAAAGTGAACGAGGTCTATAAAAATGTGGTCGTAACGCGTAAAGATGATGTTGAAAATGAATTATACAAACATATTGTTGAATTATACCAATCAGAGGAAGTAGCAGAAAAAATTACTGAAGTTACCGACGGTGCGAATGTTGCTGCTTGGTAATTACTTACTACACACCACAAATATACTTTTGGCTATCGAATATTTATGAGATAGCTAGAAGGTTTTTTATTTTGTGAATTGACGACAACGTGATTTTGTTGTTAAATGAAGGTGTCTTAATAGAATATGAATTGCAGTAGGAGTCAAGTATGAGTATTGTTGTGTTAAACCATCTAGCATCAGAATTAAGAGATAACATTCATCAATTAGAACAATTGATTCATCAGGCAGATCACACCTATCGTTGGTTATTTCTATCTAATCAATATAATTTTGATCAAACGATGCCATTTTTGGTTTTATATTATCATCAAAGCCATCTTGTTGGTGTAGGGACAATCTACGCAGAGGATACAGATTTAGCGGAAGTAACAAGTGTCATCCATCCCCAATATCGAAAGCTGCCAATTAAAGACGCGATGATTGCTAAAATAAAACAGATTTGTCGTGATTATCGAATAAGGGCGATTGGTTATAAAATAGAACGTAACTTTTATCAGCAATATCCAGCATTTTTTAATCGTTATCGTCTTAATCCTGATGCGATGCCAGAACTGATTTTACAATTTGGAGATAATCAAAAAGAGTTTTTAGGAGAAGAAGTTCAAACGGTTGTAGCTGTGCAGAAGAAGAAAAATAAAAGGTATGACAGTCAGTTTGATGAGAAAGAAGATAGTGTCGTACAGGTTAGTCGTGCATTACCGCAAGATTTGAATTCAATTGCTCATATATTAGCGGAGTGCTTTGACGATTCATATTATGAAGAACGGCTTTTTGTGGAGCGAGTTGTAGCAGATAGCAGCATGGTATTGTATCAATTCTCTATTCAAAACGAAATTATCGGAACATGTTCGATTGAAGTGCATCCTAAGGTTATTTATTTGTTTGCAGTCGCGATTAAGAAAAAACAACAAAATAAAGGGTTCGGAACTAAAGCAATAGCTCAATTAACCACTTATTTAACGAAAAAATATCGCCGTCCCTTACAAATTCAAGCCGATAAAGATAATAAAAAAGCGATAAAACTCTACCAAAAGCTTGGCTTTAAAACTGTGAGCGAATGGATTGAATTAATTGAAAAATAAGAATAAAATAGCAACTTAATTCAAAAAGATGTTGGTCCTTTAGGATATCAGCCTGAATTAAGTTGCTATTTTTAATCATTCAGTTTGCTTGGTATGGGCAAACCAGTATAAGAAAGGCTAGGTATAAACTTGATAATTTCAGTCCAGCCAATCATCGTTTAGGATATGTGCATTGGTTGAGTGGCATTAAACGGTGTCTAAAGATCAGGCTGATGCGTATTCAACGCTAAGGATTAGTCAAATAATATGAAAAACAACTCATTGCTACATTTTGAAATGCCCACTGTCTATGTTTTTTAATATTCAAGGCTAACGGGTAATTAGAGCTAGTGATTATCAAGATGTTGTTAATTAAAGAGTCGTTCTTGGATTTGGTAGTTAGTGTCATTGTATTCTTTTTCATGAGCTACTAAGATCATTTGTTGATTAGGAGTCAATTTATCAGCTGGAATACGTTCAAAATATGTCATTAATTGACCAGGGAAATAAAGACGTAAATCTCCTTTTACTTCTCCAGCTAAGGTGTTAACTAAAGCACTCACTTGTGATAATTCAACTTTATCATATGTTTTAGTTAATAATTCAATTTGGGTACGTTGTTTTTTTTGATTAGGGCGATAGTAATCGTAAGGTAAATCATAACTACTATTGATACCAAAGTAATAATCTGGGTCGAATCCAGCTTGGATCATTTCATCTTGTAAAGCAATCGCTAAGGCTTCACGATTTTCTTCGGTCACGATTAACGATTTAAATGGCTTACGATTGACGAAGCGATAGGCTAAATCAGATAAAATAGGATCGTCTTCATAAATCCACATTGAGAAATAAGTGCTCATTACATGGTCATCTAATAGTAAGTAATCCTGTAAAGTCCAGGTGCCGGTTAAGAATGGTTTTAATAAGCCAGCCGGTTGTTTCATTTGTGTTTCGTCTTCTAAATAGAGTTTTTTAGCACGGTCTAATAAGCTCTTTAATACTTGTTCCATTCCACGCGATACCCCATGGAAATAAACTTGCATATACATTTGATATCGGCTGACAACATAATCTTCTACAGCATGCATTCCCGAATAGTCAAAAGCTATTTGGTTATTATAAGGACGTATTACTCTAAGCACGCGAGTTAAGTCGAAAGTTCCATAACTGACACCAGCATAATAGGCATCTCTAAGAAGATAGTCCATTCGGTCGGCGTCAATTTGACTACTGATAATTTGTACTACTTGTTGGTTAGGATAAGTTTTATTGATGACACTGGCTACTTTTTCAGGGAAATCATCTCCGAAATAGCGCAATACTTGATTGATTTCTGTTTCAGAAGAAGTGATAATTTGTTGTGTTAAAGCCTCGTGATCCGTATTAAAAATACCTTCAAAGGTATGGGAAAATGCGCCGTGACCAATATCGTGTAATAAGGCCGCACAAAGCGTCACCATATGCTCATCAGGATTCCATAAGCCATCATTGGCTTTTTTAGTTGCATATTGGCGTTCGAATAAATCAATGATACGACGTGTAATCTCATATACACCTAATGAGTGATTAAAGCGAGAATGTTCTGCACCATGGAACGTAAACGAAGAGGTTCCTAGTTGCTTGATTCGTCTTAAACGTTGAAATTCACGTGTATCAATTAATTTTAAAATAATTTTGTCATGGATATGAACATAATCATGAACAGGGTCACGGAAAACTTTTTCGCGATGTAACTTTTGTGCCATAACTTTTTCTTGAAATGTTGACATATAGATGCTCCTTATTTATTAATCTGTAGAGGGTAATTACGATCAAGTGTTTTTTGGTACATTTTCTGGTAGAGTATCTCTAATGCTTCCCCAGGATCAGGCAAACGAGTTAATTTAGTTTGTTGTTGAACGGTATTTAAAAGGAGTTGTTTAAACTTTTCGACAGATATAGATTGATCTAAGAAGTCGTTGATGTTGGACATCACATCAGGATTGACATTAGGGTATTGCGAATCAGCCTCTGATGTTTGATAAAATTGCCGGATTATTTCAGATCGTTCTTTTTGATTACCAGTGACACTGATATAAGCGGCGACGGCCACACCATCTTTAAAACGACGTTGCGCAATGCCGCCAATTTTTTGTTGTTGAATGACAATATCGTATGTACCAGGACAATAGGAATCGGGTACCTCGTAGCTTTCGACATTTAATCCCAAAGTACTAAGAGCTTCTTTGAGCCATTGAATCATTTGCTCATAACCTTCATCGATACTTAACGGGAATTCTTTCAGATTAATGATAAAGGAAACATTGATAATGCCAGGATCGCTAACCACCGCTAGTCCACCGTGAGCACGTAAATGGGTAGCGTATCCTTGTTTATTTAAATACGCTATACCTTCTGGTAATGCTTTTAATCGAGTATCTTTTGGTCCCAGTAATATCGTCGGGTAATTGAGACGATAGAAGTGAATAATCCCTTTTGCCTGGGACGATTTATCAGACGGATGGTCATTAATTGTCATAATATGGCGAATAAAAGCATCTTGCCAACTTAAAGCGACTAAACCATCCTCTACATTAGAACCGGAACCGACTTCAGTGTAAAGCCAATGATGATGCGATAAAAATTCTGACATACCTTACCTCCAATAAACTGTAAAAATCGTGTTAATTCCTTTTTATTATAGCAAATAATAGGTTATAATTACTAGCAGAGGGGAAGTGAATTAGTGAAGCGTGAAAGCGTTACGGTAAAAGTGACCCAGAAAATTATGGATTCTACGACAAAACGTATTGAAAAATGGCGTCATCAAACACAAGGTGAGTATTATCAACTCAATTCATTTGAAAAAATTACTTACGAAGATCAACAAGGACAAGTGGTTCATGTTAAATGGTTTCCTAATAATGAAAATTTAGAAATTAGTTATGGTTCTACCCGATTACTATTTAATAAAGAAGAGCCAACCCAATTAGTTTATTCGACACCACAGGGATTAATGGTGTTTGATGTCTTAACACATCGAATCAGTATTGCTGATAATAAAATTTCGGTGGATTATCAGCTATTAAATGAAAATAAACCCATTGGTGATTATGATTTTAGATTGATTTATCATCAATAAATCGTTAAGATAGTAAGGTAGAAATATAAAGGAAGTGACGATATGGAGTTAAAGGCATTCGAAGGTCAGAACCGCGAGGAACTTTCATTAATTGAAGTTGCTCATGAAATATTAGTTCAAAAAGGTGATGTCATTGAATTTAATGAATTATTAATTATGATTCAAGAATATTTAGATTTAAATGAAGCCCAATTAGAAGCAAATTTAGTAAGATTTTATACTGATTTAAATATTGATGGACGCTTCATCTCATTAGGAGATAATCGTTGGGGCTTACGTTTATGGTATCCAATTGATTCAATCGACGAAGAAACTATTACTTCAGCAGAGGAAGAAGTTCCAAAACGCCGTCGTAAGAAACGTAAATTAAATGCATTTGCTGACGATGAAGATATGATCGATTACAACGATGATGACCCAGAAGATGGCGAAGTGTATGACGAAGAAGATGAAGAGTTCGATGATGATGATGAAGATATGGGTGATATCGACGAAGTCATTGCGAAAGAAGACGAAGACGAAGATGAAGAAGAGTTAGATCACTATGCAAGTGAGTTGTCTGATTTTGAAGATGAAGACATTGATGAAGATGTTGAAATCGATGAAGAAGATGATGAATTAGTAGATGATGAAGAAGAAGATTTCGAAGAATACGACGAAGACGAAGAAGTTGAGGAATAAATATCACTTACATGATGAATTTGTGAAAAGATGTGTTATTTTCACTAGCCTTAATCATTAAAATAAAGTATAATATTAAGTGAAATACATATACTATTTCTAAAGGATTTCAAGGAGGAAATATAATGAGTAGATTAGTTAGTATGACAGAAATGTTAAACAAAGCAAAAGAAGGTAAGTATGCAGTTGGTCAATTCAACATTAACAACTTAGAATGGACTCAAGCAGTATTACAAGCAGCACAAGAAAACAATTCACCAATTATCTTAGGTGTATCTGAAGGTGCTGGTAAATACATGGGTGGTGCTGAAGTTGTTGCAGCGATGGTTAATGCTTTAATGGAAACGATGGATATCACTGTTCCAGTTGCATTACACTTAGACCACGGTTCAACAGTTGAAAGTGCTAAACATTATATTGATGCTGGATTTACTTCTGTTATGTTCGACCATTCTCATTTCCCTATCGACGAAAATATCGAAATGACTAAAGAATTAGTTGAATACGCTCATTCTAAAGGTGTATCAGTAGAAGCTGAAGTTGGTACTGTTGGTGGTGTTGAAGACGGTGTAACGGGTGGCGTAAAATATGCTGACTTAGGAGAATGTAAACGTATGGTATCTGAAGCTAAGATTGATGCTTTAGCAGCAGCTTTAGGATCAGTTCACGGTACTTACGATGGAGAACCTGTTTTAGGATTTGATGAAATGCAAGCAATCTCTGATGCAACAGGAACACCATTAGTATTACACGGTGGATCAGGAATCCCTGATTATCAAATTAAAAAAGCTATCGAACGTGGACATGCTAAAATTAACGTTAACACTGAATTACAACAACAATGGACTAAAGCAGTGCGTGAAAAATTAAATTCAGACGATAAAGTTTATGACCCACGTAAAGTAATTGCTCCTGGTAAAGAAGCAATCGTTAAAGTTACTAAAGAAACAATGGATATGTTTGGTTCAACTGGTAAAGCATAATTCGTTAAATAAATAATTTTAAAGAAACAGTCATCGGACTCAAATAAAGGAGTTCAATGACTGTTTTTTGTCATATTTACTGATAGAAAAATGAATGTGAAGAAGATAAACAAAATCGTCTCAATTAAAAAAAGGAGTGAGTCAGCAGGGAAATCACTCCATCCTCACTGCCTCTTCACTCCCTCATAGTAGAGTAAAGATTAAATATGATTGAAAACCTGACGCTTTATCTTAATGCTTGCGCTGGTGCAAAGCATTAAGATAGTATATACGAAAATCACTCGATGTCATTTCACTACTGTCGGCAAAAACAATGCTACTAGATTAGAGTGGTAATAGAGAGTAGTCTATGCTACTTAAACACATCAGTCATGTTAATTGTTTGTTTCCTCTAGCGCTTCAAGGGCTAAACTCGCTTCTTCCCATTCCTCCATTAAGATTTCCTGGCGATTTTCTAAGTCCATTAGTTCCTCGTGCATTTTTAGTAATTCGTCTTGTTGATTCAATGTAGAAGCTTCGGCCATTTGATGGTGTAAAGCTTCAATCGCTTGTTCTACTGATTCCAGCTCTTCAGTCACTTTATCAACTTGCTGGGTTAATTTCTTTAATTCACGACGATATTGCTTACTTTCTTCGAAGGATAGTTGTGCTTGACCTTTAGTATTAGTAGTATTTTCAGTCGGGGCGGTGTTTGTTTTATTCTTTAGCTCCGCCTCTTGTTTGAGAATGGCTAGTTCTTCTTTTTTATGTAAGTAATAATCATAATCACCTAAATAAAGAGTAGAGCCTGATGGCGTAATCTCTAAAATTTGGGTGGCAATTCGATTGATAAAATAACGGTCGTGCGAAACAAATAAGAGTGTACCATCAAATTCGATTAAGGCTTGTTCTAATACTTCTTTACTATCGATATCCAAGTGGTTGGTAGGTTCATCTAAAATTAAGGTATTATCATGATCGGTAGCTAATAAAGCTAAAGTTAGCCGAGCTTTTTCTCCACCGCTTAGCATCGATACTTTCTTTTCAACAGCTTCTCCAGTAAAGAGGAAACTACCTAAAATACTTCGAATGATCCATTCATCAGCTGTATCGTGTGCTTGCCATAAAGTTTCTAAAACAGTTAAGTCAGGATTTAACATATTCACGTTTTGAGCGTAGTACCCAATATCTAATCCGGTTCCTCTCGTAATTTCCCCTTTAATAGGGGGGATTTCCCCAATTATCGTTTTCAATAAAGTAGATTTACCCACACCGTTTGGGCCGACGACGGCGATGGCTTCTTGTTTTCTTAAATCTAATTGAATATTTTCGGCAATTACTTCAGACTGATAGCCAATGCTTAGATTTTCTAATTCAAGCACGCGTTCGCCACTTTCGCTAGTCGCAGTAAACTGAATGCGTGGTGCTTTTTGGTCTTGTTTTGGTTTTTCTAATCGAGTAATTTTTTCTAATTGCTTACGTCTACTTTGAGCCCTCTTCGTTGTTGAAGCACGAGCAATATTTTTTTGAACAAATTCCTCGAGTTTTGCGATCGTGACTTGTTGTTTTTGATATTCTTTCCATTCACGTTCTAAACGCGCTTCTTTTTCTTCTATATAGTAAGAATAATTCCCTTTATAGAGATGAGCAGTATGATTACGCAATTCGAGGACTTGATTGGTAATTTTATCTAAAAAATAGCGGTCGTGGGAGACGATTAGTAGGGCGCCTTTATATCCTACGAGGTACTGTTCGAGCCAAGCGAGCATTTCCATGTCTAGATGGTTAGTAGGCTCATCAAGGATTAATAAGTCATAATCCATTAATAAAATTTGTGCGAGTGCTAAACGTGTTTTTTGCCCACCAGATAAAGCTTGAACAGGGGTTTGGTAATCTTCTTCAAAAAAGCGAAAACCGTGTAATACTGTTCGAATTTCAGATTCAATGGCATAGGCATTCTTATTATTTAATGTTTCTAGTAAGTGGTCATACTGATATAAAGCTTCTTGGTACTCAGTACTTTCAGGATTATCAGCTAATTGAGCTAAACGATTAGCCGCTTTTTGGGATTCGTCTCTTAATTTTAAGGTTGCTTCAAAAGTATGAAGCATTTCATCCCAAATCGTTCGTTTTGAATCAATCGCTACATGTTGTTCTAAATACCCGATTTTAAGCCCTTTAGCCTTGGAAATGGTACCGCTAGAAATCGGTTCTTGGTTCATAATTTGCTTGATAAGCGTTGATTTTCCGGTTCCGTTACGACCAACGAGAGCAATGCGGTCTCGGGTTTGAATACTAAAATTAACATTTTCATATAAGGTTTCATCGGCAAACCGTCTTGCCAATTCATTTACTTGTAGTAATATCATGTGTGCATACTCCTTTAGTATGGTTCAATAGCTACATTATAGCAAAAGAACTTAACACCGTGAACTAAAATAAGACAATAAATAGTGGAGTATGTTATAATAAATTTAAAAATAAAGGAAATGAGGCGATTCCATGTCAGATGCTCTTGAATTAGTTATTATTACTGGTATGAGTGGTGCTGGTAAAACAGTTGCAGTTCAAAGTTTCGAAGATTTGGGATATTATTGCGTGGATAATATGCCACCTAACTTGCTCCCGACATTCTGGGAATTAATCAAGGAATCAGGAAAAATTACGAAGATTGCGTTAGTAATTGATTTAAGATCGCGTGATTTTTTTGATGAATTAACCAATGTTATTTCTAAAATGGATAATACGCAAATGATCACAACCAAGATTTTATTTTTAGAAGCCGATGATCAAGCGTTGGTATCAAGATATAAAGAGACGCGCCGAAATCATCCATTAGCAACCATGGGACGTGTGAGTGAGGGGATTAAACTTGAGCGTGAAATGCTGAAGGATTTAAGAAGTCGTGCACAAACGATTATTAATACCAGTGATATCACGCCGAGACAATTGCGTGAACAACTGATTAGTATTTTTGCAACTGAAAAGCAATCTACCTTTCATGTGCAAGTAGTGTCGTTTGGTTTTAAATATGGTGCGCCAATCGATGTAGATGTGATGATGGATGTGCGATTCTTACCTAATCCGCATTATGTGGATGAGTTAAGAGATAAGACGGGATTGGATCAAGATGTATACGATTATGTAATGAAACAACCTGAGACACAAGCTTTCTATGCAAAATTTATGGATTTAATCGAATTATGTCTACCAGGTTATAAAAAAGAAGGTAAGTCTAGCGTCGTGATTGGAATTGGCTGTACTGGAGGACAACACCGTTCGATTGCTTTAGCCGAGCGCGTGGGACGTCATTTAAAAAATAGCGGTTATGAGACTAAAATTTCTCACCGTGATCGCTTTAAGAAAAAAGAAAGTGTAGTTAGATCATGAGTGAAGGAACTAAACTAAAATATAAAGTAGCCGTTATTGGAGGCGGAACCGGACTGCCGGTCATTTTGAAAGGACTAAAGCATTTAAATGCTTGTGTTAGTGCTGTCGTAACGGTTGCTGATGATGGGGGCAGTAGTGGCGTTATTCGAGACTATATTAACGTCGTTCCTCCGGGTGATATACGTAATTGTATGGTTGCGTTATCTGAAAGCGACCCATTATTACTGGATGTCTTTCAATACCGCTTTGATAGTGAAGATGCCTTTTTAGCAGGACATGCTATCGGGAATTTAATCATTGCTGCCTTGAAAGAAATGAATGGCTCGTTGGATAAATCTTTGGAAATATTGTCTGAGTTTATGAAAGTAAAAGGAAAAATATTGCCAGCAGCGCAAGAACCATTAGTATTGAATGCGTTATTTGAAGATGGTACGATTGCGGTTGGTGAGTCTCAGATTGCCAAACACCGCAAAAAGATTAAGGAAGTTTCAGTTACGACCCGTCTAGGTGACGAAGCTAAAGTTGCCAGTCCGAAAGTCGTCGAAGCGATAATGGAAGCCGATATGATTGTTTTGGGTCCGGGGAGTTTATATACAAGCATTCTGCCTAATTTAATGATTGACGAGATTGGAGAGGCGATTCGCAATACGCCGGCAGAAGTGGTCTATATTTGTAATATTATGACCCAATTAGGAGAAACAGAATCCTTTACGGATGCCAACCATGTTGAAGTTTTAAATCAACATTTAGGCGGCCATTACGTTGATACTGTTTTAGTGAATATTGCTGAAGTACCAGAAGACTATATTTTAAATCAACCGAATGAAGAATATTTATTACAAGTTAAACATGACTTTATGGGCTTAAGAAGTCAGGGTGTTCGCGTCATTTCAAATAGTTTTTTAAGTATGAAAAATGGCGGCGCTTATCACGATACGGAACTCGTGGTTGAGGAATTAGCTCATTTATTAGACACGCATAAATTATATGTAAGCAGTAAATTATCAAAATAGAAGGGTGTGATGGACCGTTGACTTTTGCTTCGGAAGTAAAAAAAGAATGTACCTTAATTGAAGTACATCGGGAACATGCGAAAGCAGAGTTGACAGCACTTATCCGTATGAACGGAGCCGTGAGTATCTATCAACAGTCTCTCATTTTAAATGTTCAAAGTGAAAATGCAGCGATTGCTAGACGAATGTATACTTTATTTAAACAACATTTTGCTGTTGACAGTGAATTAATTGTTCGTCGAAAGATGAAATTAAAGAAAAATAATGTCTATATCGTACGTTGTCGACAAAATGTTAAAGAAGTGCTGGAAATTTTAGGTATCTTTGATGGTGCTTTTATTAAAGCGGATGTAGCACCTGAAATTATGGAGAATGATCAGAAAAAACGTTCTTATTTAAGAGGAGCCTTTATGGCGGGAGGATCGGTTAATAATCCAGAGGCCAATAGTTATCATTTAGAAATTTACTCGAATTATGAATCTCATAATGAAGATATTTGTAAAATGATGAATGATTTTAATCTAAACGCCAAGACCATTACCCGGCGCAATGGCTATATTACTTATATTAAAGAAGCGGAGAAAATATCAGACTTTCTAGCGATTATTGGGGCTAATCGAGCAATGCTAAAATTTGAAGATATTCGGATTGTTCGTGATATGCGAAATTCTGTTAATCGTTTAGTAAACTGTGAAAATGCTAATCTAAATAAAGTGGTTGAAGCTTCCAATCGACAAAGGGAAGCTATTGAATTAATTATTGAAAAACGAGGATTAGATTCTTTACCAGAAAAATTAAGAGAGATGGCGCAATTTCGATTAGACAATCCCGATTTAGGGATGAAGGAAATTGGTGAATTAATTCCAGGTGGACCGATTTCTAAATCTGGAGTGAACCATCGATTAAGAAAACTCGTTCAAATTGCTGAGGAGCTGTCTAATTAACAACCTCATTTATTTCTTTGAAACAATGTTCTTTTTACCGGTTAAAGGATGAACATTATTAAGTAATAAAAAGTAAAATAAACATCGTGTTTGTAGTGAACTCACAAGTTAGACAGAAAATCTAACCTTTTGGAGCTCATAGAGAACACGATGCTTTTTTGTATGGAGGGGGAGACAATCGTCATTAATAAAAGCATCGATGGTTTATGTCATTATTTTGAGTAATGATTAACAATGATTTTCATCACGAATGATGGACCGCTTTTCTTTTATTATAAAAGTGTTATGGCGTACTTAATTCTTGATTCGTTTCCATCGCTTCATGTTTTAAAGCTTCAGTTATTTCATCAGAAAATTGTAACCCCTCTTCGCGAGTACCATTAGGCCGGTCTAAAAGGGTGATTTCAGAGACAACGCATTCTACAGTATAGACGGTCTCTCCGTCACTATTTTGGTAATTTCGACTTTGCATGCGACCGCTAATCGCGATACGTTGGCCTTTGATTGAATACTTATCCAAGATGTCAGCTAAATGATCCCAAGCAACAAAAGGGATAAAGTCTGCCATTAAAGCACCTTCTTTATTGCGTTGACGTCGAGTAATCGCCAAAGTATTGTTAATTACTCGATGGTCGTCATTGACGGTCTTTAAGTCATGGTCACGCACGATTCTCCCAACTAAAACAACATGATTCATTTATATCTCTCCTGTCTTTCTTTTACTTATAAATACACATTTTTGTATAAAAACACTTTTTTGATAGTAATATTATTCTAAATATTTTAAAAATTGATGTATAATGAAATTGACACGATAAGGAGGAATTATTATGCGTATAATTATGATTGAAGATAATGAATCAGTTACAGAAATGATGTCGATGTTTTTTGAAAAAGAAAAATTTACAGCGACTTTTTATCATGATGGCCTTGAAGGCTATAAAGCATATGAAGCCGATCCAAATAATTGGGATTTAGCTATTTTAGATATTAATTTACCTTCGATGGATGGCATTCAAATTTGTCGGAAAATGCGAAACATTTCCAAAACATTACCAATTATCATGCTAACTGCTCATGACTCTGAAAGTGACCAAGTCATTGGTTTGGAAATGGGAGCAGATGATTATGTCACGAAACCATTTAGTCCGCTAACTTTAATGGCGAGAATGAAAGCTTTACATCGTCGCGCACACTTAGAGCCAGAAAAGACTGTTGAAACAGTTGATGAAGGTTCATTTGATATCGTAACAGACTCAATGAAAATTAGTACTACTAATCGAGAAGCGTATTATAATGACCAATTAATCGAGAATTTAACACCAAAAGAATTCGAACTGTTAATTATGTTTGCGAGCCATCCTAAGCGAGTTTTCAGTCGGGAACAATTACTAAAAAGCTTATGGGAGGATCCGTTTTATGGTGATGAACGAACAGTTGACGCACACATTAAAAAATTAAGACAAAAAATAGAAGTAGTCGGACCACAAGTAATTCAAACGGTTTGGGGTGTTGGTTACAAATATGAAGAAGTAGGCGAATAAGATGAAGTTGTTATGGCAACAAATTATTGGGGTCATGGCGGTTTTGATGGTTGCGTTAGGGTTAAGTGCTTATTTAACAAGTCGGTATATGTCTAACCGTATTTTCCAAGATAAGCAAGAAGAACTTATACAGTACGGGACCAATATTGTGGCCAACCATTTTACAAGAAATGATTTAGAAAGAGCCTCTGAACTTTTACAAGATAAAGAAATTGTCATTCAAGTTTACTTAAGTGACGGAACGATTATTTATCCTTCCTACGACCAGCGAAATAAATTGCAGCTTACCGAACAACAGTTAAGTCGCATAACGAAAGATCAAACCATTGGTATCCAAAGAAGTACCCGTTATGATAACAATGGCGTACTCGTTAATATGGCGACAGTTTATGTATCGAATCAAGGGGGATATAGTGAATTTCCTGAGGGGATTATCAGTATTGGGGCTCCTTTATCGGAATTGGATCAACAAGTAGAAGCGGTTCAGCAAAATATTATGCTTGGCTTTTTGATTTCAGCTGGACTAGGAATTGTGATGTCCATTTTGTATGCCATGTATCAATCAAATAAAATTCAAAAACTGCAGATGGCGACTCGGCAAATTGCTTCGGGAAATTATGAAATTGAATTGGATACACAAGGAAGCGATGAGTTAAGTGATTTAGCTCGCGATTTTCAAGTGATGGCTAATTCATTACAAGCTTCAGAGGAAGAAATTCAAAGACAAGAAACACTACGCCGTCAAATGATGATGGATGCTGCCCACGAAATGAGAACCCCTTTAACGACAATGAGTGGAGTTTTAGAAGGGCTTCAATATGATATGATTCCTGAGGAGCAAAAAGAACGTAGTTTGAATTTGGTGATGAAAGAAACCCAACGTTTAATCCGTTTGGTCAATGAAAACCTCGATTATGAGAAGATTCGAAGTCAACAAATCGTCTTGAAGCCACAATGGCTTGATGTTAAGCAACTCTTTGAACAAATTAAGTCGCAAATGGAGAGCAAAGCCTCCTTGAAGAATAATCATATTGTCATTTCTGTTCCCGAAAATTTAAAAATCTGGGCCGATAACGATCGTATTCTACAAATTATCATCAATATCGTTAATAATGCCATCCAGTTTTCAAAAGATAGCGACATAAATTTACGTGCAACTAAAGTTCATGAGGGTGTTAGCATTGAGATTGAAGACCATGGTATTGGCATTGAACCAGAAAAAATAAAAAGTATTTGGGAGAGATTTTATAAAGCGGACATCTCACGGAAAAACACCGAATTTGGTGAGTCGGGGATTGGTTTAGCTGTCGTGAAATCATTGGTAGAAGCGCATTCTGGAACAGTTGAAGTCGAAAGTGAATTGGGACAAGGAACGAAATTTATCATTACCATTCCTGACCAAACTTCAACAACCAGATGATAGAATTTAGTTCAGAACTTTACAATTATATTAATGAATTGTATAATAACGCTAGTATTTTGTGAAAATATTAAGTAGTAGGTGAAATTAGTGAAAAATATTTTTAAAGGACTGATTATTTTTGTCCTGTTAGCGTTGATTGGTGTGTTGCTTTACGCGACCCGTATGAATAAAACAGCAAAACCAACTCAACCGGTGACCGTAAATACGGTTCAACAATTGGATCAAGTGGTTCAACAGATAGATAGCTATTATGTTAATCCTAATGAGAAATCATTCTTAAGGGAAGAACCTATCGCTGATGAAGAGTTAACTCAATTAAAAGAAGCAATCGATACGGTCAATGCTTCAACAGCTGACAAAAATAAAGTCTTAGTAGAAATTGAAATTGTCGAATGGAAAAAAGCGGCCTTAGATGCGGTTAATCATTTATACAGTGGCTCAGCGACCCCTGTTATCAAAGGTGATCAAGTAGCTACTAAAAAAGTTTTAGCCGATAACCTTAAATTAGCAGATGTTGAAAAAGTGGCGACCGATTTTATTGATACCATGCCTAAGCGTTTATTGTTAGATGACGAAGAGGTTCCTGAAGATAAATTCAATACTGCCATTACGGAATTAATTAACGAGGCCAAAGTTCAATTTGAAAACTTTGACAAAGCGATTGAGGCTTTAAACAAAGTGAAATCGATTGATATTGAAGATGGCCAAATCGGTAATATTGCGAAAGGTTTACGTGACTTTGAAAAATTACGTGACAAAGTCACAGATGACAATCTATTAAAACAATTGAATGAAAAAGCAGATCAATATTTATCTGTCTTCTTAACAGCGTTCACTGAAATTGCGAGTGAGATTCCAGGTTATTATGATATTGCCTTAGTTGCAGCAGAACCGTCTCAATTACTGACCAAGTTGATGAAAGAAAATCGTGAGACGCTAGAAGCGACAGAAACTGAAACAGAAACGACAGAAGAAGTGGTAACGGAAGAAATTGTGACTGAAGAAAGTCAATATGTGCCGGAACCGTCATACACGGAACCACCTGTAACAGAGCCGCCGGTAACAGAGCCGCCGGTAACAGAGCCGCCGGTAACGGAACCACCTGTAACAGAGCCGCCAACAACCGAGCCCCCGGTAACGGAACCACCTGTAACGGAACCACCTGTTTCATCAGATCAAACTGAATAATTTTATTTATGAGGCTGGGACCAAACGTCCGAGCCTCATTCCACTATATGAACAAAAAGATGTATGAAGGCAAATAGATTAGAAGAGGTGTATGATGAAGACTGTTTGTTATATTGCTCATCCGGATGTTAATCAATCAAGTAGCCAACAATATTTACTAGAGTCAGGGTTAAATTATTCTCAAGCTCAATATGTGAACTTATATGAGATGATGAATAATTTAGTAATTGAACAAGAACAAAATCGCTTGTTAGCCGCTGATCAAATTATTTTTCAATTTCCAATGTATTGGTATCAAGCCCCAGGAATCTTATTTGAATGGATTAATCAAGTATGGTCTACATTAAAACCAAGTCAACTCAAAGGTAAAACATTAGGAATTGTGGTAGTGGTAGGCGGTAAGAAAGAGCATTATCAATCTGGTGGAAGAGAGGGGAGAACTGTTTCTGAATTACTCTCAAACTTTGAAGTACTGGCTCGTCATTTTAAGATGAACTATAAACCTATCTTCGCAATCCATCAATTCCAATATATGAATGAGCAACAAAAAGCTCATTTGATGTGGCGTTATTTGTTTTACTTAGAGACAACAGAAGAGGAACGTTTAACTAATTATCAGAGATTTATTATTGCTCGAGCAAAAACATTAATTGGTGAAGAAATAGCTGATGATCATAATTTGGCTCCTTTGTGGCAGGCGTTTATCTCACAATTAGAAATGCAAGAGTTCGAAATTGAAGAGTTGATGGGAATCAATTTGGAGGAGGAAATGTAATGTGGGATGAGAACTTATTAGAACCACTTGCCAATGTGCTTAAGGACTACCCTTTGCGTCAACTACTAACCGTTTTAAAAGAACTGGACCAAAAACAGCAAGATCGCATCGAGCAATTAAAAGGAGAATTGGATGGTAAAGCTTGGAGTCCATCTGAATGGTAGGATAAAAGTTAGATTAAAAGTTGATAATACAAACTATACAAATTATAATAATAACAGATGAATGAGAAGGAGCGAGGATGTTGTCAATTATTGAAGAATTAGAATGGCGTGGAGCCATTAATCAACAGACCGATGCAGAAGGATTAAAGAAATTAATAGAAACTAAATCAATAGGCCTCTATTGTGGTGTAGACCCAACAGGAGATTCGATGCACATTGGACATCTAATTCCATTTATGGTGCTAAAGAGATTTCAGTTAGCGGGACATAAACCTGTCGTGTTAATTGGGGGTGCAACTGGTTCGATTGGAGATCCGAGTGGACGTACTTCAGAACGGTCATTACAAACAATGGATACCGTTAATGAGAATGCACGTAAGTTAGCAGCACAGTTTGATAAGTTATTCTTGAAAGGTGACGTCGCTAATAGCGGCTTTAGAATTGTTAACAACTATGATTGGTTAAGTCAAATTTCACTCTTAGATTTTTTACGTGACTATGGGAAGCATTTTAATATTAATACTATGTTAGCTAAAGATATCGTCTCAAGTCGATTAGAGGTTGGGATTTCATTTACGGAATTCTCATACCAAATTTTACAATCAATCGATTTTGCTTATTTACATAAAAATCACGATGTGCAATTACAAATTGGCGGGGCTGATCAATGGGGGAATATTACTTCCGGTTTAGATTATATCCGACGTACTCAAGGTCATGAAGCAGAGGTTTATGGCTTGACCATCCCATTGATGCTTAAATCCGATGGAACAAAATTCGGTAAAACAGCTGGCGGTGCAGTATGGTTAGATCCGGAAAAAACAACGCCTTATGAATTCTACCAATTCTGGTTAAATCAAGCAGATGAAGATGTAGTAAAATTCTTAAAATATTTCACTTTCTTATCGAAGGAAGAAATTAATAAGCTCGAAGAGTCAGTTAAAAATGAACCTCATTTACGATTAGCTCAAAAAACATTAGCAGAAGAAATAACGAAGTTTGTCCACGGTGAACAAGAATTAGCAGAAGCCATTCAAATCACTGAAGCTCTTTTCTCAGGTGATGTTCAAAATCTTTCTGAAAAGCAAATTGAAGAAGGATTTAAAAATATGCCACAATTTACAGCCAAAGAAGCGACTCAGAATTTGGCAGTATGGTTAGTTGACACTGGCATCGTTAATTCGCGTCGTCAATCAAGAGAATTTATTACCAATGGTGCGATAAGCTTAAATGGCAATAAAATTACCGATGTAGATTATGAAGTCTCAACCGATGATGCGATTGGTGGTAAATATATTATTGTTCGACGTGGTAAGAAAAATTATTATTTAGTTACTTTAACTGACAAAATTAAGTAGATTTTTTTATTCGTCTAACAGACGTTAAGTAACACATTAATTAACTGTTTGGTCTCATCTATTTAATTTATCGCGCGGTGGTTGAGTGGCCTCAAACCTCGTCTTAATGAGTCTAAGCATATACATGGCCAATTCAGTCAAGTTTTTACTCGTTAATAAAAAGCACAGTGGTTGAGTAGCCTCCACTGTTGTACGGGGATGGGCAGAAGAAACGAAAACTTTCCGGTTTTCTACTTCTGGTTCACTCCCTGTTTTATTGTAGTTTGTAACATTGAGGTGAAAAGCATTGAGTAAGTTTACAACTATGTTACAAAGTAAATACGATTTGGATAAATTCAACAATATCCGATTTGCATGTGTTAAGATAGTCTCAGCTAATTAAAGAGGGGAAGACCCCTTGTATTCTGAATGATATATAAAATTATTTTACTAGGAGAGATGGACTAATGAAGCTGAGCTTTACTAAAAAAGCATTTAAAACCTTATTTACGTCAACAATCATCTTAGGCTCTGTTGCTTCACCGATTGCAACATTTGCTCAAGATTATGATACACTTATTAACGATACTCAAGCTGCGATTGATAATTTATCAGCTCAACAAGCAGCCTTATATTCTGAATTAGCTTTAGGATACGAAGCTTTAACAGCATTAAAAGAAGAAGCTGAAACTTTATTAGCTGATATCGCTAAAGATGATGAAGCAATTGAAGAATTAAACGGACAAATCGCAGAATTAGAAGAATTAATCGCAAAACGTGAAGAACTATTGGATGATCAAGCAAGAGCGGTTCAAGCGAATGGTGGTAGCACTAATTACTTAAGCTTAATTGCTTCTTCAGAATCTATTAGCGAATTTGTTGGACGTTTAGACGTTGTTCGTAAAATGGTTTCTTCTAATAAAGATTTATTAGCAACTCAAAAAGAAGATAAAGAACAAGTTGTTAAAAAACAAGATGAAGTAAAAGCAGCAAAAGAAGAAAAAATTAACAAACAAATTGAATTAGAAGGTTTGAAAGCTTCATTAGAAGTGCAACAAAGTGCTAACGAAGAAGTTTACAACACTCTTACTGGAGACATTACTTTAGCTGCGGGACATCGTGATGCTTTAGTAGCAGAAAAAGCAGCTTTCGAAGAACAACAAGCGATTGCTATTGCGCAAGCAGAAGCAGCAGCTCGTATGGCGGCCGAAGAAGCAGCAGCTCAAGAAGCGGCATTAGTTGCGGCAGCAGCTCAGGTTGAAGAAACAACTGTAGCCAACGAAGTAGAGTTACCTGAAGTAGCAGCACCAGTTGCCGAAGAAACAGTGGCGGAAGTAACAGAAGCACCAGTTGTCGAAGAAACAGTAGCAGAAGTAACAGAAGCACCAGTTGTTGAAGAAACAGTAGCGGAAGTGACTGAAGCGCCTGTTGTTGAAGAAACAGTAGCGGAAGTGACTGAAGCGCCTGTTGTTGAAGAAACAGTAGCAGAAGTAACGGAAGCACCAGTTGTTGAGGAAACAGTAGCAGAAGTAACGGAAGCACCAGTTGTTGAAGAAACGGTAGCAGAAGTAACGGAAGCGCCAGTTGTTGAAGACTTTGGAAATGAAGATAATTATGCAGCCGAAGAGGCAGCACGTATTGCAGCTGAAGAAGAAGCTGCGCGTATTGCGGCTGAAGAAGAAGCAGCACGTATTGCGGCTGAAGAAGAAGCGGCGCGTATCGCGGCCGAAGAAGAGGCAGCACGTATTGCGGCTGAAGAAGAAGCAGCACGTATTGCAGCTGAAGAAGAGGCAGCAGCATCAGCACCAGTGGCAACCGGAGATGTTTCTGCATTATTAAGTAATGCTTCACAATATTTAGGAACTCCATATGTGTGGGGTGGAAAATCACCAAGCGGATTTGATTGCTCAGGTTTCGTACAATATGTATTTAAGCAAACATATGGTATTGATGTAGGTGGCTATACTGGAGCACAAGAATACGCTGGTGCTCAAATTAGTGTAGCTGAAGCTCAACCTGGAGATTTATACTTCTGGGGATCCCCTGGAGGAACATACCACGTTGCAATCGCAACAGGTGGTGGTGGTTACATCCACGCTTCTCAACCTGGAACACCATTAGAGTATAACTCAGTTAGTTCATACTTCATGCCAAGCTTTGCAGTACGTGTGAATGTACAATAAAATAATAAATAAACTTACCAAGTGGCTCTAAGCTACTTGGTATTTTTTTGTCATGTTTCAAAAGAATGATATAGGACGTTTATTGATTGAAATTTTCGAGAGGATTGTTGTAAAAGCATTGGGATAAAAAGGGGAGTAATTCGAATTTGAGCATTGATGAGAAGAAAACAGGGAGTGGGCAAGAAGTAGAAAATCAGTTGATTTTCGCTTCGTCTGCCCACCCCCGCACAGTTGGGAGTGGACCAGAAGTAGAAAAGCGATTGATTTTCGCTTCGTTTGTCCACCCCCGCATAGTTGAGTAGGCCTCAAACAAGTCGAAAGACGCAGTTTGAGGCCACTCAACCACTGCGCTTTTAATTAACAAACAATAACTTAATTGATTTTATCAACTCTATCCCTAACCTCATTAAGACGCAGCTTGATACCACTCAACCACTGCGCTTTGAATTAAATAGATATGCCTGAACAGAATTTAAAAAGTTTTTGCCCAGCCTCTGTTGAGACAATGAGTTTTAATTTTCCATCTTTATAACCAAAAAATAAAAAGTTGAAGCATTTTTTTAGTTGTATCGGCAATCATTTAAAAAATTTTTGATGAACCTTTTTTTGTTCTATCGGCTTTGATATACTATACATTGGAGCATAGAGGTGAATAAATTGGAAAGTTATTGTTTAAGCAAGCAAATAAAGATGTTAGTACTAGGGATTGTTGTAGGGGCTATATCAGGTGTGATAGTAAGTGCGTTTCGATTTGGTATAGGGATTATATATAATCAGGTTGGAGAACTCTATCATCAAATGAAAGAGAATACCTTAATCGTCGTGTTATGGTTAATTTTTTCATTGATATTAGGATGGGTATTATCAATTATCACTAAAACGGATAGAGATATTAAAGGAAGTGGCATTCCACAAGTAGAATTACAAATGCATGGAAAGTTATCGATGAACTGGTGGAGTGTACTTTGGAAAAAATTTACTGTTGGTACATTGGCAATTGGTTCGGGATTGCTGTTAGGTAGAGAAGGACCGTCAATTCAGTTAGGATCGGTAGTAGGACTTGGGTTAAGTCAAACTTTTAAGCTTGATGAAAAGACTAAAAAAGCTCTCATTGCTTGTGGAGCGAGTGCAGGGGTAGCCGCTGCTTTCAATGCTCCATTGGCAGGATTAATGTTTTCAATTGAAGAGCTCTATAAGAAGATGAATCATCAAATTGTCTTAATGATATTAACAGCTTCATTAACGGCCCATCAAGTTTCGGCAAAGGTTTTCGGGCATCAACCTACTTTAAATTTGTTGAATGAACACACTTTCCCACCGAAAGAATATTATTGGCTAGTAGCTTTGGGATTTTTTCTTGCTTTTGGTGGCTATCTATATTCAAAAGTAACCTTATCTTTACCAATTATCTTTAAGAGTTGCTTTCCATTCTTAAATAAACATTACTATGGATTAGTACCGTTAGTTTTGATAATTCCGCTAGGGATTTACTTTCCTTTTTTATTAGGTGGCGGAGGACCATTAATACTTTTTTTATTGAACAACCATTTTTCACTAAGTATGTTAATTATATTTTTGCTATTACGCTTTATTTATTCAATGTTATCCTTTGGTTCGGGTTTACCAGGAGGCATTTTCTTGCCTATATTAAGTCTTGGAGCACTTCACGGACTTGTTTTCGCAACAATTGCGACGCAATACTTTGGTTTTCCTGAAGGATTTTTATCTTATATTGTCATGTTCTCGATGGCGGGTTATTTTGCTTCTATTAGTAAAGCACCATTTACCGCTATTCTATTGGTGACAGAAATGGTAGGAGGAGTGACACAATTAGTACCAATTGCAATTTGTGTCTTAGTCTCTTATTTTATTGCTACGTTATTAGGTGTATCCCCTATCTATGAAGTACTAGCTGAAAGACTGTATTTTGATCAAAAAAAGGTTCATCACAGCTAAGATAAGTTTGTGTATGGTATTTGTATTAAAGCTTGAGATAGGAATATCAAAAGTTTCTATGGTATAATATTTAAGAATGTGAGGAGGCATTACATGACAAAAGTACGTAAAGCAGTTATCCCAGCTGCAGGTTATGGAACGGGATTTTTTCCCGCAACTAAAGCAAGTTCTAAAGAACTGTTACCGATTGTTGATAAACCAATTATTCAATTTATAGTAGAAGAGGCTTTTGATTCAGGAATTGAAGAAGTATTAATTATTACCGGTAAACAAAAACGTTCAATTGAGGATCATTTTGATTCAAATTATGAATTAGAACAAAATTTAGCTGAAAATGGAAAAGAAGCATTATTAAATATTGTAAAATCAACTACCAGAGAAGGCTTATACTTTGTTCGCCAATCTTATCCGCTAGGGTTAGGAGATGCTATCTTACATGCGAAAGCTTTTGTTGCCAATGAACCTTTTGCGGTACTATTAGGTGATAACATTACAGAAGGGGATATCCCGGTAACTAAGCAACTCATTGATTTATATGAAGAGCATCAATCCGCCTGTGTAGCAGTTGTCGAAATGGATAATACACCAGAAAAAAATACGGTTTTGCCCAAATAGAATCTGACCAATTGTCTGATGAAACGGTATTTTCTGTCAAAACATTTGTCGAAAAACCCAGTAAAGCAGAGCAACCTTCAAATTTAGTTATAGCGGGACGATATATATTAACTCCGGATATATTTGAAGTGTTAGAGTCATTAAAACCAGGTGTTGATGAAGAAATTCAATTAACTGATGCTATTAATCAACTATCTCAAACAAATAAAGTTCTTGCTAAAGTTATTGAGGGTGAACGATTTGATGTTGGTGACAAATTAGGCTATCTGGAATACAGCTTACAATATGGCTTGAGACATCCTGAAACGAGTCAGGATTTAAAAAAATATTTAATTGAGCTAGTAAAACAACTATAACAATAGAGTAAAATACGTTTATTTGCGTATTTATAATTAGAGAATTATCTAAATGGAGGGGAAGAGTTGGATAAAGAACGTCAAATAGCTTTAGATAAAGCGTTAAAACAAATAGAAAAAGATTTTGGAAAAGGGTCGATTATGAGAATGGGTGAGAAAACTGAAACTCAAATTTCAACCATTCCATCGGGGTCATTAGGTCTTGATATTGCATTAGGAGTCGGTGGTTATCCAAGAGGTCGTATCATTGAGTGTTACGGACCAGAATCATCAGGTAAAACAACCGTAGCATTACATGCAATTGCTGAGGTGCAAAAACAAGGTGGAACAGCTGCCTTTATTGATGCTGAGCATGCACTAGATCCTGCGTACGCAACTAATTTAGGAGTCAATATCGATGAGTTATTGTTATCACAACCTGATACTGGAGAACAAGGTTTAGCCATCGCCGATGCATTAGTAGCAACCGGTGCGATTGACATCATTGTAGTTGACTCTGTTGCAGCCTTAGTACCAAGAGCCGAAATCGAAGGGGAAATGGGAGACGCTCATGTAGGGTTACAAGCAAGATTAATGTCACAAGCGTTACGTAAACTTTCAGGTACTATCAATAAAACCAAAACAATCTGTTTCTTTATTAATCAATTGAGAGAAAAAGTAGGGGTAGTTTATGGTAATCCAGAAGTGACGCCTGGCGGACGTGCTCTAAAATTTTACTCAACGATTCGTATGGAAGTACGACGTGCTGAAATTATCAAAGATGGTACACAAATGATTGGGAATCGAACCAAAATTAAAATTGTAAAAAATAAAGTTGCACCACCGTTTAAAGAAGTTTTCGTAGACATCATGTATGGAAAAGGAATTTCACAAATTGGAGAATTGGTAGACTTAGCTGCTGATGCTGATATTGTTAAAAAAGCAGGTTCATGGTATTCGTATGGTGACATTAGATTAGGTCAAGGACGTGAAAATGCTAAAGTTTACTTAGAAGAAAATCCAGAGTTATTACAGGAGATTTTCGATAAAGTAAGAAGTTTCTATAATATTTCTAATAAGAAAGATAAAGCAAGTGATTCAGAGGAATCTGTAGAAGCTTTATTCGATATGAAATAAGGCTAACTATTGAAAATATTTTCATTGAATCAAATATAATAAAGTCCCCTAAAAATGATAAAAATTTTTAGGGGACTTTATTAAAAATTTCCCTATTATTGAAACAAAAACAATGGTGGTTAAAACAAAATAATATCGCACCTTAAATTATAATTATAAATGGGTAAAAACCGTTGGGGATTTTAGATCGATAGCATCGTTTTAAGCGGTTTTGTCGGTAATTTCTGTAAAAAATGTAAAAATAAAGTAAAAAAAGTGTTGACGAGTGTCGGATATCATGATACTATAAGGGAGTTCCAAGCGAACAAGACGAAAGATTGAAAAAGAAGTAAAAAAAGTTGAAAAAACTTGTTGACAGTTTCAATCAAACGTGATATTATATAGAAGTTGCTTAAGCAAGCAACAACGAAGCTCATTGAAAACTGAACAAAGACAAACACCAAAAATGTGTAGGGGATAATTCATTTGAATTATCACAACATACCCGAATATAAATTCGAGACAGAGTGGTAACTCTATAAATATACAAGCTAGTAAATAGTAAGAGTCTGAAACGACTCATGAAACTTTCATGAGAGTTTGATCCTGGCTCAGGACG
>NZ_FUWO01000011.1:0-9546 GCF_900167405.1 Globicatella sulfidifaciens DSM 15739
CTTTAGAAAGTGGTTCGCAAGTTTTAAAAGTATCCGCACAATTTACGTCCCAACGTTGTCCAAAATGCGAATCAATTGATAAAGCTAATAGACAACAAGATAAGCACTTGTTTACTTGTCGGAATTGTGGGTATCAATCAAATGATGACCGTGTGGCAGCTATCAATATTAAAGAATTGGGTCACCGATATCTGTCGAGTGAGAAAAACCCGCGGTTTGAAAAAGTTGTGCCAATACAAAATTATTAAACATAAAACAATATTCAGTAAGTGTCTACAGACTGCTTATTGATGGGGTGCCAGTCAACCATCCCTTAGTGTCTTTAAACGGTTGGAGATAAGACATCGTTTGTACAACCACCATGTTTAGGACAAACTCTCTGTTTTAGCAGAGAGTAGTTGATACCCAAGACCTAGAATTTTAAAACTCTGTCGCTTTTCAGACAATAAAACTTAAAAACGAACTACCTGAAGTGGGCAAGAAGTAGAAAATCGAAAAAGATTTCGCTTCGTCTCCCCACTCCCACAACAAAAACACCGTCAGCTAAATAATAGCTCACGGTGCTTTTAAACCTATATAGGGCTATCAGGACTCGTTTGTAAGGTCCTTTTATTTTTGTCCCATATCCTTAATCTTCATCATACGCGTTACTTGCGCACGCTCAGCCTCTTCTAATTTCATTTCAATGAAATAGATCGTCTCTTCTAATTGAGGAATGGTACGGAATTCTAATGCATTCACACGACGACGGGTCTTTTCAATCTCATCCGCCATCAACTGACATCCTTTTTCAATCTCGGCCAATCTTAACATATCAGTTAAGCTTTCGTTAACTGACTCAATCGCTTGGTCCATATCAGAAGTTGTAGCCACATAACTATATGGGAATTCACTATCTAACGATTGGTCTTCTATCTCGTAGTTAAATTTTGGTACCTTGACACTCATTACAGAGTCATAGCGCACCTGTAAACTAACTTCTTTGGCTGGTAGTGAAAAGATTTCTTGCACCATTTGATCACTCTTCATTGATTTCGCTAAAACAAAATCTTGCATCGCTGAAGTTAGTTGTTCTTCAACTTTTTTTCGTAATTCATTATTTTCTTTAATTTTCATAATGAACTGACGCATCAATTCGTCTTGCTTATCTTTCAATAATTTATGACCACGGGTGGCCGTCTTTAAACGCTCTTTTAGAATGCTTAACTCCATCCGAGTGGGATTGACATTCAATCTAGCCATGAATTATTCCCCCTTTTTAGGTAAGAATTCATCAATCATATCATCTTTAATACGTTTTAACTCTTCACGCGGCAAGATTGATAATAAGTCCCAACCTAAATCCAAGGTTTCTTGAATGGAACGGTTAGTCGTAAATCCTTGATTAATATATTCTTGCTCGAAGCGTGTCGTAAATTCAACATATAATTTATCTGTTTCCGATAACGCAGACTCACCTAGGATAGCTGCTAATTCTTTCGCTTGCTTACCTTCAGCATAAGCCGCAAATAATTGGTTCATGGTTGGGGCATGGTCTTTACGTGTTTTACCTTCACCTGAACCTTTATCTTTCAATCGGGATAATGATGGTAATACGTTAATCGGTGGTTTATAACCCATATTATCCAATTCACGCGAAAGAATAATTTGTCCTTCGGTAATATAACCGGTTAAGTCAGGTATTGGATGAGTAATATCATCTTCTGGCATTGATAAAATTGGAATTTGGGTGACCGAACCAGGTTTACCAACTAAACGTCCTGCTCGTTCATATAATGTTGATAAGTTCGTATATAGGTAACCTGGATAACCACGACGACCTGGAACTTCACGACGAGCTGCCGAAACTTCACGTAATGCCTCACAATAGTTCGTCATGTCAGTCATAATGACTAAGACATGCATCCCTTTTTCATAAGCTAAATACTCAGCTGTTGTTAAGGCAATTTTTGGTGTCGCAATACGTTCAATCGCGGGGTCATTCGCTAAGTTAACGAATAATACGGAACGATCAATCGCACCTGTTTCGCGCAAGTCATTCATAAAGAATTCAGCTTCTTCGAACGTAATCCCCATTGCTGCAAATACAACGGCAAACTTATCATCTGAATTCAATACGGTTGCTTGACGAGCAATTTGGGCCGCTAATTCTTTATGTGGTAAACCAGAACCAGAGAATACGGGTAATTTTTGTCCACGAACTAAAGTGTTTAAGTGGTCAATCGCTGAAATCCCTGTTTGGATAAACTCATCCGGATAATCACGAGCCACTGGATTAATGGCTTGCCCATCAATGTCTAATGATTTTTCTGGAATAATTGCCGGTCCACCATCAATCGGTTCACCCATCCCATTGAAAATACGACCAATCATATCTTCAGAAACAGGTAAATGAAGTGGTTTACCGCTAAAACGTACTTTCGTGTTCTTTAAGTTGATACCTGAAGATCCTTCAAATAGTTGCACAACGGCACGACTTTCTTGGACTTCTAGCACTTGTCCGCGGCGGACTTCACCATTTTGCATTTCAACTTCTACTAATTCATTGTATTTAACCCCATCGACACCATCGACAATCATCAGTGGGCCAACGACTTCTTCAACCGAACGGTATTCTTTAATTACTGCCATTATGCCTCACCTCCATGTTCTAAAATATGACGCATTGTCTTATCAATTTCGTCATATAAAGCTTTAATTTTGTCGATATCTTCCTCAGAAATAAATTTACTTCTAGCGATACGGTCACGTAATTGGACAGTATTGGACATTATATCGCTGAAATAAGCTCCTAAACTTAAAGTCTCATGTGCTTTTTCATCGAAGTGTAAAATATTTGTTAACATGGTATCTTGCTTCTCAAATGAAGTATAAGTATCCACATCATCAAACGCATTTTGTTGTAAGTAGTCTTCACGAATCATTCGTGCGGTATTCATGGTAATACGGTCACGTTCAGATAATGACTCTAAACCAACTAAGCGAACGATTTCTTCTAATTCACTTTCCTTTTGCAATAAATTCATTGCTTTAGTGACTTTCTTAGACCAGCCTTCTTGACCATGTTCTTCGAAATATTGTCCAATTTCAGATAAATATAGTGAATAAGAACTTAACCAGTTAATAGATGGAAAGTGACGTTTACGCGCTAAGGTTGCATCTAATCCCCAGAAAACCTTCACGATACGTAAAGTGTTTTGGGTTACAGGCTCAGAAGTATCCCCACCTGGAGGTGATACTGCACCGATGGCTGTAATCGTCCCTTCAATGCCTTTGCTTCCTAATACACGAACACGTCCTGCACGCTCATAGTATTCGGCAATACGTGAACCTAAATAAGCTGGATACCCTTCGTCCCCTGGCATTTCTTCTAAACGACCTGACATTTCACGTAGAGCTTCCGCCCAACGAGAAGTAGAGTCCGCCATGATAGCCACTGAGTAACCCATATCACGGAAATATTCCGCAATCGTAATCCCAGTATAAATTGACGCTTCACGCGCTGCTACGGGCATGTTAGAAGTATTTGCAATTAGGATGGTTCTTTCCATAATTGATTCACCGGTATTAGGGTCAATCAATTCTGGGAATTCATTTAATACGTCGGTCATTTCGTTACCACGTTCACCACATCCCACGTAAACAACAATATCTACGTTCGCATATTTCGCGATTTGGTGTTGTACAACTGTCTTACCTGCTCCGAAAGGTCCTGGAACCGCTGCGGCTCCCCCTTTCGTTACCGGGAAGAATGTATCGACCACACGTTGTCCTGTAATCATGGGTTCTTCTGGAATTAATTTTTGGGCAAATGGACGTCCTTTACGCACTGGCCAACGTTGAATCATCGTACCTTCAAACTCGCCACCATTTGCTTTGTCAACTTTATAAATAACCTCTTCTACCGTAAACTCGCCTGATTCTACTGACGTTAATGTTCCTTCTACGCCGACTGGTACCATAATACGATGTTCTACTGCTTTGGTTTCTTGGACAACGCCAATCACATCACCAGCCGTAACATAATCGCCTACGGATTTTTTAGGTTCAAAAGCCCATTTTTTATTACGATTTAAGATGGGTACTTGAACCCCACGAATTAAATAATCACTATTAGTCTCTTCCATAAAAGTATCCAATGGACGTTGAATACCATCAAACATTTGTGACATAATACCTGGGCCTAATTCGACGGATAAAGCTTCCCCGGTTGTCACTACAGGTTCACCTGGAGCAAGTCCACTTGTTTCTTCATATACTTGTATAGAGGCTTTATCTTGTCGCATTTCGATGATTTCACCAATTAATCCAAGATGTCCTACATGACAAATATCTTGGATATTGGCTTCAGACATTCCAGAAGCGACAACTAATGGTCCAGATACTTTAATAATTTTACCTTGACTCAATCTATTTCCTCCTTTATAAATTTTAAATTGTTAAGTAGCCGCTTATAGAATATTCATTCCGACTGCTTTTTCGACATTATCTTGAATTTTTTGTGCACCAATGCCAAAGTTACCACGATGGGTTGGAATTAAAATGACAGCGGGTGTCACGACTGTATCATAATATTGAATTACATCCGGGATTTCTTGAGCGAAATCTTCCGTTAAATAGACAATTCCATATTCGTCATTTTCTAATTGGCGCAAAGTCTTTTTCGTTTCATCAGCAGTATTGACTGGAAAAGTTTCAAATCCAATCATTTTAAATGGTAGAATGGCATCACGATTTCCAACGACCGCTACTTTATATTGTTTCGCCATAAATCGCACCCATCCTTTCTTGAATCTTTTCTTTGGCTATGCCATTGGCATGACCAGTTAATACGAGTCTTAAATTATTAATTTCATTCTCTTTCCCGAAAATATATTTCAACACTAATAAAGGTCCTTGAGCATCTAGACGATTTTCAAAGAAATATTGATGAATATAGGCATCCCGCAAATGTTCCAATTGATTGGCGGTAATCGTCCCATTATTCATATCTTCAATATAAGGTTTAAAGACCTCACCAAAATAAATATGCGTTTGTTCTTCAAACCATTGAGCTAATTGACCTTGTTCAACACGTTGAATTAACTCTTTCTTCTCAATAGATCCCTTACTGGTCATCATGGTATACATGAAACCATGACCTCTATCTAATTCAATTGCTCGTTTAATCGCAATTACATTATAAAAATCAATTAATGCATTAATAATCGGTGTCACTTTAGGATCATTGATTTTCTCATCGAGATGTCTTAAATGAGCAAAATAGGCACCATCAAAACCAACGTCAAAAGCTTCTGGTGCTTGGTAGGCTTGATAATCTTGCCAAGTACGATTCACTTCTTCCACCACATTGGGATATAAAACACTCGATTCAAACGTTTGAGTCACATGTCTTAAAGCATCTAATGGAAATTTTCCAATATCGATCAATAGATTTTCGAAATCGTGCCCAGTTACCTTCATTTTCATTAATACTTTTAAATTATGATACAAGTATTGTGCTGAAAAAATTTCGACAATTTCAGACTGAGGTGACTCCTCAAACACAAAACGATAAGCATTACGCAATTCTCTCATTAATACTTCTTCAATCTTATCAGGGTCAGACAATTGTTCAACTGACATCGCATAAGGTGAATTTTGTAAAATGATTGATAATGTCTCGGCATCCTTGGCATTAAGTAATTGTTGCCATTCTTCTCGGCTTAGGAAATATTGTTCCTTTACACTGATAGTCGTATTAACACCTGAAAAATCGTGGGTTGTCATAAAATCCCCCCTTATTTGGTATTAAAAACTTGTTGAGCTAAATCTGCACTTAAATCATTACGAACAGAATCTACTAATTGATCAAACATGAAATTATAATCCACACGTTGATCTTTTACCACAAAACCACTTTGATCTGAAATCGACTCTTCAGCAATGGTTAATTTTGGAAATTGTTCCAATAATGATTGTAACTCTGGTGAAGATAATTGATTGCGTGTCTTTTCACCAAAAACTACTTGTAATTCTTTGTCTTTAAACTGAGTTAAAATTGTTCTGGTAAATTCTAAGAAAGTTTGATTATCCCAAGCTTCCATTTTTTGCACGGCGCCGGCAAATAACTGGTCCATTAATGCTTGGCGACTATTCAAACTGCCTTGTCTTTCTTGATTTAACACTTGATGTTCCAAACGGGTTAAACGTTGTTTTTCTCGATTCAATTGCACATTACGCATATTTTCTTTTTCGTGTAATTGTGCTGTTAATTTAGTTTGAAACTCTTGTTCTAGTTCTTCATTTGCTTTGTCGAATTGCGCTTGTCCTTCTTGGTGCGCCTTTTTCAAGATGGACTCACGTAAATTTTGTAAGTCGCTCATATTATCGACCTCACTAGACATTTAAGAATAAGATAAATGATACAACGAAGGCTAAGATAGCATACGTTTCAACCATCGCTGATAAGATGATACCTTTTGTATTTTCTTCTGGACGTTTTGCTAAAATTTGCATTGCTGAAACGACCACATTTCCTTGGTGTAATGCTGAGAAATAGCCCACAATTCCAATTGGTAAAGCAGCAAATAAATAACCTAAACCTTGTTGAACAGTTAAACCATTACCGATTTGTAAAGCAGTTAAGAAGCCGATAACGAATCCGTATAAACCTTGAGTACCCGGTAATAATTGTAAAATTAATGCTTGTGCGAATTTTTCAGGCTCCTCTTTTAATAAAGCCGCTGCTGCAGAACCAGCCGAACCTACTGCACGAGCAGATCCCATACCAGCAAAGACAACCGCAACCACAATCCCTAAACTAGCAAAAAACGCGCCACCATTTTGTGTAAAATATCCTACAAATTGTTCCATATTAAAAATTCCTCCAATTTTTATTGATTCTTTTCATCATTGATTGAGACATAATCTTCTGAAACGGTTAATGGATTAAATTCCTGACCGCCACCATTATAAAACTTAGCAAAGAACTCGACGAAAATTAAACGAGCACCATGCACATAAGCACTTAAAAGTGATAAGAATAAACTTAATGCATGTAAGGCAACAAATAATAAGATACCGACGGTAAACTTCATTGCACCAGGCATAAAGTCAATAATCATATTGAATGCTAAAGCAATACTACCACCTGATAACCCTAAAGCCATCAAACGTGTATAAGAGACTAAATCCCCAATATAACTCGTCGTGCCATATAAATCATAAAGTCCCCAGCCTAAACCGCCTATGCCGCCTGCTTTAATACATGACGCCACTACGATTCCAAGTGCATTTAATATCGCTAACCACTTACCTATTAGAGCTAATAGCGCATAGCTTTCACCTAGCATGCCTACACCAATTAAAATAAAGCCAGTTAACAGTAAAATCCATGCCACTCCGGTTGAATAAGCTTCTACAATATTCTTTTCTTTTAGTTTTAAATAAGTATTAATTGCTAATGCTGCAAAAATATGAATTAAACCTAAAGCAACAGAAATACCTAGAATCAGCATGACATCCTCATTCGGATTAATTAATTGGAAGGGCAAACTAAAACCAAAGAAGGAGCCATAGAGACTGCCCCATATCATAATGGAAACACTTAAAATAGCGCCAAATCTTAAGGCGTTTTGCATCCCTTCTGATAATTTGAATAGTTTCAGTGCCAACAGACTTAAAATAAAAATTAATAAGCCATAACCCGCATCGGCCACCATCATCCCAAAGAAGACAAAATAAAATGGCATTAAAAATGGTGTTGGATCCAATTCATCATATCTTGGTAAAGCATACATGCGTGTAATTATTTCAAACGGTTTGACTAAGAAATTATTTTTTAATTTAATTGGGACTTCATCCACTTCATCAGCTTGAACTTCCGCTGTTCTAATGACTACTTTATTACCGAACTCATCTAATATCGCTTGTTTGAAGACAGCAAATTCACTTTGTTCAATCCAACCTTCAACCGCCATTAAATGTTGCGTAATCCCCACTTTTTTCTTGGTTAATTCACGTTCGTAAGCTGTTTTTACAAAATCTGCTTGAACCTTTAAGCCAGCTAATTCGCGTTTAGTTGATTTCATTTTTTGAATAATGGAACGACGTTCCTCTTTCAACTGTTGAATTTCCGCATTCCAACCTTCAATCTTCTTACCTGGTAAAGTCCGATAAGGATATTCAATTGGTTTAAAATTAGCTTCCGTTAATAAAGTTTCTAGCTCATTGGTTTCATCTTCTTGATAGAAAATGACTAAACCATATTCATAGTCATTTAAGAAAATAACTTTATGAACGATTGTTGGATGTTGTTTTATTTTTTGAATATATTGATTATTTTCAACATTCGGTACCGTTCCGATAACTGCTTTAATATGCTGGAACTGCTCAATAGCATTTGGTGTAATATCTAGCTCTCGCCATTTACGATATTTATCAATTTGATCATTACGTTTTTCCAATAACTCATCAATTTCCTTAATACGAGCCGTTAATTGATTCGTTTCGGTAATGACTTGATGCTCAGCAAATTGTTGATTATGTTGTTGGAATTCTATAAATGATAAACTTGGTTTTTCAGTCTGCATTTGCTTGAACCAACTGTCTTTTACTTCATAGTCTTCCAATTGTTCAATTGCATGATTAATTCGTTTGAGTCGATTAGTAATCGCATGTAAGGCTTCATCATCATAGACGATTTGTTGCTGTTCCTCATCATACTCTTCAATTAATGGTGCTAACTCTGAATCATTCTGATTTTCATTTTGTAAGTCCACTACTTGAATTCGTCGTAATCGTTGGACCGATGAAAGAATCGCTTCTAAATGTTCGCGTGACGAAATGAGCGTCACTTTTTGCATTGGGCTAATTGCCATATTCTTTCACCACCCTTTCTACTATTTGATTAATTAAATACTCCCTTTTATCACCAAGAGCTTTTTGAAGTTGTGCTTCATTTTCTTGAACACGCTGAGCTAATTTTTCCTTTGCTTGTTGTTCTTGTTCATCGAAGTGTTGACGTGCTTGGGCTATCATTTGCTTCGTTTCGACGTCAAAAGCTCCAGTTGCATCTTTTAATTTTTGTTCCATTTTTGCTCGTGCGTCTTCAATTTTTTCCTGATACTCAGTTTGGACTGCTTGAGCTTCCATTTCAATGGCGTTCATTTCTTCCAATGTTGAATGTGGCATCCTTTCACACCTCCTCTTAACACTAACATTTAATATTATAGCAAATTTTTACCAAAAATTTAAGTAAAGACTTCCTCCATTCAGCCATTAACAAATAAAAACGTTTCCATTTTCTGTTACATGACAGTTTCCTTCATATTTATATAATATAATGGGATAATATAATCTTAAGAAAAATTTAATAATTGAATAGTGATGATTTAATCTCTATTTGACAAAATAAGGAAAACGAGGGCGGCCATAAACTTGATAAACTTAGTTATGATTATTGTTCGTTAATTTATAGCGCAGTGGTTGAGTGGTCTCAATCTGCGTCTTAATGAGGTTAAAGATAAATTTGGTAAACTCAATCAAGTTATTGTTATTAAATTA
>NZ_FUWO01000011.1:9556-86377 GCF_900167405.1 Globicatella sulfidifaciens DSM 15739
TGCGGGGGTGGACAGACAAAGCGAAAATCATTCGATTTTCTACTTTTGGTCCACTCCCAACTTTGCGGGGGTGGACAGACGAAGCGAAAATCATTTGATTTTCTACTTTTGGTCCACTCCCTAGGTTAAGATTTGAAAAAATATTAATACCCGATTCATTAAAAGCAATACTCACACGTTTTCAAAACAACTTGACCTCCGAAAATAAAAAAAACGATAAGCAAGTCAAAGTTACCAATGAACTTCACCTACTTATCGTCTCAAATGATTATTGAACTATTTTTTCAACAGCTTCTCCTATAATACGCACTTCCGGTTCAAGACGCACTTGATTGTTACGCCAAATAACTTCTTGAATATATTCAATTAAGCGTACATAATCTGTTGCAGTAGCATTGTCAATATTAACAATGAACCCTGCATGTTTTTTAGAGACTTCAGCACCACCAATACGATAGCCTTGTAGCCCTGCTTCTTGAATTAATTTACCGGTAAAGTAACCCGTCGGACGCTTAAAGACACTGCCGCAAGAAGGATATTCCAACGGTTGCTTGCTTTCTCGTAAGTGGGTTAATTCTGCCATTTTAGCATGAATCGCCTCTCCATCGCCTTGAGCTAATACAAATTTAACCCCAATTACAATATCCTCATTTGTTTGGAAAACACTGTGTCGGTAACTGAATTCACACTCTTCACATTGAATGGTTTTAAATTCACCTTCACGCGTTAAAATATCAACAGACTCAATGACGTCTGCTACTTCACCACCATAAGCCCCTGCATTCATATAAACCGCACCGCCGATGCTTCCAGGGATACCACAAGCAAATTCTAGACCCGTTAAATTACTAGCGCCTGCTTTGCGACTGACCTCAATGAGTGGCACGCCACTTTGCGCATAAACTTCATTGCCATTAATCGACATCTTTTTCATCGCAGTTAAAATAATAACAAGTCCACGAATACCACCATCACGAACAATTAAATTACTAGCATTGCCCAAGATCGTTAAGGGAATTTGGTTGTCCTTTACCCAATTGATTAAAGTTTTTAAATCTTCTTTCGTTTCAGGAAAAGCAACTGCATCAGCAGGGCCACCTGTTTTAGTATATGTATATTTAGATAATGGCTCATCAAATTCTATTTTCATAGATAAATTTAAATCCATTAAGTTTGATAATGTCATTCATTTCATTCCTTCGCTTTTCAATACGTCTTATTTTAACATAATCTTTTTACTTAATCGAGTACTTTTTCCATAACAAAAGAATCTAAATAACAGCCATCTACTTTTAATCGTTTACGCAAATTTCCCACTATCTCGAAACCGAATTTTTCGTATAACTTAATTGCGGCTTCATTTCTTTTGGCCACTTCTAGGGTAATGACTTTCAAATCTGAATTTTCTGCAAATTCAATCATCATTTCCATCATCATCGAAGCAATACCGTAACCCCAATATTCTTCCACTAAACAAATGCCGATTTCAGCAATGTGACGTTGCTTAGCGGCATTAAATTGCGTAATATTCGACATCCCAATAATTTGATCATCGACCTCACTCACTAGCAAAATACTGTTTTGTGCCTTGTTATATTTATTTATGATGTCCACTTCTTCTTGAACCGTCAGGTTCAAACCTTCTTCACCAAAGGTTAAATAGGGAGTTTCACTACCGACTTGTTCACATAAACCTAAAATCGCCCGGGCATCTTGTGCTTTGGCCACCCTAACATCGATTTCTAACTCCTCTGTCAATTAAATCTCCTCCATTTTTTCTAACAGCTCTTGATATTGCTCGGTTGACTCGCCTTCAACCATTAAAATAATTTCTCTTTGATTAGGATCTGTTTGGGGAACAAATTTGATACGAAGACGATTTAATGGTAAATAGTCATATAAATATTCAGACCATTCAATAAAAATGATAGACGGTTCATTCAGATAACTATCAAAATCAATCGTATCCGCGCCCCCTTCTTCTAAACGATAGGCATCAATATGAATCAATTTAAAATTAGGTAAGGGGTATTCTTTTACAATTGTATAAGTTGGACTTTTAATGGCTCTTTTCACGCCTAGCTCCTTACCAACTTTTTGAGTAAAAGTGGTTTTACCACTCCCGAGTGGTCCATCTAATAAAATGACCATCCCCGGATTTAACCATGGAGCCATCTTTGACGCTAACGCTTGTGTCTCTTCAACTGAATCAATATAAAAATGCATGCTTCTACCTCTCAAACTTAATTAATTTTATTATATTTAAACTATGATAATATTGCGAATAATTTGACTTTATTAACATTTCTTGATAAATTTAATAATAACAAAGACAAATTATAGGAGGTCGTAGACCATGAAGAAATATGTAAAATTATTATCTCTACCGATTTTAACATTAATGCTTGTGGCTTGTGGTAACCAAAACAAACCAGCTGAAGAAACAACAACAGCTGCACCAGAAGCAACAACCGTTGCTGAAACGACTGGTTCACAAGTAAGCACACCAAATGATACTACAACTGTTGCTGATCAATCAACTGAAGAAGGTGAAGAAGCTGAAGAAACTCAAGAAGGCGAAACAACTGTTGAAGGTGAAGAAACTCAAGAAGGCGACGAAACAGAAGATGCTGATGTCGCTGCCACTGATGTTAAATTCACCTTATATGTAGATGGTGAAGAAACAGCTAATTTCGTAGCGAAAGATGCCGTTGAAGGTTCTGTTATCGATGCCATGACGTCAATTGAAGAGTTAGAATTCAACTTCAATGAAGATGAAGGAATCATTGATGTTATCGATGGTATTGAAAATGACTATGAAACAGGTAAAACTTGGGTTTATTTATTAAATGGTGAGTATGCGGAATTTGGTGTTGTCTCACAAACACTTTCTGAAGGCGACACAGTTGAATGGTATTATGGATTCCCAGAAGACTTACCAGTTAACATCATTCCTGAATAATAATAAAAAATGATTATGACTCTTGAGTATCTCACTCAAGAGTTTTTTTTATTATTCCTCATGAATGCTCGCCGATCATGTTAGATTTGATACGATATTTTAATACTCCATTCACTCAGTTTTTAAATGTGAAAAATACTAGTTAGATCACGCTAGTTATATTTTAGATAAAAGTAGGTGTTAGTATCTCATTCACTCGCATTTAGAATGGCAACTATAATATCGATAGATGTTTCACTCTATTTTTCAATGTCCCTCCTATATATTGATGGACACTTCACTCTATTTTTCAATGTCCTTCCTATATATATTAATGGACGCTTCACTCAACTTTTCAATGTTCCCTGTATTAAGCGTCACTTCACGGTCGTCCTTTAGGCACCTTTCTTAAATAGCGGATCATCATACTATACATTTCAACACTTTCGCTTTTACAATGCAAAAGCCCGCCAACCTTTTCAATAGGTTAACGGGTTTTATAATCTAAAGTATTTCATTACTCCTCAGGTTTTAATACACCTTCGATGACTTCTTCTAAAGCTTTACCAACTGGCTTTTCAGATTGATATTCTTCTAAAATATAATCATTGTTGTTACGCATATCATGTGCGCGTTTGCTCGCTAAAATAATCAAACCATATTTAGACGGCACTTTTTTAATCAATTTATCAATCGATGGATATAGCATCATAATTATCGTTCTCCTTCTTGTTGAAAATAATTTTTAATATCAGCACGAATACGATCCACAACACGCTCTACTCTTAAATGTTCACTTTGAATAATCGCATTCACTTTTTCAACGGCATGTTCTACCGTATCATTGACGACAACATAATCATAATGTTGCATCATTTCAATTTCTTCTTTAGCCATTTGCATTCTTTCTAAAATGACATCTTCACGGTCAGTGCCACGTCCAGTAATCCGTGATTTTAATTCATCTAAACTTGGCGGAGCAAGAAAAATAAAAATCCCCTCAGGCATACGCTCACGTACTTTTAGCGCACCTTGCACTTCGATTTCTAAAAACACATCATTACCAGCTGCTAAGTTTTCTTCAATTTTTTGGATTGGTGTCCCATAATAATTGCCTACATATTCAGCATACTCTAATAATGCATCTTCTTCAATATATTGTTTAAACTGCTCTTTTGAAACAAAATAATAATCGACACCATCTACTTCACCTGGTCTACTTTGACGGGTAGTTGCCGAGACCGAATAAACATAATTAAATTTATTATCTTTAAAAATCGCTGCGCGAACTGTTCCTTTCCCTACCCCTGATGGTCCTGATAAAATTATGAGTAGTCCTCTTTGTTGAGTCATTCAATACCTCCGCCTATCTGTTCTGTCAATAATTTATAACTGTTATTGTATCACACTACATATTTTCATGAAAGGTAAATTCAAATTTTTCATTAAAATGTAAAGATTTCTATATTAATGTTAATATAGCGAAAATAGAGCACGAATGCAAACCATTCTGTCCAAATATTTAAAACTCTTGTAGATTACTGAAAATATGTTGGGATTATTCACTTTATATAATCGCTCATAGTCCAAATTACTTTGATTGAGACATACTTTCTGTTTTTAAAAATGATTGATACACGGCCTCCATCGCGGCATGACGAAAGCCATTTTGCTCAAGCGAAGCAACTCCCGCAATCGTACTTCCTCCTGGTGAAGTCACGGCATCTTTTAAAGCACCAGGATGTTGACCGGTTTCAATGACCATTTGAGCAGAACCGTGTACCATTTGAGCGGCTAAACGTTGAGCCATCTCTCGTGGCAAACCGGCTCTAACGCCACCATCAGCTAAGGCTTCAATCAATTGATAAATAAATGCCGGACCACAACCCGCGACGGCACTTGCTGCATTCATTTGTGATTCTGCTATCTTCATTAACTGCCCTGTTTGACTCATTAACTGTTTAAATAGTTGATGTTCGTCATCGGTAATAAAGTCCGATAAAATATAGGTGGTCATTCCTTGGCCAATCGCAACTGGCGTGTTAGGCATAATACGAATTGCTTTTTGATCTTCGGGAATGACACTCTCCATTTGAGCGATACTCACACCGGTCGCCATTGATATCCAGATAGTCCCTGGTTTTGCTAATTCAGTAAGTTGATGAAGCTCACTCATTATCATCGATGGTTTTAATCCTAAAAAAATTATAGTCGCAGATGAAGCAATGGTTTCATTATCGAGAATTTCCACTGTTTGTGTTATTTGCTGACTTAAGGAATTTGCTTTTTCTTGATTGTGATTACTTAATAAAAATTGGGTATGTTGATCTACCGCTTTACTAACACCTATAGCGACGGCACTCCCCATATTTCCAATCCCAATAAAACCTATTTTCATTTTTCATCCCTCCACCTTGTTTCATTTAGTATTATACAAAAAATAGCAAAGTTCAATTGTTTAAGTGTCTTTCGTCAATGAAGCGATTAGGTAATCGAATGCTCTGTTTCAAAACTATCAAACAAAATTGCTAATACCTTACATCATGTGCAAATATATAAAGATTGTTCTAATGATTGGATGACCCGTTATTAACAGAAATCTCCCTGTCTTAGAACAATCTTTTTGGTTTAACAACATTCTTTTCAATGATAGCGATTTTCAAATTTCCTAAACGCTTAAATTAGCGATAAATTCTACCTAACTAGTTACTTAGAGCATCTGCAATTTTTACTTGGCTAGAAACTTTAATCAACTGCAAATTTCACTAAGCTAGACACTCAAAGCATCAATAAATTTTACTTAGCTAGAAACTTTAATTAATACCTAACCTGCTGATGAATAGGCACTGATAATAACTTAAGACGCAAATCGTCGTAATAAGTCAACACAGATTGGAATGGTATTTTTTAGTGAAAACTTTGAATAACGTCGTACTTTCCCAATTACCACAATTGACCGTTGAATAAGCCCCACTATTCGTTGGTGAAGCTAGTTAAAAACAATTAAATATTAAAGCTCACTAATCATAGCGTAATGATAGCCATTATAGTCTTCAAAATAAGCCATTAATCGACCTTCGTATTCAAATGGCTCTTTTAAAATTTCTCCTCCACTTAACATTGCAATATGAAGTAAGTTGCGTAATGAAGTTGCGTCTTGCATCATAATATGAATTACCGCTGCATATTCACTTGGTTCTTTCCATGCGATACCTGTATTTTCTGTAAATCGATCTCTTTGGGTAAACACTATTTTCATTCCATCATGAAAAGTGACTGTACAAGTCTGTTGCTCTGTTGAATAATCAACCCTCATATCTAAACCTTCAAAAAAGGTGCCAGTATTACGAATACTTTCAACTGGTAAATTAAGCCAATAGGCATTCATAACTTATCCTCCTCTTCAATCAAAGTCATTATACCATTTTATCGAAGTTAAAAAAAGCAGTGAGAGTAGTCATTAATTGAAAATTCTATCATTTCCAATTCTGATACTTACTCCCACTGAGACTGTTAACTTCAATCAGCTTAACTATTTATAAGAAAATAATGAAAAATCTTAAATAACACCATGAATCATCATCAATTCAGCTACTTGTTCAAATGATGCAATATCAGCTGCTGCACCATAATCAACACCTAAATCATAAGTGTCACGTGCTTTAACACATTGTGCGAATATATTTTTCATAATTTGTTGTAACTCTTGATCTACTCGTTCACTCGTCCATTTTAATCGCATTGAGTTTTGACTCATTTCTAAAGCAGAAACTGCCACTCCTCCAGCATTAGCCGCTTTACCCGGTCCATAATGAATTTGGTTTTTACGATAGACCTCAATCGCATCAGATTCACTTGGCATATTGGCGCCTTCAGCAACCATTTTTATCGCATTTTTAACTAATCGTTCAGCTTGAGCTTGATTGATTTCGTTTTGCGTTGCACAAGGTAAAGCAATATCCGCTTTGACGTCTAAATCCCAAACAGATCCTTCTACTATTTCAGCTTCAGCATCAAATTCTTGGTAACGACTAATACGTTCACGACCGTTTACTTTTAATTCTTCGATGGCGTCTAAATTAATACCATTAGGATTGAAAATGGCATGGTTTGAGTCACTCATTGTCACCACAATGCCCCCTAATTCAGTTACTTTTTTCGCTGCAAAAAAGGCTACATTCCCTGAACCAGAAATCATTACTTTTTTACCTGTCATCGTTTGTCCGGCTTCTTTTAACATCTCATTTAAGAAATAAACCAAACCATAGCCTGTTGCTTCAGTACGACCTTTAGAACCGTTAGCAGCAACGGGTTTTCCAGTTAATACGCCCGCCATTGGTCCTTGTAGTCGTTTGTATTGGCCTAATAAATAACCAATCTCACGACCACCCACACCGATATCTCCAGCAGGAACGTCAACATCTGGTCCGACATGTTTACTTAATTCTGTCATAAATGATTGACAAAAACGCATCACTTCTACATCTGATTTACCTTTAGGATCAAAGTCAGCGCCACCTTTACCTCCACCGATTGGCAGACCGGTTAACATATTTTTGAAGATTTGTTCAAAACCTAAAAACTTCAAAATACTTTGATTAACGGTCGGATGGAAACGAAGTCCCCCTTTATAAGGGCCATTTAATGAACTAAATTGCACACGATATCCACGGTTGACTTGTACTTGACCTTGGTCATCGACCCATGGCACTCTAAAACTAATAATCCGCTCTGGTTCTACGATCCGTTCTAAAATTGCTAATTGCTCATATTCTGGATGAGCCTCAACTACCGGCGCAATTGCATGAAAAAATTCCTTTACTGCTTGTAAATATTCTTTTTCATGTGGATATTTTGCAGTAAGATTTTCATATACTTTTGTTATATAAGATTGAGTCATTGTCATTTCCCCTTTATTTTGGATACTCCTAGTATAGCACAAATCTCATTGTATTCACATAAAACACGATAATGATTAATGATTTTTTAATGAATTAACTATGATAAATGTTCTACATCTAGTGCTTTAAATTGAAAATATAGAATATACGATAGAATACCTAAAATAATATTTATCATAACATTTACATAAAGCAAATTGAATGCAATCAGAGTACTCAAAATGCCAGCTAATAAACTTCCACTTAAGAATGCTAGAAAGTTTACCGTCAAAAAGATAAACTTCATCTTATAATGATGATCTTGGCTACGTACCCAGCGACCAAAAGTTAAACCGATATCCGTTAACGTTCCCGAAACATGAGAAGTACGAACAATCATCCCCCGATAAGATAAAAACATCCCATTTTGTAATGCAATCATAAAACTCAAATAATACAATAATACCGAATGGAGGGCTGAAATTTGTAATAATATTAATAACACACCATTTAATATAATTAAAATTCCACCATAGCGTTTTTGAGGGGTGAAGATCTCTTTTGGAAAAAGCATTCCCGCAATCACGCCACCAAAAATATAAGCCATAATTAACCCAAAATATAATTTTATCAAAGGCCAATTATTTTCAGCCACCACTAATCCCATCTGTGTAACCGTCCCTGTATGATGCGTTACCACATAGGAATATTGTAGAAAAGTACTGGCATTCAAAAATCCTGCTGAAAATGTTAAAGAAAACATCCAGCAAAATAATAATCGCCTTAATCGTCTAAGCATAACATCCCTCTTTATATAATATTGATAATTAAAATGAAATGAGCCATTATCTATTTTCATTCAAATGCTATTATACCGTGTGTTTAGGTATGTGTACAGTATCGATTGATTTTATTTTCATGGAGATAAAATGTAAGTTATATGGGCATCGTAATGATAAAAGTCCTGCAAAAGGATTTCGACTAGCTTTTCAATCATTGATTTAATTACATTTATACAATCCTATTCTACCGCGACTAGTTAAATTTAGCAGGTCAAATCTGAAGAAATATTATATTTTCCCATAAGAAGCTTTTTAATCTTAAAGTATTCTTGCTTGTTTATTAGCTTTTCACTTAATAATTGCCTAAGCATGGCAAGCTGAATGTTATATTCTAATATGTCCTCCATCTATTCTTCCTCTTTTAAAATTGTTACCAAGACTTTCTTTATTCTCATAGGACTACTTAAGTCCCCCTATATATAACAGTGAAAATATGACCCGCTTGATTCGCTATTTTAAAAAAGTTTTTAGAAGATTAAATAAAAAATGGACACAGAAAAAGCGGCTAATCCACGCTGACATTTTTTCCAAAGTGCGGTAATATTAGAATATAAATCAAATACTTAGCTTAATGCCTGCTTTTAAAAACTTTAATGAGCAAGTACAGTAAGTGTACGGACACTTACGAGAAAATTGATGAAGCGAACCCTTTTAGGTTCGCTTCTTTTTATCCATTTTTCTACTTGTTCCTATCGGAATGATTTAGGGGACACCCCTAATACCCTGTTCAAAAATAAAAATAAAAGGAGGATTTATATGACAAATAGGTATAGAAATGAAAGAATTGAAATCAAATTAACCAAGGAAGAAAAAGAACTTTTTATGAAAAAGCTTGAACTCAGTAAATCAAAATCAATGGCTCATTTTATTAGGAAAAGTGTTCTTGAAGCCCCTATATTTGTAATTGATATGAATATTTTTAGAAGGCTACAAACTCTTATAGGGAAAAACTCTAACAACCTTAATCAGATTGCAAAGAGGTTAAATATTACCGGAATAATCTATAGAGAAGATATTAAAGATCTAAAAATAGAGAATGATGATATCTCAAGGGAAATAATTAAAATCCAAAATATCCTGACAAGAAAATATACAAATAGGACTGATTAATATAGCTATTAATAAATATAACCTATGAAATCAATCCTCTAATTTCCTATAATTTAATTTTATTAATGTGTCTTTTAATAGATATTAAGTCCGTCAGAATGGTGTCAAGGCAAGTAATTATACAAATAAAACTAATATTACCATATAAAAACCCTATGCTCCACCTAAAAGACTTTCTTTTAGCTTGCCGAATATTCCCTTTTTTCTCTAACCTGCTCTTGCTTATCTTCTGCTTGATTTACCCTAGTTTCTTTATCCTCTAGATTTTGACTTATCGTGTTATCAATATAAGAACTAATTTTTTCCTCTATTTCTTCTGTTGATAGATAATCTAGAAGGTAACTCCCTCCTATAAGATTTGCATATCTAACAATAGCCTGAAAGTCTTCCCTAGATAAACCACCATTGACCTCTTTATATTTAAGCATAGGTCTTAATACACCCTTTACTATATTAGTGTTACTAGTGAAACTACTTGACAAAAAGGTATGAACATATGTTATAAAATTATCACTAAATACCTCTATTAAATAATAAGGATCTTTGCTATTATCCTCATCATATATTAATTCTCCTATCCACCAATATCTTGATATGGTATTCATAAACAATGCTCTTCTATTAGATGATCCACCAGTTAAAAAATATCTATTACCTATATCTTTTTCTTCTTTTGCTGATCTATTCGACCACCTTTCTCTCATAAAATCCCAAAATACTGAATGAGACATACCTGCCCACAGCCTTTCGTCTGCTGCCTCAGTTCTAGTTAAGAATCTTAGATTACTATGAAGTGTTTTAACGTTTTCCATATCAGAAACACTTACATTTTTAGGGTCAAACAAGAGCTCAAAATCTTCTACTGTCCTCTTATACTCTAAAAAGGGATTTTCATATTTTTCCATTATCCATTGGTTACTTTCTTCTCTATATTCATGAATATTATTAGCAGCATTATTCTTTAAATCTTCTAATATCTCTTGTCTCATATAATATAGTTTCATTTAATTCTCCTCCTGATCTGCTTCATATATTTTATCTAAAGCATCCTTTGTGGGATAATCTAATAAAATCTGAGCTAATTCGTAAGGTGATTTTGCACTAAATAAATTGCTGTCTAAATTAATTCCTAGTTCCTTCATCCTGACTTCTAAAGCCTGGAACCATCTACGATCTGAATATTGTTCGAAATCATTTCCTGAGTCTTCTTTTAACTCATATAAAACATAGATTAATGCTGGTAGTACAATCATACTATGTAAAATTCTAAGTCTATTGTGGTTTCTACTAGCATATGTGTACATTTCATAGCTTTCATTGGATACCATTATTTGTATCCTATCTCCCTCTAGATTTACCTTTGTTTCTTTTTCTAAATCTGCTACCTGGGCAATTCTAATTATAGATGATAATTGTTTTAGATCATCCTTATCTTTAATAATTGAAATAATAGCTCTATTACCTATGGCTAAATACTGTCCTTTGTTTATGTTAAATGAAAATCCATCAAATATAGGATCAAATGAGCCATCTTTATAGTTTAAAATATTTTCCTTTGCTATTATAAATGGGGAAAATTCAACCTTGCCATCTAAGCTGAAAGAATCAATACTAATTTCTATCTTTGAGAAATCACTTGTAAAAACCTCCCTAAAAGAAGTCTTTGAACACTCTACATGAATGACATACTCAGCTTTGTTTTCCTTGATTAGGTTCTCTAGCCCAGGATTCTTAATATTTAGTTCAATTTCAAATAGATATTCTTTGCCCATGGTTTTATCTTCTAAAGACTCTATTCTAAATTCACTATTTAGATAATCATCTGTATAAGGGGCTAAAACAGGATATGGATGGTATCTTTCCTTAAGTTGCATAAATTACCACCTCCATAGATAATTGTTCAATAATATCTGGCTGAAAATCGATAATAAATTCATTATCCTTTGCTATATTCCCTAGGGAAATCCTCTTGTTCTTTATTTCCAAATCTTTATTATTAGTTTTATCTACTGCATTGTTTATTCCTATGTCTAACCTGGTTCTCTTGTCTTCACCAACTGCTGATACAAGCAATTCTGCATCTTCCAAATCATGACGACTTTTTAAAACCATCCGGTACTTAGAACTACTGATTTGAAACATTCTAATGTTAAAATAATTTGTAGCAACTCTCTGTCTTCCCACACCTTTTCTACCATCCCTGTAGGAGGATTTACCCCCTCCTTGTCCAGGACCTTGAGGATCAAAGTCTCCTTCCCCAGTTTCCTCACCATATACTGGCATTTTCTTATTTTGTGATTCATCTTCAATCTTTATATTGACTTTAGATTCTGTATTTTCATTTGTTAATGATTCATCTTTACCTTTACTTCCTAAAAGGTCATCCTCTAAATCAGGTAATAGTATACCAAGGTCACCTACATCTGTTTCATCTAGAGTAGTTTCCTTAGCCAGTCTATTAAGTTCCTCTCTGATTTGTTTAATAAGGTTTAATCTAGTTTCATTAGCCTGTCTAATTTCTTTTGGATTTTCTGAAAATTGATCTGCCTTCCAAGCATCATGTTCAGGAGTCTCCATCTTTCTAAAGTAATCATTTATTTTCCTATCTTGCAAAATACAAATTCCTGAAAAAGGTATTCCTCTAGGAAATCTATCCTGCTCAAATACCTTCATTCCATTGATTCTAGACATTAGCACCCTGCGACTTGTTAATTCATTATCTACCAACAAATAAACTTTGAACTTCCCAAGATAATCTCCACCACTAGCATCAAGTGAAAAGCTATTAATAATTGTTTCTTCAGATGTTAATACCTTATAAAATTCTAAAGAATTTCTATTCCTTCCAGACTTATTATAATCCAGCTTATTTTCAACTATATCCTCTAAGGTTGATTTGTTTATTAAAATGTCTCCCACTTTTACTTCTAGTCTCCCATTGTAAATAGCTATTAGAAAACTGTCTATAACAGAATAGACTATTGATTCAACCCAGTCATCCTGCTCTATAAATCCAATGATATATATATCAGTCCCCATTCTTTGCCCTCTATCAAAGTTTGGGTCTAGTTTTAACTGACTAAATATAGGTAGGTTCTTACTACCAAGACCATAGTAGCCTTCACCCTCTTTTTCCTTTCCATCTACATCCATAAAGTTTATGACTTCTGTAACGCCCTGACTGGCCTCTATTCCATCTTCATCATATGTATTATAGAAGATAGTACGTAGGTTTGAGCAGGCAAAGGCTGCATATTTCCCAATACCAAAGCTTCCTCCTGCCTCCCCTCCCTTATTAGATATACCTGCTGCCTTGATTAAATCATTCCAAGCAGTATCCTTTTCCTCTTTAGATCCTGTTAATCCAGTTGTATTAAAGTCACTTATTCTTAAAACACTAATTTTCTCTTTATCTAAGATGTCATTACTGTAGGCAAAAAAATCCTTTACCTTTCCAGATCCATTCTTACTTGTTTCATAGCATTGATTGAATACTTCTATATATCTCTCATATCCTGGGATATCTTTTTTATCAATTTCAATATGTTGAAAATCAATTTTTACTGTTTCTTCATCTTTTTTTATTGCATCTAGAGAATTTTGACAAATTTCCTTAGCTAAATGCCTATACCTATCCCCTCTAAATGTTTCCACTCCTGAATCCGATATCCCCTGTCTTCTCCCATAATTATAGGGTGAAAAATTCCATCCTATAGTCATCTAAATATCTCCTTTCTACAGTCAAAGACCAGGGATATCAATCCCTTGATCTTTTTAATGTCGATTATCCCTTATTTAAGATTTTTAATTAATTCTTCCTAACTTCTCAAATCTTTATAAATCATCTCTCCTACAGCAGACATAGCTGCATTATAAAATTCCTTATCTTGAAACAATTTCTTAAATGAATTGTTTCTATCTTTATTTTCTTTATATAATTTGAATGCAATATCTTCAAAATCCTTAGGAAATATGCTCTTTTTAAATACCTCGCTATCATTTTTCTTAGCATAAGTTGTTAAGGATTCTTTTCTCAGCCCTTGACTTGCTTCTTTATATATAAAATCTATAACTACCCTATCTTGATCTGTAAAGTCTCCATGATATCTTTCATTTATACGATTGATTATTTCATCTAAATAATCTTCGTCTTCCTTAGGTTTACTTCCAGTATCTAGTTCTCCATATCCAATAGTCGGATCTGCTATTATGCTAATATCTCCTTCAAAAGTCTTATCTAGTTTGTAAAATTCAAGTTTCAATTTTCCATCTAAATCTAAACTTATTCTCTCAGGACTTGGAATCAATTTTTGTAGATATGAAGTAAATACATATTCTTTATGAAGGTCCTTATCATACATCCTAGTTATTTGAATTATATAGGAATACCATTTGTTGAAATTTCTAATGTCTTTCCTGAATTTAAACTGATCTTCTTCCGATAATTCAAGATATCTATTTATTATAGGTTTAATCAAACTTGTTATCTTTCCCAAATCAGCAGGTGTCTGTTTGCCTTCCTTATAATAAATATTAACAAACCTTTCTATATCATCATCATTATAAAGTCTAGCTTCCCTTAATAAAATTTGTGTATCATATATAAGGTTTACATTTATTGTTTCATCTAAAATAGTGGCTTCATAGTATGGTTTGAAAGCTTCTTCTATTTCCTCTTTAGTATTAACAAAATCTAAAACAAAGGTATCCTCTTTCCCTGGTGTAATTCTATTTAATCTGGAAAGTGTTTGTACTGCCTTTACTCCTCTTAATCTTTTATCTACAAACATTGTGTGAAGTAGTGGTTGGTCAAAACCAGTCTGATACTTTTCAGCAACTATTAACATATTAAAATCATCACTTGCAAATTCAGTTGGCAATTGACTTTCTTTTATAGTAGATCCATCTTTTCTTTTATTCATTTTTTCCTCAGTAAACTCTACACCCTTATCTTTAATAATCCCAGAAAATGCTACTAAAATTTCTAAATCATCATAGCCTTTAATTTCTATATAATTCTTGATTTCATGATAATATCTAACAGCATGAAGTCTTGAAGCTGTTACCACCATAGCTTTTCCTCTACCATTGATTTTATTTTTAGTTATATCTCTAAATTGTTCTACAATTATTTGTGTTTTTTGTTGAAGGTTATGGGGATGTAAGGATGCAAATCTATTAATAGTTCTAACTGCTGTTGAAGAAGGTACTTCTGGATTTTCTTCTGTATCTTTAGCTATTTTATAGCAAGTATTATAGGTCATATAATTTTGAAGAACATCTAAAATAAAACCTTCTTCTATGGCCTGTCTCATAGAATAGTTATGATAGGCAGATTTGTTTCCATATTCCCTTTCTGTTCCAAATAGGTCTATGGTTTCCTTTTTAGGTGTAGCAGTAAAGGCAAAGAAAGATAGATTATTATGTTTACCATGGGATAGTATTTCCTCTACTAATTTATCTTCATTGTCTAAGGCTTCTTCTTCATCCATGCCTTCAATTTCTGCAAACTCCCTTAGGGCTTCTTCTGTATCAGCTAAAGCTGTCTTTAGCATCTTAGCACTAGATCCAGATTGACTTTGGTGGGCTTCATCTACAATTACTGCATACCTCTTACCTTTAGATTCATCTACTTCCTCATAGATAACAGGGAATTTTTGTAAGGTTGTTACTATAATCTTCCTATTGTTATTTATAGCATCTTTTAAATCCTGTGAAGTCTTGTCCTTTCCTATGGTTTCAACTACTCCAGGAGTATGGTCAAAGCTCATAATAGTTTCTTGTAATTGACTATCCAAAACTCTTCTATCTGAAACTATTATGACAGAAGTGAATATAGGTTGGTCATCCTTATCATGGAGGTTTGAAAGTCCGTAGGCAAGCCAGGCTATGGAATTACTTTTACCAGAACCAGCACTATGTTGAATTAAATAATCTTCACCTGTCCCTTTAATTCTAACATCTTCTATAAGTTTGTTTACTACATCTAGTTGATGGTATCTAGGAAATATTAATCTTCTTCTAGTCTTTTTTACTTCTTTTCCTTTTACCACTTTAGTCTCTGTTTTTTCTTCTAGGTGCATAAACCTTTGAATTATATCTAGTAAAGTATCCTTCTTTAATACTTTTTCCCATAAATATGAAGTAGCATATCCATTAGGGTTGGCAGGATTACCTTTTCCCCCAACATTGCCAGCACCATTTGAACCTTGATTAAATGGAAGAAAGAAAGTATCCCTTCCCTTTAATTCAGTAGTCATTTCAACATCATAGTGGTCTAGGGCAAAATAAACTAAAAATCTATGATTAAAATTAAAGCATTTTTCCCTTGGGTTCCTATTTTCTATAAACTGAGATTTTCCGTTGTCTACAGTTTGGCCTGTTAGTTGGTTTTTAAGTTCTAAGGCTATTATTGGAATACCATTTAAAGATAGGACCATATCTATTGAATTTCTATTTCCATTTGAATAATAAAATTGGCGGGTTAAAGTTAATATATTGTTATTATAGTTATCTATAACCTTTTGATTTAAGGTGCTTTCAGGCTTAAAGAAGGCAAATCTAAACCTAATACCCCTGTCAGTAACTCCATCCCTAAGGACACTTAAAAGACCATGCATCTTAACAGATTCATCAAATCTTTTGTAGATAGCCTCCTCTGATTTTTCCCTATATATCTTTTCATATCTTTCCCATTCCTTAGGTTGACTTGTTTGAATAAATCTAAGGAAAGTTTCCATATCTATAGCCTTTTCCTTGTCATAGGTAGCCATATTCCCTTTTTCATAGCCACCATGATTTAATAAATAAGTTTCTATATCTTCTTCAAATCTTATCTCTTTATATTCCAATTATTCCACCTCTCTTTTTCCAGTTACAGTTTCATATATTAATGATTTCTTGTAAGCTTCCATTTCAGTTAGGAGCTTTTCTTTTGTTGAGATTATTTGGTCTATTTGAGAACATTTTTGGTCTAGGTATGAAGCTATGGCTTTTTGTTCTTGTAATGGGGGAACTGTAATAAGTATGTTTCCTGTATTAATTATCGAAATTCTTCTTAGACCTGAACCTTTATGATAACTTTCTATTTGATTTTCTCCCACTTTACTCATTAGATAATAATATATATATTCAATAATACTATTAGTATTTGATGAAATTATTAATAATGAAGATGCAACAACAAAATTATTTTCTTCTCTAACTAATGCCATCTTTCCTATAGTTCCATCCTTACTCATTAATAAGTCCTCTATATTCGGTTTACAACCTGTTCTAACCATATATTCATAAGATTCTTTCGATGTTTTTAATGCATTATTAAAATCTATCATACCATTATTTATATCTACAGTTGATACAAAATAATGCTTACCCTCGTTGGTATCTGGAGATATATGAGCTCCATCAGTTAATTTGCTCGTAACATTTTTAAGTTTAGTTGCATCCCAATGCTCTGGTATCTTACCTATCCATTCAATTTCACTATCTTTCATCTGAACATTTTTATCTAATCCTTTTGTTACAGTTTCTGTTATAAGAGATTGTTTATATCTTTTATATTCTTCTATGGCTTTTTTAGTTTTAGATATTATATTATCTATTTCTTGTGTTTTTTTGTCTAAGAAGTTTGCTATTGCTTTTTGTTTATGTTTTGATGGTACAACTATCTCTATTTGTGCCATTTCCAGTAATGTTACACCCGGAATTAATCCAGTTATTCTTGATTGAAACCCATTAATAAAATTTGGTGATAATGAATAATAATATAAATAATTATTAGAAATAACATTTGAGTTTATACAACAAAGTTTATTTCCAAAACAAACTTCCTCCGATTCAATCTTAGCAATTTTCCTGCCTGCACTTCCTCCTTCTATGCAAACTAATGTATTACCTCTATATGCTCTCTTAAATTTTCCATCGTCTTTCTTTATATACATTCCGTTATCATAATCAATTTTATTATCAAATCCTACATCTTTTGTTGCTATATAAGGTATTGCATTTATAGGACTAATATAATTATCCTTTTCATTATCCTTTATGCTATTTCCTGTATATAGTTTTGATATATTTCCTAATTTCCTTATTTCCCAATCCTCAGGTATCTCCCCTATCCACTCAATTCCACTATCTTTCATCTTTCTAGTCAATTCTTTCACCATCCTCACTAAATAACTCTCTTAGTGATGTAGTAATATCTAATTCTAATGTTAGTATCCTACTTGAAATAATGTCTGCTGGTTCTGGTTCTTCAAATTTATAGAAATATCTTGTAAAAGGGATTTCATATCCAACTACAGTTTTTTCTTTATCTATCCATGCCTCTGGATTATAGGGTTTAACCTCTCTATTAAAGTATTGATCTATATCCTCATCTAAGGGAACTCTTTCTGTATCTCGTAGATCACTATTAGCCTCCACCTCTCCCTTAGTATTTTTACATATGTTAGCCTCATCATCATGTCGTCCAAATACCTTTATTATGGCATTTCTTAAAGGAGCTCTAAGTTCTATAGCCTTATCCTTGAAAAGTTTGTTTATCATTTTTACAAACTCATCCCTATCTAGCCATACTTGTCCTATTAAGCCTTCAAGTAGGTCTATTATTTCCTTTTGATTTTCTTCTCCTAATTTCATTAGTTCCTTTATTTCTTCTTCAGTTTTTCCTCTTTCTTGTGCTTTTGTAAGTTTTCCTAGGTTTTTATATTGAGTTTCCTCTTTAAATCTTTCTATTCCAGCTTCATCTATTTTAAATTTAAGTCTAAGTGGAGTTTCTATAGTGATTTGATTGTATCCAAATTCTATATTGTCAAATATCTTTGACTCACAGACCTTATCCCCTTCAACATATTCCTTGTTTAAAAAGTCTCCATAGGCTTTTATTATAATTTCTCTACATTGAGCCGTTATATCGTTTCTTTTATTTCCTATGGATTTTCTTCTTTGTACAAAAGTTTTAGAAGCATCTATTAATTGAACTTTTCCTGCTCTATGACTAGGCTTATTCTTAGATATAATCCATATATAAGTAGTTATTCCTGTATTATAAAAGCTGTCATTTGGAAGTTGTACTACGGCTTCTAGCCAGTCATTTTCAATCATATATCTTCTAATTTCACTAGGTCCACTTCCAGCTGGACCACTAAAGAGGGGCGAGCCATTGTGAACTATGGCCATTCTTCCTGTATCTTTTAATTTAGCTATTCCATTTAAATCGAAAAGCTGTTGTCCATCATTTACATAGGGAAGGCCTACTCCAAATCTGCCCCTATCTCCTAGCTTGGCTTCTGCTTCTACTGCACCTTTTTCTGACTTCCAATCTAGACCAAAAGGCGGGTTTGAAATACAATAATCAAAGGTATAATCCTTATAGGCATCTTCTGTTAATGTGTTTCCAAGTTTCATGTTGTGAGAATCTCCACCTCTTATAAGCATATCCGCCTTGGCAATAGCATAAGTTTCTGGATTTACCTCCTGGCCAAAAAGAGTTACCCTTGCATTTTTGTCTAAATCCTTTAATCTTTCTTCCATGGCCCCCAGCATTTGTGAAGTTCCCATAGTCTGGTCATATACTGTCCTATATACCCCATCCTTTAATAAAACTTCCTTATCTTCTGAAATTAATAAATCTGTCATAAGGTAAATTATATCTCTAGATGTGAAATGCTCTCCTGCTTCTTCATCATAGGATTCAGAAAATCTTCTTACTAATTCCTCAAATACATACCCCATATCTACACTAGAAATTTGATCAGGTCCCATATAGGATTCTTTTTTATTAAATTCTTGTATTATCAAAAACAACATATTTGCATTTGCAAGTTTGCTTATTTCCCTATCAAAATCAAAGCTTTCTAAAACATCTATGACGTTTTCAGAAAAACCATTTAAAAACTCCCTAAAGTTGTCTTCTATGTTTTCTGAATCTGCTATTAAATTTGTAAAAGTATATGGACTTGTATTATAAAATTCATATCCTGATGCTTCCCTTAAAAATTTATCTGGCAAATCAAAATCTTTTACCTCTTGGTAGGTTTCAATAACCTTATCCTTAGTTAAATACAAAGCATCATTGAATCTTTTAATTATAGTCATTGGTAAGATGATTTTTCCATATTCATGAGGTTTATAAAGCCCCCTAAGTATATCTGCTATATTCCAAATCATGTTGGCTTTTTGTTGCACATTGATTCCTGTTTGATTATGTCTAGTTCTTTCGTTCATTTATAAATAACCTCCTAGTTTCCTCTAGTTTATTAAATTTTCTCAACAATTAATTTGTATCTAAATAATTAGATTCTATTTCTTTAATAATAGCATCTTTAAGGTTTGTTTTGGTAATTTTCAAACTGCCTTCAGTTCCAAGCCTTACAATTTTAGGAAAACCCTCTTCCTCCTCCATTCTTGCTATAACGCTTGAATACTCACCTTTATCTTTTGTTGAATGGGGTATTGGCCCTACAAATATCAGCCTTACTGAAGTATCATATTGGAACCTATTAAAATTATAAGTCTTAAACTCATTATAGCCTTTTACTAGTTTTATTCTATTAACATCTATATTTAAATCTTTAAATATTTGATAGACAATATTATCTTTAATGCTCAAATCTCCTAAGACATAAACATCTCCATTAGGCTGGAAGTTATCTATCTCTGGAGTCAGCTCCTCAAGCCCTATTGATTTTAGATAACTTCTCAACTCACTAATGGATCTAGCACCAATAATTCTTTTCATTACTATTTTTGTTGCGTCAGATGCAACGTCAATTTTTAATTCGTTATCCAGAAGCATTATATACCTCCTTCAAACATATTTAATCTCTCTTCTATTATTTCATCGGTCCTTTTCTTGATTGCCTTAAATTCAGAATTCAATAGTACGAATTGATTACCAATTTCAATTTGTTTTTCCATACTTATTTTTGGAATTTTAACTTTTTCAAGATCTTTTATACTAATTGTTTTCATAGTGGAGCCTTTAGCATATTTTTCTATTTCTCTTAAACCTATTCTACTTTGTAAGTAGGCAGTAAGGAAATCTTTGTTTATTTTATTTTCATCAATTTCTAAGAAAAACAAATTTCCATTCGCTAACACATTAGTCTTCAATTTACCAACCGAACCTATTTTAAAAGGTGATAGCCTAGAAATAATAACCGAGTTATCTTTCAGAAAATATCGTTCATAAGATTCGTTTAAATTCTTTAGGTATGGTAAATTTCCATCTAATATTCCATCCTGAAAATTTTGTAACATTAAATATTGATACTCTGTTGGTTGAACTGAAGTCATTTCTTCCAGGTCTTTTTTACTAATAGTGTGACCCCTGTTAATTGATTTTACTACATCCTTCAATATAATGCTTTTTTCAAATGGAAACTCTTCTACGGTATATCTTAGTGGATCAAGGGTAAAATCTTCATCTATAAGTTTTTTGGAATCTACTGTCTTACTAATATTCGAATCCTTATCTAATGCTTTTGTAATTTTTTTAATATGTTCTTTTTCTAACACATGCCTATATTTAATATCTGAATAAAGTTTACTTGCGTCAACAAATTTTATGCTTTCATTATTATGGCTAAATACAACTAGGTATATAGGAATAGCAGTGTAAGCTAATAAGTTACTAGGTAATGCTATAACAGCCTCAACCTTACCTTTATCAATTAATATCTTCCTTACATCTTGATGATTATCGCTATATAAAGGATTGCCATTCATAAGCATTACGAATTTTTCAAATTTTGTGTTTTCAATGATATCTAATGCAAAAACCCAAGATGAGTCAATAGATTTAATATGATTTTTGTAAACTGATTTATCAAATTTTAATTTTAAAACTTCCTCTAATTTTTTTCCTGACATTTTTAGCCCCATGGGCATGTTCATAAAAACTTTATTGGCATTAAATTCACTTAAATCATAAGTAAATACATCCTTATGCATCATTTTTTCTATTGATATATTAAATAAATCTAGTAATAAACATGATAGCATATAATTCTCTGGATTTATTTCAATGCCGGAGATACTAGATATTTTAGATGCTTCCAGCAATGTTGTTCCTATCCCTGAACCTACATCTAATAATGTGTCTTCTTTATCTAAACTCAAAAGTTCTAGCGATAAATCAATAATTGACTTAACTGTAGTATTTTCCCCTCTACCTCTCCTACCAGCATATTCAGAAAGTCCACCTATGATTTCAGTAATTTCATCTAGTGAGAAGTCTTTAAGATTATTAAACTGTTCTATATAGTTATTATCATCTTTATAAGCATCTCTTAAATTGTATTTAATATTTTCGTCTTGAAAGTTTTCTAAAATTTGATTAAATGAGTCAGTTTTTAACTTTCTACTTAAATAATAATTCACTATAAATACATAAATATATTCTTGTGAACCAACTCTTGCTCTTAAGCTGTCCATTACTTCATATACATCTTTATTTTCCATATAATACCCTCCTAATTCTAATTAAATAGAATAGCCTTTTTTATTATGGTTTAACTATACCATAATCAAAAATGATTGTAAATGGTTTATATAAACCTTTTTTATTTTATCTTTTAGAACTAAGCAAATATAATTGTATTTACTAGTATGTCAATATTTATTTTAAACCTGTTACGGTAGATCTCCGTTTCAGCTTATATCTACTTTTGAAAGTGAGGTATTTTTCTTTCTCCCCCTAATATGAATATAACTCTATCAATCTAACTAATCTCTATATAGTTAGGTTGTCATTTTAACAAGTCTAGACTTTTCCTTTTTGCCATTCTAGAATTATCAAAACCACCATTCTTGACTTATCCTTTTAACAAGTCTGAAAGTATAAATGCAAAAATCAGCAAGTATTTTAATCCTTGCTGATTCTAACTTTTGTCCTATTGTCTTGTATCTCCACTAACTAGGTCAACCACCACTGAAACATTAAAATACCTTTTTAGTACTTTCCGCTTGTTATTTTGGTCATCTTCCTCAAAGGCAAAATAGTCATGAAAGAGCTTGAATCTCAGGATTTCTACATAGTTTCCCTTTGTATCAACGCTATAGTTTCCACATGAGGGGTGTGGTGGAACTCATGAATTAAATACGTATTTCAATTTAATTGCTAGAGCTAGAGAATTATATGGCTTTGAACGAGGTAGAGAATTAGTACAAGCAGTGTTAGTTGAAGTGGTACACCCATCAGACTTTAACAACTTTGCTTTCAGTGAAGTGAATAATGAGACAGCTGAAACATTGATTGAATTAATTGATGGGTGGATTGGTACATTGAGCGTAGATGAAATTGTTGAACGCTTGATGTCAAAAATAAAAGAATTGGAAAATGTTGGTTTGAGAGGTATTTCATTCAATGATATTGAGTGGGTTTAATGAGATAAAATCAGAGTTTTATTTCATTTCAATTTTTCTAATTTGTTAGTTATAAAACTAACATAATATGCAAAAAAAATTAGAATAGCTATTTACCTGTCATTTTCATATCATCTTCAAAAGCGTATCTCGTTGCATCTATTGTATGGTTATCTAAATCAACTAATCTATTCTTTGGATTCCCATCTCGGTCAACTTGATAATCAATTGGTTCAAATTCTCTTGCAATGTTTGGTGTCCGTTGAGGATCAATCACAATTGCTTCTAAATCGTCTAACCAACGTTCTCCAAACTCTACTGAATCTGGGCCTTTTTAGCTGCTTTAACTTTCACACCATGCTCTTTAAGTTCATCTCTTGACTTAGGTTCGGCAGAATCAACAACTGTAATAGTTGTATGATACTCCCTATCAATCAAACGTTCAGCAAGCTTTCTATTTGAAAGTTTAACTTCATATATCTCATCCATTGCGTAGATAATTCTTCTAGTTTTGTCATAGTGCCAACTCACGAATGCATCGGGATCATTAGCATACCCAAAGTCATTACCTTGTCGTATATTATCAAAGCTTGCTATTTCTTCATCAGTAATCGTTCTGAATTCCAAATTCTCAAATGGTGCTACACCAGAACCAATTGCTTCACCAAGATATTCCGATTTATATCTCTTTTCATTGCGTTCTTTAGTAGCTAATGCTTCGGCTTTGAACTCTTTAGATATATATGGATTGTCTAAATAAGTGGAGTGATGTACAATAGTATTCTTTGCTAGTGTATTTGTTTCATATTTCTTATTTACCCATGATTGCTTTCTCTTTGGTGGATTATAGCTATAAAAGAATTTGTAAAAAACACCCTTATCCAATTCGCCACGCAATAAAGAGTTAGTTATAGTTTTTACTTCGTCTTCTGTTTTAAATTCTGCCATTTCCTCAATCCAAGCAATTGCAAAAGGAAATTTAGCATCTTTCAAAGACTTAATTCTTTCTGGCTCTTGCGCCCCTCGGAACACAATGTAATTCCCTCTAGGTATGTATGTAATTCGCAATGGAGACTTATTAATTTTGAATAAGTGAGCTACATCTTGTTCATTGATAGCCCATTTCAACTGTTCAAATATTGATTGTTCTAATGTGTTGTCCACTTTCCTAATACACACCGCATTAGTAGGGAACCGCATTATTAATTGAATGATAATATGAGCAATATCTGATGTTTTACCTGAACCTCGTCCACCTTTACAAACGATATGTAAGATGTCAGAGTTGAATGTTGCTCGCCACACAGAATGAAATGCTTTCGGGAGCAATTCTGATATTCTAACTTGTCTCATCTGGATCACTCTCAATATCGTCCACAAATTGAATAGCAGACTTCATTTCAACTTCTTGTCTGTTCACATAGGTTGCATCCATTTTGTTTAAAATGTCTACTGCTTTAATTCTGTCGTTTGGCGAGTTCTATTTATCTTCTGCTAAAGACGATAACAACTCTCTTCTTGCTTGAGCATCTAGTATTTTAGATTTACTCATCTTATTTACTCTCGTATCTATGTACGCTCGAACAGTTGTGTTTTGTAGTAACTTGCTTGCGTTCGTATTTACATATTTTGGACTATACCCAGCCTTAATTGCAGCATCCGTAGCATTACCAGAAATGATGTACTCATCGGCAAATCTTTTCTGTTTTAACGTTAATTTCTCCAATTTTCCACCTAACTTTTTTTTAAACACTAAAAAACTAGCCTACCTATTAAAATAGGTAGGCTAGTTTATATAATATTTTAATTCTTATTCAAGAGAATATTCAATATTATCAAACACTAATTTGTCATCTTTCAATTGTGCCTCGATAATATCTGCTTTTTTATATCGAACTCTTAAAACCTCATCTTTTTTAGATGTATCTATACCAAAAATTTGAAAAACAATTGATCCATCATTATTAATCACATATTGAACCCCATCATAAACTTTAGATAACTCATCATAAATTTGGGTATCGTTAAAACCTTGTTCTTCCAATTCTTTAGCCTTTGAAACTAATGAACTATCTTCTTGAGTATTTGATTCTGGATTTACACTTTTAAGTGCTGCTTGCTCTTCTATTTGTAAATATGTTAGTATTTCATTAAAATTATCTTGTAATGCGTTTTGAGCAAAAAGACAAGATTAATGGTTCTATAATTTTTAGTGTTGGTGGCGAAATCACCAGCACTATTTTTATACACAAAAAGCCCGTGATTTCCTCTATAATTAAGTTGCCCACAAAAATATAGAAAGTAGGAAATCACATGGCTACATACAATCATACTAAAATTTTACTAGGAATGGAAGACCTTAATATCAATATAGAACAGAATGATTTTGAAGAAGAATGCTATTTCTCAGTTCATCAATTTAAAAGTTCTACTAAAAAAATGCTTTCTGTCTCAAAAGCCTTTAAAAAAATATTAACCGTTACAGGTACTCTAAAGAATCCGCCTAAAATGTGTCCTCATTGTCGTAGTAGTAATAATGGAGTGGAAGATATGATTGATTATGGATCTTATAGGACCGTCATCCTAATTGGGCAATATAACCTTCAACCTACTTATCTTAAACTGACTAAACAACGATACCTTTGTAAACATTGTCAAAAAACAACGGTCTCTCAAACTAACTTAACCAAACAGCACTGTACGATTTCATCACCCTTAAAGGTAATGATTCTTCAAGAATTGGGTAAAACGAAACCCATCAAAGATATTGCTGAAACCTGGAATGTTTCATCGCATACGGTACTACGTCAATTGAAAGCCTATAGTTATCAATATAATACCAAACCCACATCACTACCCAAACATATAGCGATAGATGAATTTAAATCCGTGAAGAATGTGAAGGCTGCTATGTCGTGTATTTTAATGGATAATCACAAACATAATGTAGTGGATGTCTTAGAAAACCGAACCCAAGCTTTTTTATATGACTATTTTATGCGTTTTTCTAGAGCGGAACGATTGAAAGTTAAAACCATCACGATGGATATGAACGGGGCGTTTAAAGAGTTTCTTCCCTCGATTTTTCCAAATGCCGTCGTGGTCATCGACCGTTTTCATATCGTACAGTTGGTGACAAGGGCTTTAAATCAACATCGGATAGAAGTGATGAATCGTATAAAATCGAAAAACAAACCTGATGCGAATAAGTTTAAGCGATATTGGAAACTATTATTAAAAGATTGGAATGAGTTGGCGTTCGAAGAGTATAAGAAATATTCATTATTTAAGCAAGCGATTCATGAAAGAGGCATTGTCGATTATTTATTATCAAAAGATTCAACCTTAAATCTCTGTTACCGTCTGATTCATGAAGTAATGGATGCCATTAAGGAACATTCCTATGATCAATTCATCCATGTATTAGAGGAAAGCAAGAAATATCGCCTCCCTAGAAAAATAAGAACGGCATTTAACACTTTATATCATTATCGCCATAATATACAGAATAGCTTAACCTATACGCTATCAAACGGTTGTGTGGAAGGAACAAATAATAAAATTAAAGTCATTAAACGAATCAGTTATGGATATCAAAACTTCTACCACTTAAGAAGTAGAATTATATTATCGACTGCTCATAATAAGGTGAAGAATGAAGCTTATCGTCCGCTGTTATTTACTGAAGAAGATGCCATTAAAAAATATGAAGAAGAATACCAAAAACAATTAGAAATGCAAAATAAGATAGCTTAATTTCAGTAAATCGAGTAGGGACGGTTTCCCGTCCCTCTCACACCACCGTGCGTGCCGTTCGGCACACGGCGGTTCAATTAACTTTTAACGCATGTCGCTTTATATAATAATCATAGATACTTATTAATCCTCTTATTCTTAGGATATCTTTTGTGATGTAGTATTGTATCCCTGATTTAAGTGCTACAAATTGATAATGGTCTCCCCAACCAGAGACTTTGTCTGCCATTCCTTTAGGCATTCCTAGCTTGGCAAGTCCCCAAAGTCGTTTGCGTTTGGTCTTCCATTGTTTCCATATCACGACCCTTATACGCGTTCTTAAATGCTCATCAATACTTTTTAGTCGTGTTTTCATCGAACTTACGCTGTAGTAGTTAACCCAACCTCTTATAACTTGATTTAGTTTCTCAATTCTTTGGGTGAGTGATACGCTCCAGCTTCGTTTGCTCAACTGCTTTAATTTGTGTTCAAATCGTGCTATCGACTCCTGATGTGGACGCGGTGCCCATTGTCGACTCTTTGTGTTTTTATAAAAACCGAATCCTAGGTATTTAAGTTTGTTTGGCCGCGTTATTTTTGTCTTTGTCATATTGACTTTTAATCCCAGTTTCTGTTCAATGTAGCGAGAAACACTGTACATGACCCGTTTGGCTGCTGCTTCACTTGAGACTGCTATAATGCAGTCATCTGCATATCGCGTAAACCGTAACCCTCGTTTTGTTAATTCTTTGTCCAATTCGTTTAACATGATATTGGATAGGAGTGGAGATAAATTCCCTCCTTGTGGGGTTCCTTGAGTACTTTCATGATAAACCCCCATGATTTGCACTCCAGCTTGTAAATATTTTCGTATAAGTGATTCAACATCGCCGTCGTGAATAAGTTCATGAACCCGTGACATCAGTCGGTCTTGTGGGACGTTGTCGAAAAACTTTTCAAGGTCAATGTCCACTATCCATTCATAACCATCGTTAAGGTAGCTTAATAACTGCATGATGGCGTCTTCACAGGAACGTCCCGGGCGAAATCCATAGCTATATTCACTGAAGTGAGGTTCGCATAAGAGGGTCAATACCTGTACAATAGCTTGTTGAATAATTCGGTCCATGACAGTCGGGATGCCTAATTTTCGCTTACTGCCATCTGGCTTCGGTATTTCAGCTCTGAGCACTGGGGTCGGTTTGTATTTACGGTGGATTATCTGACCTTTAATATCTTGCCAGTTTGCTCGGATGTATTGTTCGATTTCATCCACCGTTATACCATCAAGTCCCGCTCTTCCTTTGTTTCGTTTCACCTGCTTGAGTGCAAGTGTCATATTGGAAGTCGATAAAATTTGTAATAATAGTTGCGACATGGTGTGTCTCCTTTCTTGTTTCGCTGTTCCTATTTGTCTTATTTTTTTCCGTTATTTCTCCATCAATACGTGATATTGTCCTAACTAATCAGACATATAAAGGAATACAATTCGAGTAGTTTACACTTTGTTAATTGTTCAGCCCTTCGCTCCACTTACATTACGCAAGCTTCGACACTACTATGGCTTCGGCTGACTTCTCATGATTCGTTATTACTACGTCTGAGACGCTCATGAGACCTCACGGGATAAGTCATACATCTTTCATCGTTTACTCCCACAATTTACACGCATAGGTTACGACTATCTATTTGGACTTTAATGCTTTTCGCCATCTCATCCGCTATACGCGCCTTCGTATTGTGTTCCTGTTCGTGGAGCCACGATTTCGTTATCTCTTCTTCTCCTCGCCACCTCACGATGGTCAAGCTTGAGAATCACTATTGGGTTCACCGATAGCAGGTGCCCTCAGGGACTTGCACCCTAGATGTATGACATGCCCGTCATACAAAAAGAGCACTTGAACAAGCGTTCAAGTGCAACTATTACTATTTACCAACATTACTTGACATAGAGCCAAAAATACCCCTTTCTGGCTTGTCCTTTTTAAGGGATTTTTCAGAAAGAGGTCCGATCGCTTGTAAGCGTAGTTTTCAAGAAAACCTTGTTATATTAACGTCACTGGCAGGATTCGAACCTGCGACCGTTCGCTTAGAAGGCGAATGCTCTATCCAGCTGAGCTACAATGACATAATTAATCAACTACTATAGTATACGTCATTTCTCTATTAGGGTCAACCCCTTATTTTAAATAAGTACAATAAGAATATAGCGAGGGAAAAGAAAATTAAACCTCTAAATGTCTAATGCGTAATAATACCTTATTCTTCCAAAAATTGACGGTCATACTCTTTAGACGATTAAATTCTAGCCTTTACTTTAAAAAAATATCGCATCATTAATTATCATGAAGCATTACACAACTGAAGTAATTTCCCTAGACTCTTCCATTTATTGAATGGACGATTAAACCATCCATTTTCTAAAATACAAAACTATGCTAATAGGCTATAAAAAATACGCATCAACTATTTCGATAAAATACTCGATCTACAGCTAGAAAAATAAACAAGTAAATAAAAACAAGCAATTGTAATATCACAAGGACCTATCAGCCTTTATGAAAAGATACCATCAAATATTGGCTATTTTTGGAATCCATTACAGTTACTTGTTTTTTTCTCTTATTTATCCATTAATCAAATGCTGAATTATAATAATTCTAAGTTATCGTCTTGAGCAAATGGATTTTCTTCATTGATATGATCGTAAAAGAAGATACCTTTTAAATGATCCAATTCATGTTGCGTTACAATTGCTTCGTAATCACGTAATTTTAAGGTATGTTCATTACCGTCAATGTCTTGGTAAGTAAATTTTACACGTTTTGGACGCGGTACATAGCCTTTAACTTCGCGATTAACTGATAAACAACCTTCACCTTCTTTTAAGGCAACTTGTTGAACTGAATGACTGATTACTTTAGGATTAAAGATGATTTCACTTAAGATAGGTCCTACTTCATTTCCCTCTTCATCATATTCCATAATATGCACAGCAAAAATTTGTTTATTGACATTAATTTGTGGAGCAGCTAAGCCTACTCCAGGTCTAAGATCATATTTTTCAGCAATCTCTTCATTTTGGCTATTAACCAAAAATTCATGCATTTCTAAAGCTGTCTTTCTTAGTTCATCAGATAATGGAAATTCCACTGGTTCGGCTACCGATCTTAATGTGGGATGTCCTTCTTCAATAATATCTTTCATGGTTATCATAATGTTTAGCGCTCCTTATCTAATTCTTTATCACTACGTCTAAATCCTTTTAAAATATATACTTGATTTTCTTCATCAAATTCCAAGGATTCAATTAAAGTTTTCTGACGATATAGTGCTAATAGATCCGCTTCTTGGGGATCTACTTCTACTTCAAATTTTTCGCTCGTTCGCACAATTTCTGCCCATATTTTTTGTTTTAAAGCTTCTACGCCATCCTTTTCTAAAGCTGAAATTGTGACATACGGGAATAAAGTGGGTTCGAAATTACCTTCAATTTTATCTTTTTTATTATAAACGGTCAAAATAGGTAAATGATCCATCTCTAATTCTTTGATTAAATTATAAACGGTTTGTTCATGCATCATGCGATCAGCACTGGATGCATCGACGACATGTAAGAGTAAATCAACATATCGCATTTCTTCTAAAGTTGATTTAAAAGCTTGAATCAACGTTGTTGGTAACTCTTCAATAAAGCCAACGGTATCAGTCAAAGTAAACCCATCATGACCATTAATCGTTAATTTACGCGTTAAAGGGTCTAGAGTAGCAAATAATTGATCTTCAACATAAGTATCACTCTCGGTCAGTTCTCTTAAAATGGTTGATTTACCAGCATTCGTGTAGCCAACTAAACCAATATTAAACTCAGAACCACTCCGTCTTCTTGAACGTGTCAATTCACGATGTTCTGATAATTTAGCCAGTTCTTTTTTGATTTGGGACATCATGGTACGAATATGGCGACGGTCCGTTTCAAGTTTGGTTTCCCCAGGACCACGTGTTCCAATTCCCCCACCTAAACGTGATAAATAATCACGACGTCCTTGCAGTCGAGGTAATAAATAATCATATTGGGCTAATTCAACTTGTAATTTACCTTCACGACTTTTGGCACGCATCGCAAAGATATCTAAAATTAATTGAATTCGATCGATAACTCTGACGCCTAATTGATCTTCGATATAACGATTGGTGCTGGGTGTTAAAGCATTCATCGAAATGACTAAATCAATCTCCTCTTTATTAACGGCATCTTTAATTTCACTTAATTTACCACTGCCAACGGCTGAACGAGAATTCAGTCTCGGGAGTTTTTGAGTCATTTCAACGGTCGGAATGCCACCGGCGGTTTCCGTTAATGACTTCATTTCTTTCATCAACACCTGGAATTTTTCATCACTATAATTTTCAGTTTGCACTCCGAAAATTAAGACCTTCTCAGGTCGTTGTTCTATCTCAATCATTGAGTATTCCTTTCCTTTTTTAAATGAGCTGTGATAAGCGGTTGTACTTCTTGCCAGCTTTGCCTTGCATCAATCCAATGAGCGTCTTTTAGTCGATTTCTAAACCACGTTAATTGACGCTTTGCATAACGTCTTGAATTTTGCTTGATTTGATTGATGACAGTCTCTTGTGATAGATGGCCTTCGAAATACGCCCACCACTCTTTATAGCCAATGCCCTTCATGCCATTGACTAATTCACCATCAAATTGTTGGTACATTTGTTTAACTTCTGTTTCTAAACCTTGTTCAATCATTAAATCAACGCGTTGGTTAATACGTTCATATAATTGTTCACGAGGCATATCCAATACTAATAAACAAGAATCAAATACTTTCGTTTGTACTTGATGCTCCTCTTGCTCAGAAAATAATTTACCAGTCGTCGCGATCACTTCGAGTGCACGGATAATCCGTCGCGTGTTTTGTGGTGGAATCTTTTGAGCAGCCGTAGGATCTTTTTGATTTAATAATTCCCAAAAGTCGTTGTCTGATATGGTGGCTGCTTGATTTTCTAAAGCTTTGCGAATTTGATCATCTTCACTTTTGTTGCCACCAAAACCGAGTCCGTATAATAAACCTTCTAAATATAATCCGGTACCACCTACTATGATAGGTAACTTACCTCTTTGATGAATCTCTAAGATAGCTTGCGTCGCAAGTTCTTTAAATTTTGACGCATCAAATGATTCGTCTGGGTTTAAAATATCAAGTAAATGATGAGGAATGCCCTCCATTTCTTCGGGAGTTACTTTACCTGTCCCAATATTTAACTTACGGTAAACTTGTAAACTATCTCCATTAATAATTTCCCCATTAAAAGCCTTCGCCACCTCTATGCTTAGGGCTGTTTTACCAACTGCTGTTGGCCCGCCAATGACGACAATGGGAATTTTAGTTAATTCACTGGACATTTTACCCCTCCTATCATCAAAGTATAACATTATTATAGCTCATTGAAACATTGAGTCAAACCTTTAATTTCACCAGAAAAAGGCTAAGTAAAGGTTGTTAACCACTTTTATGACCTTACTTAACCTAAATTATTTGTTTTTGATAAATATTAGTGGTGACCTTATATCAACTAATGATTACTATCCCATTAGTTCTATATTCTGAACCTTACCTCAATCAAGCACTTACTCATCATCTAATTCATCTTTAAAGACAACATCATTCGCTTTCAAAATCTCAATTGTTTTGGGACCCACACCTTTGATGGCTAAGACCTCTGCTTCCGTTACCGATAAGAAGTCTTCAAATGTTACTAATCCTGCTTTTTTTAACAAGTCGCGTTCTCGAGTGCCAACTTCATTTAAAACAAACAGCCCCTCTTGACGATCTTTTTCAAGTGAACGGGTGGTAACGCGATCGAACATTTCTTCGCCGCGTCCTTCAATGACTTGATCAATACGCGTTCGAATATAATCAACTAAAACCATCCCCTTCAAGCCAAATTGCATTAAAATAATGAGATGATTAACAAATTCTTCGTAAGCCGGTGTTGGAAATGGTGCTGGGCCATAGTCTGCTATGTCTTCGTCATCATAGAATGAAAACGAATCATCAAATGATGGGTAAATCGAAAAATCAATATCCATCTCACTTTCAACATGACTTTCAATTAAACCATTATATAAAACGGCATCAATATAATCAGGATTTAATTCATCAAGCTGTTTAAGCTCCTCGTCCATTTCAAGGTATTCTTCATTAATATAATGTGCATATAATTTCGCTAATCGGAAGATTAACAGCTGATCCACCATTGGATACACACTCGCAAAGCGGTCAAATTCTTCTACTAACCCTAGATGAGCTGCTGAGACTACATAAGGGGTTAATGTTTCTGGTAATTCAAAATCTAATTCAGCTTCTAAGTCATCAAAATTATACAGTAAAACATGAAAATAGCGTAAAGCTACTTCATAACGACCAATTGCAAAATTATCAAAAGCCGCAAAAAATACGAGTTGAATCACCGCTTGAAAGTCGCGTTTCTTTTTAACTAATTGAAGATTACGACTACTTAAATCATCAAAGTAATGCGAAAAAGCTTGTTCTAAATAATTAATCTGTAATAATCTTCTAGGACTATTATGTTGATCTAAGTATGCAATATAACTATGGAGGGTTTTATAATTACTTGCCCTTGGAAATAACCATTCTTTTTTAAAAAATTGACTTTGAACGTTATGATTGTCATTTTTATTATTGACTACTAATTTTAAGTTTCTTTTCTTTTTACTCATAGCATAACTCCTATTCTGGTTATTGATTTTATTATATCAAAATTTAAGCTTCATTACATTATGAGATGTGCTATCTCTCTTAAAATATCTAAGATTCTATCATGACTACCGTCCAATAAGATGCGCCATCTCCCTTTAAAATATCTCCTATTTAATAAAGATGACTCGTGTGAGATTAAAATATTCTCACATTTTACAGTGAAATGTGTTAACATGAAACTGTACTTATTTTTGTCACATTGGAGGTTCATGATGCAAACAAAATATAAAAAATATGCTGATGTGGCGGCCCTAGCTGGTCGCATCATGTTAGAAAGCCATGCGGAAAGTTATCGTGTGGAGGATACAGTCCGTCGCATTTTGCAGTTAAGTGGTGCCAACATTACAGAAGTAGTGTCCACCACCACTGGTCTTTATATGACTTTAGATGACAGTGACCCTCAAATTACACCCATTACCCAAGTCCGTCGTATTACTGAACGTGGCAATCATTTAAGAAAAATTTACCATGTTAATAATATTTCTAGAGATCTTGCTAGCGGTGCGATTACCATTGAACAAGCCAAAGAACGTTTGGTATTTATTGATGACTCTGAGTACACTGCTTATAGTAAAGATTTGGCTATTATTTTGATGGTCATTGCTTTTGTTATTTTATTAGGTGGTAATTGGATGGAGGCCCTGATTTCCGTTATTGCCGGCTTAATTGTCGCTTTTTCACGGATCGGTCGCGATTGGTCAGGAATGAATCAATTTATGTATGGTATTTTTTCAACCTCCATAACCGCTTTTATTATTCCGATAGTGGTGTCTTATAGTAAAATGCCGGTTTCAAGTGACATCGTAATTATTTCAGGTTTAATGCCATTATATCCTGGAACAGCTTTTATGAACGGTATTCGTGATGCCTTAAAAGGCGACTATAACTCCGGTTTAGCTCGGATTGCTGATGCGCTTGTAATTGCGGTTAGTTTAGCTATTGGCGTTGCGATTGGTTTATTCTTATCGAAAGGAGTGATGGGTTAAATGCAATTTTTATTTCAAATTATGGCAGCCTATGTGATTACCATTACGGCATCAATTTTAGTTGAAGCACCCAAAGCTCTCTTATTTAAAACCGGCTTTTGCGGTACCATCGGATATGCCGTTTATTTACTATTACTTGAATCTTTATCTGCACCGCTTGCAACTTTACTGGCTTGTATGGCGATGTCGGCTATTGGACAAATCTTTGCGCGTTGGTTTAAAGCACCGGTGACGATTTTTTATATTCCTAGCTTTTTCACTTTAGTCCCAGGGGCTGCTATTTATCAAACCGCTTTCCACTTTATCCAAGGGGATAATGAAGTGATGGCGCATTATTTTATACAAGCCTTATTAATTGCCGGTGCGATCGCTTTAGGCGTTTATCTTGTCGATTCACTGTTGGAAATCTATTTTAATATCAAGAGAAAAGTAGGTCGAAATGCTCATGAATAATATCATTGATTTAGATCAAACCGTAAAGGATGTTTGTACCACCTATCCTGAACTTAAAGACATCTTAATAGAACTCGGTTTTAAACCGTTAGCCAATCCACTCGTGTTCAATGCATTAGCTAGTAAAACGACTTTAAGAAACGGTGCTCGCATTGCCCGAATTCCGTTACAGTTAATCATCCAAACACTCCAATGGAATGGCTATGAAATAAAAGGAGCTGATAACAATGACTAAACGTATTGAAATATTAAAAGACATTCTACTAAAACTACATCATGGTGCTTCTCCCGAATCGGTTCAAGCATTATTTAATGAGCATTTTACCGGTGTCAGTGCTATTGAAATTTCCTTAATGGAACATGAACTCATGAATGGTGACCATGGCATTGGCTTTGAAGATGTGATGAAACTTTGTAATGTTCATGCCAATCTATTTAAAGATGCGATTCATGAAGTAGCGATTAGCGATACTGAGCAGCCCGGACACCCGGTGCATACCTTCAAATTAGAAAATGTTGCCTTACGAGCTGCCCTGATTCGTGTTAAACGTTTATTAACGGCTATTAAAGAAAGTGATACGGCCGTTGAAGATGGCCTGCTACAAGGTCTTGACCGTCAATTCCAATTATTAGGTCAATTTAAACGTCACTACGACCGCAAAGAAGCTGTTATCTTCCCCATTATGGAGCGATATGGTCATGAAGCACCCCCAAAAGTGATGTGGGGAGTGGACGATGAAATACGTGAATTATTTGATCGCGCCTATCAGTCCTTTCAACATTATCCAACGGTTCCAATTGAGACAACTATCGAACAATTTGAAATTTTTGAAACTGAATTTTTAGAAATGATTTTTAAAGAAGAGTCTATTTTATTGATGATTTTACTGGAAACGTTTAGTCAAGATGACTGGTTACAAGTTGAGGCTGAAAGTGATGCCTATGGTTATGCTATTATCAAGCCCGAAGCAAAATGGCAACCAGAACGAGTAGACTTTCAATATCAAGACACGGCAAAGGATGAAAATACCACAGATAACGACAGTCAAAAAGATGCGCCAATAGAAGCGTCAAAACTAGAGTATAACCAAGATCCTCATAAGCAAAGTGAAGCTGCTAACTCTGAACAAAATGAAGGAGCCGCTCCGTCGCAAAATGAAGCAACGACACGTACGATTGAAACAGAAGATGGTACCTTTACGATCACCTTTGAACCTAAACAACAATCAAAGGACACTATCTCTCGCGACCAATTGCTTCCATTTGGCAATGGGCATCTTAGTGTCGAACAAGCTAATTTAATTTTAAATCATTTACCGATTGAACTTACTTTTGTTAATAAAGAAGATATTTTTCAATATTACAATGACCATGTCCCTTTTGAAGAGATGTTATTTAAACGTAATCCTGGACAAATCGGACGCCATGTTGAGCTCTGCCACCCACCCAAATTAATTGAACGAGTAAAACAAGTCTTTGAAGTGTTACGCAGTGGCCAACAAGATGAGGTTAAAATGTGGTTTAAACGTGATGACCAATTTATCCACATTACCTATATGGCTGTTCGCAATTCACAAGGAACATTTGAAGGGGTATTAGAATTAGTCCAAGATATCCAACCCTATTTTGATTTAGAAACGGACATGTGGCGTGGTATTGAACCCCCCCAACCCAAAGCATAAGTAACTAAATAATAGGCGCGTTCGCAATTATTTGCAAACACGCCTATTTTATTATAATAAGATAATTATTCTGGTACTGTTAAATCTAATTCAAAGGCCGTTAACATATCATCGTTTGCTTCATTGATGGGGACGGATCTAACCATTGTCGCTTGTACAATGACCCGCTCCACTAAATCATAATCACATGTAATTAAAGTGATAATCGGTGTTTCCGTTGGATTTAATACTTCCAAAGCAGTTGGATCTACCCGTTGAATACTATCGATTTCATATTCATAAATATTTTCTAAGTCGGTTAAATAAACCGTGGCACCATATTCAACATTCATTAAGGGTTGGAACAGTAAGCCTTCATGAATCGAATGATGACTTGCTAGTGGATAGTTTGAAACGCCCATTTCTTGGTCTTCAAATAATGTCCCTGCTCCTAAATACATCCCCGCTTCTGAGGTTCCTTTATAGATAGGTAAATTCATTTTAACCGATGGAATCGCAATCGCTCCAATTGTTGGTAAGTCATCCGGATTGACATTTTGCAGAATGACATCATAAGCATTTAACGCTTGAATATTATCCCAATCAAATGATACATCCGCTAATTTATTTTTTTGAATTTGTTCGGCGGTAATGTTGCCAATCGCGTTTTGTGTTTGTCCTCGTTTAATCATATAATTCTTAATCGGATCCATTGCTAATAACGCAATCGCAAATAAGATCAGCACGACACCAAAGAATGTACGAAAACCGCCACTCCGTCTTTTACGCCCTTTTTTGTTTTGATATTCTCGCCTAGTTGGTTTAGCCATGATAAGCCTCCTCTTTTCTCTCTGTCTCTATTTTACACATTATTTTATATATTGACATCTTTTGGGGGTGGGCAAGAAGTAGAAAATTGAATAATTTTCGCTTCATCTGTCCACCCCCGCACAGTTGAGAGTGGACCAGAAGTAGAAAATTGAATAATTTTCGCTTCATCTGTCCACCCCTGCAAAATTGGGAGTGGACCAAAAGTAGAAAATTAAATGATTTTCGCTTCGTCTGTCCACCCCCCGCACAGTTGGGAGTGGACCAAAAGTAGAAAATCAAATGATTTTCGCTTCGTCTGTCCACCCCCGCACAGTTGGGAGTGGACCAAAAGTAGAAAATTAAATGATTTTCGCTTCGTCTGTCCACCCCCGCACAGTTGAGTAGGTCTCAAGCAAGTCATTAAGACGCAGATTGAGACCACTCAACCACTGCGCTTTTAATTTAATAACAATAACTTGATTGAGTTATCTTTAACCTCATTAAGACGCAGATTGAGACCACTCAACCACTGCGCTTTTATTTTAATAACAATAACTTGATTGAGTTTACCAAATTTATCTTTAACCTCATTAAGACGCGGATTGAGACCACTCAACCACTGCGGTTTTAACTAACAACCAATAAATCGATGGAATTTATCTACTTTATGCCCAGCCTCTTTAACAGAAGCTCTCCATTGATAGTTATTATTTTATCAGATTAAATTGAAAAATCAGCTATCAATGAATGAAAGTTTTATGAAGAAAGTGATAAGTTATCGATAACAAAGACCTGATGGTAAGCAATCTACTTACTATCAGGTCTATATTTGGGAGTATAATCTATATTAAAAGAGGCTTAGCTGCATTTCGCTTTATTCCTGTCCGCATCATGGTGTCGGTATTCAATCGTGTTATCATACATTATTTAACGACACACCATTATAGCACTTAATATTTTAAAACGTTCGGTATATCCATTCTTAAACAGCTATTAACTCGGTTAATATTTAATTGAGGGAGTGATTTTTATAATGATTAAGCGTTAATGGCTTCAATAACCGCTGCTACTTGAGCATCAAATTGTGCTTGTGCTTCATCAGTTAATACTAATTGTCCGTCAACCCATGCAGAGTCATTGATTTTAACTTCTGTAAACTCATCAATCACTTGTGTACGAACGAATGGTAATAAGAATTTGTAGTTTTCAAACATATTCTCAAAGCCACCTGCACCGGCTGCAGAAACAGTCGTGAATTTGTTGTGGATAGCAGATTCACCTGCTGGATTAGTTGGGTCTAATGAACGTGATAACCAGTCGATTAAGTTCTTGATAGTTCCAGGAATAGAGAAGTTATAGACTGGTGAGAAGAACCAAATAGCATCGGCTGCTGATGCTTCATCTCTAATAGCTTGAACTTCTGGTAAAACTGGATTTTCAATATCTTGATTCATTAAAGGTAATTTAGTGAAGTCTAAATAAGATACTTCTGCTTTACCTGCTAATGCTTTTTCAGCCATAGTTGCTAATTGTTTATTAAATGAACCTTCACGTAATGAACCTACTACAAATAATACTTTTTTCATAATAAAAAATCTCCTTTTTCTAATTAAATTGTTTAAATTTCTTCAAGAGTCTAATTAACTCTTGTCTTTCAGCTTCAGTATAAATACTAAATACTTCATCAATAATTTGACGATGTTTGGGCAAGACTTCTTCAAATTTTTGGCGCCCTAATTCCGTGATTGAAAATTCAAAACTACGTTTATCATTCGGACAAACTTTGCGCGTAATATAACCATCACGTTCCATATTTTTAAGAACAACGGTCATATTTCCAGAAGTTGCTAAGGTCTTTTCTTTAATTCGATTAATCGTCATATCCCCTAGGACATATAAAACATCTAGTATTCCAAACTGCGTCTGAGTCAGGCCTGCTTCACGAATCGCATCGCCTGTATTCAATTCAACTGTTCGTGCTGCTTGTCTAAAGACAATATTTGCATGAATCGGAGAATTCTTTTTGACTGAAACATCCATTACACATAGCCTCCTTGATGCTATTAATTATTACTAACTAGCAACAATAACAATATTATACCTATTTGAATGTTGTGTCAATAGTTTTTTTATATTTATTTTTTATTCGAAATATTAGATAAATTTTTTACGGTTTGTAAATTGTTTTGTTAGTTTATTATCATTTAATCATTCATAAAAAAGAGAAAGAGAGAATTTTAAGTGGTTGAAATTTTCCACATGTAAAATTTCTGATGATGCCTTTCACCTCCGGGAAAGGTAGGATATAGATTGCAGCTATATAATACGTTAGCTGATTGTCATTAATAAGTACCTTCTGTTCACTACATGGAACATACAGACTTAAATTCTTGAGGTTTTCTATTTCTCTGAAGTTCAACAGTAGTTAGCAGTAGCTAATTGACTAATACTTCGGTTAATAGCTCGTACCAGTCACATTAGCTTTATTGGGGAGCTACTTCGTGGAGGTCCTGTAGTGCTAGCCAAATAATGAAAAAATATCCCTACTGCCGTTAATATGAACAGTCAGTAAGGATAATGAATTCTTTATATATTAATCGTGTTTGCGTTCTGATTTTAACAATTGATAAGAACGTTTCAAGGTCGCGAATAAACCTTTATCACTCGTTACCAAGACATTACTCTTATAGAACATAGCTGAAACCCATAAGCAAATGACCATAAAGACAATTGTTATGACAATCGATAAGAGAATCTCAGTACTGGTAACCGTTTCAGCTGCTACTCTAAATGGCATGACAAACGGTGTAAAGAACGGTACTAATGATCCAATTTTAACGATGGCATTATTTGTTGAAGCTAAGGCATACATACCGATATAAAAGCCAACCACTCCTAATAAGATTAAGGGTGCTGAAACTTTGTTGACATCTTCAACTTTTGATACTAAGGAACCTAAGAAACCTGCTAACGATGTATAGGTTAAGATACCAATTAATGCAAAAAGTCCACCAAGCAATAAGTCATTCATCGCTTTAGAAAGCATTTCAGAAAGTGAGAATGGTAAGCTTAAAAAGGATAAGTCAAAATTCATTTGGTTAAAGATAAATCTTCCCACAAAGAATAACACGACATAGATTGCTAATTGAGTTAAGATAACTAAGCCAATCCCGATCATCTTACCGAAGAAATGTTGAGTTGCTGAAATACTAGATAAGACGATTTCCATGATACGTGAGCCTTTTTCAGTTGCTATTTCTTGAGAAATAATTCCGATATAAATCATGATGAACATATAAACTACAAAACATACAGCATAAGCTAAACCGGTTCTGACGCTTTTTAAATCTTGATTCGCAGTATCAGCTTGTACTTCACCTGACTCAGAGAAATTTAAATTAATTGTTTCAAAGCTGACTTGTTGAGCTTCAATTTCAGCGATTTTTGCTGGATCAATCCCTAAATTTTCAATGCTGGTCTGCGTTTGATAGGCTTGTAATACTAATTGAATTTGATTCACGTCAATGTCTTTGCCTACTTTTTCGCGGTAATATTTACCGCTAATAGGTGCTTCCACAGAATCAAAGGTAATAAAACCATTAATAGCGCCCTCATCCAAAGCTGTTTCAGCTTCCTTTTGTGCTTCATAATAAGTATATTCATTACCTAAGTCCGATTGATTTAAGACGGTTTGAATCTCTTGAGTGGCACCGACAATCCCAATATTACCAACACTTTCGGCCTCTTTACTTGAACCGATGAAAAATCCAATTAATCCAATAACGCCAATCATTAAGATCGGGCCTAATACCATCGTCACAAATGCCCAAGAAAATACGTTTTTACGATACACTTCGCGAATCACAATGCCCATTTTATTCATGACTTTCACCTGCTTTCAATTTGAAAATCTCTTCTAATGTTGGTGCTTGTTGATAAAATACTGGTACATAATTGCCTTTTGTGACTTGATCAAAAATAGCTTTCCCATAAGTTTCGTCCGCTAATTCCAATAAATATTGATGAGCATAATGATGTTTAACAACTTTCACACCTTCAAGAGTGGCTAACTGTTGCTCTGCCCAATCAGGAGTTTCAATTAACAATTTAGTGCGTCCAAATGACTGACGTACTTCTTCAATCCCTCCATAAAGGACTTGTTTACCATTATGAATCATGACCAATTTGTCGCAAATCTCTTCAACATTATTCATATTATGACTAGAGAAAATAACACAGCTACCTTTATCTTTTAAGGCAACAATCCCTTTTTTTAAGAAGTCAGCATTAACAGGGTCTAACCCACTAAATGGTTCGTCTAAAATAACCAATTTAGGTTCGTGAATTAACGTTGCAATTAATTGCACTTTTTGTTGATTCCCTTTGGATAATGATTTAATTTTATCGGTTCGCTTACCTTTAACATTGAATCGCACCATCCATTCATCAATTTTGTCGATGATATCTGCTTTTTTCATTCCTCTTAATTCAGCAAAATAGACGATCTGTTGTTCAATGGTCATCTTTTCATATAATCCACGTTCTTCTGGTAAATAACCAACTGTGTTATATACTTTATCGGTTAGTGTGACGCCATTCCACAACACTTCTCCATTGCCTTCAGGGGTTAAAAAATCTAAAATCATCCGAAAGATGGTCGTTTTACCCGAACCATTTTGACCGATGATTCCCATGATGGTGCCGGGTTCAATCGTAAATGAAACATCATCGACAGCGACTAAATCGCCAAAAGTCTTTCTTAGATGCTTAACTTCTAACATAAATTTCCTCCATAATCTCTTTGATATCATCAAGATATCACTAATTAAAAGCTTTTTCAATCTTTTTCCATTTAAAAATTGTAAAATATTGTAAAGTTTTATTAAATATAGCGATAGTTATTCACACGGTAATTTGATTGACAAAACCGTATAAAACAAAATAAATTTTCATTAGCAGTTTTATTATACAACATTTACCTTTTACGATGATTTTTAGAGCACGATAGATGCTTCGATTTTGAAATAAGGTCAACAAAAAAGACTAAGCTTCACCCTAAAAGGTTTCACTTAGTCGTATTGATTCATTTTAATGGAACACTAGTACCGGTGTACCATACGTAATATTTGCATAGATAATCGCGACTTGATCCAAGGGAGTATTAATACAACCCAGAGAACCATTATTCACGTAGGTATCGCCTCCAAATGACCATTGCCAACTAGCGTCATGAATCCCTTGCGCTTGATAGTCAAAACGAATCCAATAATCTACTGGCACTTTATAATCAACTTTTAAAGTCGGATTATAACCAACTAAGTGAGTGTCATATAACATTTCAATCACCGCATTAGCGCCAGGGATAGTCTCGGTACCATATTTACCAGATACAATATTCGTCGCAACCAGAACCTCGCCATCTACATAAAAATACATCATTTGGTTCGTTAAGTCGATTTCAACATAGGTATTACCAATGTCATCTTTTTCACCTAAACGATTCCCTACTCCATAAAAGGCCATTTTACGAGTGACGTCTTGCCCATTATGAATATCAGCAATGATTTGTTGTACTTCTGTATCCACATCGATTGACCACCCTAAAATACCCGCTGGCACTGTTACTGTTCCTTGCAAGGTACTTTCAAATTGACGGTCCTTACCTTCTGTTGAATACTTATCATTTAAGGCATTGACATAAGCATAAACCATTTCCTCATCAACATATAAATCATTATTGGCATCGAAATGAATCCATTGTTGTAACTCTTCACGAGGTATCGTAATATCGTCACCAGCCACCTGTAAGGTAATCTTCGTATCTAGAATCCGATTAATATAGTCCATAGTTTTAGTTACCGGTTCGCTATCTTCACCGATATTAGGGTCTGCATAAACCGATTCTAATTCAATCTTGCCAGTATCTTGCTCTAAAGAATCAACAATCGCTGCTGATAATTTATCATAATCTATCTCGGTCCCCTTTTGTCCAGGTTCAACGAAATAGCCTTTATCATCCGAATAATCAATCATTGCGTCGACAGCTTTTTCTCGATCATCATTCGTAATATTTAATTTATCCAATGCACCTTTGACTTGTTCCGAATCAACCGTTACATTATGTCCTAAAACATTTTTAACTTCAGTGCCGTCAAATAGATTTACTACCCATTGACTTGGATCTTGTGATTCATATGTTGCTTTTAAAATTTCATCAGGTGCAACTTCTACTCCTAAATCACCTAGCGTAATTTTACCTAATTCTTTACCTTTTTCAGTTAAGGTAATTGTTTCCTTATTAATGGCCTCATTGAGTTGTTTTTCAGCTTCCGATAAAGTTAAATTACCAATGTTGACCGATCCATAACTTGTGTTAGGGGTGAATTTCTCGGCATAATAGCCTACTCCACCTAGATAACCTAGACCTAAAGTAATTAGTGAAACAACCCCTGAAATGACTACTTTTTTCAAATTTTCTCACCCATCCAATTTATCTCTCATTTACCATAACATAAAAAAACTTAAAAAGGGAGTATAAAATTATGAAATTTTTATGAATTTCCATGAGGATTAGTTAATGATTACTCATACTCAATTTTAAACAATTCATGAAAAGCTGGATTATCAAGTAAACTTGCATCCTTAATTAAAATGACATGATATAATTGCTCATCCATAACTTTCATATAAACTCCCGCTATATCAAATGATTCAAATAAATACCAATTTTCGCTTAATAGTGCATTATCAAAATCCAACAAACGAAAATCCAATGATAATTGTTCAAGTTCAGCTACCGTAATATTAGGTAAACTGATAAAATTGACACTACCATCAATTGCTTGACCAATCTGCTGTCCGCTCTCGAATTCAAGATAATCAAAGGGAGTCCCTTCTATCGCTTGCACATTGGTTTGATATTTTTTCTCGAATCGTGTTTTCGTATCAAATGCAGAGTCGAAATTGATGAACGGTAAATACGATTCTTGACTACAAGCGACCAACAATAAAACGGCTGTGAGCAGAATCCAAAATTTCTTCATTGCTAACTCCTTTAAAATACGATTAATAATGATATTATTATATCGGTTTGATTATTAAAACTCAAATAAAAGTCGACATTTTAATAAATTATTTAGACATTTAGGCAACAATAACAGTATACTATAGTTATAATCAACAACTGAAAGAAAGGAGTATCCGATGAAACAGTATTTATTAACGATTAGTCAATTAGGTAAAATATCACAAACCCATGTTAAAGCTTTGCGTTATTATCAATCCATCGGTATCCTAAAACCGGTATATGTCAATCCGGATAATAACTATCACTATTATAGTTTAGCTCAAGTCACCTTAGTTCAAATTATTAAATTATGCACTGAAAATGATGTACCACTTAAAGATTTAAAACGATACCTCGATGAAAAAGGTGAAACGATCGCCTTAAAAGACTTAATTAATTATGCTAAAGCCTTGGTAGAAACCAAAATTGCCAAAGCACAAAAACAATTAGACTATATCAATTACATCCAGGAGGAAATTGAACACTCACAAGAAATCCATCAACAACACGCCTTACACTATGTATTAGATGAGGCTCATTATTGGATCGAGCCATTTGATGGTCATATATTAAGTGAGGATTATTTTACCAAATTAATGGCAATTGAAGATCAACTCAATGAATTAGGACTCTTACCTGTCAAACGTATTGGCTTATTGCTCCGCTATGAGTACGGACAAAAAACGCCTTTCATTTGCTTAAAATTGGAAAAACTGCCCTTCCAACAGCACTCGCAAATTATCACCATCCCAGAACAACGTAATCATATTGAACACGTCTGTTACGAAGATTTAACCCAACGTATTAGCGAAATAGAAGAGCAATTCCAACCACAATGTATTTTTGTAACAGAAACCTTTGAAGATGACTACGACCTCTTCTCGCCTCACTTAGAAATTCAATTTGACGAGGCAGAATGATGGGAATCACCGTCAATCAATAATGAGCTACCGTCAATAATTTTTTGTAAATTTTGCTGAATTGGGTCTTTACGTACTATCAAGTGAGATGGAGTTATTCTTGGCACAAGTGAAGCAAAAATGGCACGGTGGTGCTATTTGATGGCAATACCTAGAGTAATTGTGATTATAACTAGGCATTTTTAAAAATTAAAAATAATTATCAATTAGGATACTCATTCTAATATATTAAAATGAACGGCCAATTAGGACGGTTATTTCTAATAGTTGAATTGAAATTTTTCGTCTGCATATTACGCCTTTACTTTAATAATTAAGCGCCCGGTTCAGTTTAGAATCAGGCGCTTAATTTTATGGCAATTCAGCTAAATAATGTTGGAAATTTAGATTGAATACTTGATGACGATTTAAATCGGGTGCTATCTCTTCATAAGCAATCGGAATCGTTAAATCATCCACCAACATAATCGTTCCTAAGCGTTCCGCTGCATTGTCTTTTGGTACTAAAATTGGTAATCCCACAATATCTGCTAATAATTGAACTAATACTCTAGAATAAGTCAAACCACCAGTCAAAGCGATACCTTTAAAAGGATGTAAAGCTTTTAAATTTTCGACATTATGACGCACGTTATAGAACACCCCACAAACCATTGCCATTAATAAGTCTTCACGGTGATGATGGCGCTCTAAACCAATGAATTTTGCGACTGCCTGTTCGTCCCACAAGGGCGCTCTTTCCCCATTTAAAAACGGTAAAAAGACTAAATTACTAGGTGTTTTAGTCTTAATAATGGCCTCCAACTCTTTAAAATTCGTTTGATACACCGAACAAATCCAATCTAAAACATTGCCTGCATTATTGCTAGGATAGCCGATTAAATAGTGTTGCTGATCAATGATATAACTAAAGTTCATGGAATCAAGATCCACTCTCATCTCATTCGCTATGACACGAACGGCATGACTCGTCCCAAAAGATAGAACCGCATAGTCGTTAAAACTACGATAGACAAAACTTGATGACACGCCATCAGACGTTCCAATCACCACCTCTGCTTGACCTAAGTCAAATTCAGCTAATAAAGGTGCCGCAGCATTACATTCCTTGACTAACGGTAACTGAGCTAAGTTTAACTGCAATTTATCTAGCGCTAATTCACTCCATTGGCCACGTTGACTATCATATAGCCCCGAACTACTGGCGTTTGAAACATCTATCCACCATTCACCCGTCAAAAATTCAAAAATTAAATCTTTAATCGAATAGATTTTAGCTACCGAATGCCAAACAGGCTGACGTAAATGATAATACAATTTGTAAAAAGGATTCATACTATGAATCGGCGTACCGGTTGATAAGTACAAGTCCTCTTTGAACGCATCATCGATTAAAGATAATTCTTGATGGCCCCGCTTATCCGCCCATGTCACAATCCCTGTCAAATCATGATACTCATCATCCCTCAATAAAATGGAATGCATCGCTGTTGTTAACACAATGCGATAGTTAGACTCTGGCTTCAATTCACGTAAGCCCCTTAAAATTGCTACCTGCATCTCAGACCAACTTAATTCATAATGCAAACCATCCGAACGAATCTCTTGATAACGATAGGCCCATTCCTCCTCAAATTGCAACTGATGATCAAAACGAGCCAGCTTCAAGTTCGTCGTCCCCACATCAATACTAATTGTATAGCGATAACTCATAATACCCTCCTCATAATATAAAATAATAACTGCTAATAATTAATTCAATTATCTTATAGATTGAAAGGGTTGTCAAAGATTGATTTTAAGATACTTTGCAATATGAAAATTTAACTAAACTCCATTTTTTAATAGATGAAGGTCAATATTTCGATAAAAGGAGCCGCACTTCAGAAAAAAGATATAAAAAAATAAATCTTAATCATTTACTTCAATTTGTGAATTTCCTCTTCCTCTTCTAAACACCCTCACGTTTTTCTCCGATTTTCACCAACCTCATTTTCAATCACAAACTATGTCTTAAAATGAGACACATTATTAAGATTTATTAAATTTTTGTGCCTATGTTCGCATAATTTTATGAAAATGAAAATATCTGTCAAAATAGGCCCATTTCGTGTCTCAAAATGAGACATTATGAAAATGAAAATTCATGTTTCAAACACAATTTAGCTGCCAGATTGTGAAGAAACTCCAAAAGTAATGCTTTCATCCACTTTAACCGAAGTGCTTGAAAACACCTTCCGTTCTATTGAAAATACTATGATTGTGAAATTGAGGGTTTAATTCTATTTTCTTACTCCCTAATTAACCTAATCAGATCCGCCTCCATTAAATAACCCACCCCAATTTTACACTTCCCGTAGGGGAGTGACTCTGAAAAACTTTCCTTAGAAAGTTTTACTGCTTAGATTCCCCATTTTACTTTTTTAGTTGTGAATGCAAAAAAGACTATGAGTCATTATTAGTAACGTTAAGCAAAAATTTCGCATGAGCACTCTTGAGCTTTAGCTCTTAGAGTGCCTCAGAAATTTTAATCCGGATGTCCAAAGGACAGAAGGATGTTGCCGTTACTTTTTAATAATGAATCATAGTCAAAATTGCATTTATCATCGCTCTTTCATGACAGTAAACCAATTTATATTACTCTTTAATTATGGATCTAAGTCCAACTTGCATTTATCTCTTTATCTAATCTTATTCTGCTTTACGACTTTTGTTTTCGACTTCCTTTGTCAAACGAGCCACAAAGTCTTCAAACGATAGCGTTTCAGATTTTTGAGAGCCATAAGGACGCACATTAACCGTACCATCCGCAACCTCTTGATCACCAATGACAATTTGATAAGGCACCTTAGACGTTTGCGCTTCACGAATCTTATAACCTAATTTTTCATTACGTAAGTCCATTTCCACACGGAAACCTTGATTACGTAATGCTTCATAAATCTCTTCAACACGATCACCATGCGCATCTAAGTTAACCGGTAATAACACCGCTTGAACCGGCGCTAACCAAGTAGGGAAGGCCCCTTTATACTCTTCAATTAAGTAAGCGACAAAACGTTCCATCGTTGACACTACCCCACGGTGAATCACCACTGGACGATGAGTATTTTGACCATCCTCACCTACATAAGTTAAATCAAAACGCTCTGGTAATAAGAAGTCTAACTGGATGGTTGACATCGTTTCTTCAATACCGATAGCCGTCTTGAATTGAATATCTAATTTAGGACCATAGAAAGCAGCTTCACCAACCGCCTCAAAATAATCATAGCCTAAGTCATCCATCGCTTCTTTCAACATGCTTTGCGCTTTTTCCCACATCTCATCATCATCAAAATATTTCTCTTTATTTTCAGGATCACGATAAGATAAACGGAAACGATAATCTGTAATATTGAAGTCTTGATAAACTTCCTCAACTAAATTAATGACACGTGTAAATTCTTCTTTAATTTGATCAGGACGCACAAAAATATGCGCATCATTCAAGGTCATCTCACGCACACGTTGTAAACCAGATAAAGCCCCAGATTTTTCATAACGGTGCATCATACCTAATTCCGCAATACGAATCGGCAATTCACGATATGAATGAATATCATCTTTATAAATCATCATATGGTGCGGACAGTTCATCGGACGAAGCACTAACATTTCACCGTCACCCATATCCATCGGTGGGAACATATCTTCTTGGTAATGATCCCAGTGACCGGAAGTCTTATATAAATCAACTTTAGCCATAATGGGTGTATACACATGATCATAACCTAAAGCAACTTCTTTATCCATAATATAACGCTCAATAATACGACGGATAGTTGCACCTTTAGGTAACCAGAATGGTAAACCAGAACCAGCTTCTTGACTAATCATAAATAAGCCTAACTCTTTACCTAATTTACGGTGGTCACGTTCACGCGCTTCGGCACGTAATCTCATAAACTCATCTAAATCAGCTTGGTTAAAGAATGCAGTCCCGTATACACGTTGCATCATCTTATTGTTTGAGTTACCACGCCAATAAGCACCCGCTAATGATAATAATTTAAAGACTTTAATTTTACCAGTTGAAGGCACATGCACCCCACGACATAAGTCGGTGAAATCTTCTTGGGTATAAACGGTAATCACTTCATCAGCCGGTAAATCATTAATTAACTCCACTTTATATGGATCATTTTTAAAGATTTCAAGCGCTTCTTCACGCGATACTTCACGACGAACAATTGGATAGTTTTGTGAAATGATTTTTTTCATTTCTTTTTCAATTGCTGGTAAATCTTCTTCCGTAATTTGTTCTTCCTTATCTGTATCATAGTAGAAACCTGATTCAATCGCTGGCCCTACACCAAAATGAATCCCTGGGAATAAGCGAGTCATTGCATGCGCCATTAAATGGGCCGTTGAGTGACGTAAAATTTCTAATGCTTCTTCACTCTTATTCGTAATAATCTCAATGGAACCATCTTCCATAATTGGTCGTTCAAAATCAATTAATTCACCATTTAATTTGCCTGCTAAAGAAGCTTTTGCTAAAGATTTACTAATTGACTCTGCGACTTCACGAGTTGTTACACCTTGTTCATATTCTCTTGTATTCCCATCTGGAAAAGTTAAGGTAATCATCGCCATTTTATATTTCCCCCAAAATATTATTTCAACAAATAAAAAGCGCCCCATTGCATATTTTTACAATACACAATGGGACGACTTCAAGACGTGGTTCCACCCAATTTTCATCAGCAAGCTGATGCTTAAAGAGCTTAACGCGCTCAGACGTCTACCGTTACTTTAGTTCGCAGTAGCATCTTACAAAGGGGTAAATCATTAGTGGATCTAAGGCGTTGCACCAACCCGCCTCTCGCTAAAACACACACTAATCATCCATGTCTTTGTTACTTGTCGATTTATGTTTCCTATTATGCCACTAAAAGACTTTGAATTCAAGCTTTCATCCTTTTAAAATTAATTTTTAATAAAAAGACAACTATTCTTAAGCCTGATAACGTTTTTCACCATCTAAATAAGTTGCTTCTAATACTAATTCGGGCGACACTACAATGAAGTCCGCATCCAATCCAGGTGCGATGCGTCCACAAACATCATCGATTCCTACTGATTTTGCCGGTGATAAGGATGCCATTCTTAAAGCATCAGCGACATCTACTAAGCCCCAATCATAGACATTTTTAACACCTTGTTTTAACTCTAAGATAGAGCCAGCTAAATTGCCCCCTTCTTTAAGACGGGCTGCCCCCTCTTTAACAATGACGTCAAACTCACCTAATTTTGATTCACCGTCACCCATACCGCCGGCGCGCATACAGTCAGTAATTAAGACTGTTTCTTCAGGTCCTTTCGCTTTTACGACTACTTTAGCAGCACCCGGATGGACATGATGACCATCACAAATTAATTCAGCAAAGGTGCCGTCAGAACTTAAAGCCGCACCTACCATGCCAGGATTACGGTGATGAAGTCCACTCATCCCATTATATGTATGGATAAAAATATTCGCGCCATTATCGACAGCGTCCATCGCTTCTTCATAAGTCGCATCACTATGGGCTAATGCCACATGAATATCTTTTGACTTCGCAAATTCAATAAACTCTTTTACCCCTTTACGTTCCGGCGCAATCGCAATTTTATTGACTAATTGATTGGATAATTGATGCCATTTATCTAAAACGGGAATCGACGGATCCGACATATATTTAGGATTTTGAGCACCTTTATATTTTTCAGTAAAGAACGGCCCCTCTAAGAAAATCCCTCTAATTTTGGCCCCTTCTACTTCTTGATAATGTTCGCCAATCGTTTGACAAACCGCATTTAACAACTCTACTGATGAGGTTAAAGTAGTCGGTAACCAAGAGGTAACGCCACACTCTAATAAACCATTCGACATGACTTTAATCCCTTCAAAATCATTATCCATTACATCATGTGATTTGTAGCCATGTATATGCGTATCCACTAAGCCTGCCGAAATGATAGAGTTCGAATAATCCACCACTTCAGCACCCGCTGGTACCTCTTTGACAACCTCACCAAACTTGCCCGCATTTATTTCTAAATACGCATTTTCTACTACTTCCTGCTCTAACACGATGCCCTTTGCTTTTACATAATAAGTCATCTTCCCATGCCTCCTTATTCTTCATGCTCTATTATACGCCTTATGATTGAATCTTAAAACCATAATCACAGAAGAAAATTAATTTATTTTTTTGGATAAAGACATCAGATTGATTCAGTGAAAAAGTCATGGTCTCTTCTGCTCATCTTCGTCGATAAATTTAATCTTCCTATTTTCAAAATAGATAATACTCGCTCCATGCCGATCGCAAACAAGCAACTAGCCGAATTAAAGTAACTTTTACATTTATTATTTCTATCAGTTGATTAAAATTTCGATTGTATACAGTCAACTTGCTTTACCCTTTTTATCGAACTGGCTTTTTACTAATACCATCGATATTATTAAAAAACACTTTACAATTTTGCCAAATATGTTAAATTTTTTAATAGGAAGTACTATAAATTGAAATTTATTACCCTAATTTTAATGCAAATAAAGATTGCGATGGCTAATACTTCTGGTGATAAAGAAGTAAATAGTACCACTTTTACGAGTGATCCTAAAATTGATAACTTCGGAGGTGTTATGAGTGAATCATAATGAATTTAAATGGATTATTTACCAAATAATATTTCAGAGTATGATGAAATATATTAATCTCATAATGGTTGTATTAATCTCTTTCAGATTATTATGTCCTATCATAATTGAGGCGGAAACTTCTTCGGAAATCACCCCAACGGAATTTTATAATCAAACACTTGCGATATTTAATGAGGAAGGCTTATACCATAATGAACAGCCATGGATTGACTATTATGATGAGTATCAACAATCGCCTTTAGAATTTAATAGTTTTGCTTCGATGATGCTGGAACTAACTAAAGCGTTAAGAATTGTCGGTGGTAAGCATTCCTTTATTGTTAAAAAAACCTCTCATATTGACAAAGATCAACCCGATTTATTTAAATATCCTTCTGTTGAAACGTTGGAAGATGGCATCCTTCACATCAGTTTGCCGGAAACATATAATTTCTTCACTGTGAGTAACAATGGCACTGATATTACTACGGAATTTAATAAATACACTGAAACGGTTCTGAATCCTATTGAAGAAAATCGTCAAAATATAAAAGGTATTGTTCTAGATTTAAGAAATAATACAGGTGGTTCACATGCCATCTTATTTGCAACGACTAACTTCCTTTTTCCTGACGGTAATCTCTTATCATTTTACAATAATAAAGATGAAAAAATCGGTGGCATAAAAATTGACAATACGACCCTATCTGTAGCCAATAACTATGAGAATACTTATGCCATAAAACGACTCAGTCAATTAAATGTTCCCGTTGCGGTCTTAATTAATGAATATACCTCCAGTGCGGCAGAATATCTGGCAATTGCGATTAAAGATGCTACAACGATTGACAGTAAACTATTCGGTAAAACATCAGCCGGATATACCTCCGTTTTAAGTGGGTATGCCCTTAGTAACGACACGGACCTTCTATTAGCGACAGGCTATTTAAAAAGTAATGAAGGTACCGATTATAAAGATACTCCTATCGTGCCTGATGTCGATTCAAAGACACCTTTGGATGATGCTTTACAATGGCTAAGTAAGACCTCTTTAGATTAATACTATTTTGTAGTGGCCTCAAAAAGTTAGACAAGAAAATCTAGTCTTATGGGGTCACTTCACTCTTATTTATTTAAGTGAGCTGTTTTAAAATACTACTTTTGGTAGGTCTGCTTACTTTTTTATGTAATCTAATTTAAAATGCCATTTTGGAAAACAGTGGAGCAAAAGCCTTAAAATAATTGCAGAATATTTATAATGCCACCTAAATCCAGACAAAGAAATGGACAAACGAAGCGAAAATTATTTGATTTTCTACTTCTTGCCCACTCCCAAAAAAATCCTGGATAGATTGATTCTACCCAGGACTTAAATTTATTATTTAATTGTATTGGATTCATTGAATCTACTCGGATGACTACCCATTGAATCGGCTCATCATCGACTCTACATTTTTAATGACAACCGAAATGGAACCATCCGGCTGATTAATGAACTCGACGATATCTGGATTATCATACAATTCAATAGGAATGAATAGTTCAATTCCATTAGCAAGTTTAAACTTTTGCTTACTATACTTCTTCTCATATTTTGGTACATTGGTCACGACAATTTTTTCCGGTACTTCTTTCTCAGCAATTTCTTCTTTAGCGGCAGCTAAAGCCCCAGTATTATGTTCAAAGACTTTTTCAATTACGGCTTCACTATCAATTTCATTGGATTCATCTAATTGCTCATAAATCACCTTTTGAGCTGTAGCCATTACTTCATAAGCCGGTTCGTCATAACGCTTAGCAACCGAGTTAACAGTGCGTCGAATTTGCTTAATATGAGTGGGAGTGGGTTCTGGTGGCATGATACCTAATACTTGCTCAGAGAAATAGAGTTGCTTCGTCCCTTCAATCTCATAACGTTTTTCCACTAATTGATACACCATGGTGGCGCGATTTAAGATAAAAGCTTCGGATGGTTTAGCCGTTGGACTTGGTAAAATGGCATGATTTTGAATTAATTGATTACTAATCCCTTCTTCTACTTCAAGAAAATGAGTAAATGAAGACTGATAATCTAAACGCAAGATACCAAAATAATGCTCTTCTAATTCATCACGACCTTCAAAAAACAAATAATCAGCAGCCGGAATATTTTCTGCTGGTGCGATAATGTTATAAATTTTATTGGCTAAATCTCGGGTCACTTCTTCAAAAGAACGCTCTCCGGTGACCATCGGATAAATAATGGAATCTCTCCCTAACCTTTCAAACTTATAATCTGACTTTTGAATTTTAACAACAAGACGGTTAATGTAGTCTTGTACATAACCGTCCTCTAAATTCATTAAATTATCGGATAGATAAAGGTTACCAGAATCTTTATCTAATATATGCAACATCGCTTTTTCAATAATTAACATGGCACACTCTTTTATAAGGCCTCAAATTCGCTAGCATCAACATCCGTTAAAACGGCAATCCAATTCTCATTTGCATCTTCGCTATTTAATAAAGCGGGATTATCGATAGCAGCCTCATTGATTTTAACAATTTTTCCTGATAAAGGGCTTGGAACTTCAATTGCTGCTTTCGAAGCTTCTAAGTTTAATAAAGTATCATCTGCTTCGATTTCTCCGATATTCGCAATATTAACATAAGAAACATCACCCGCTTCCTCTTGTAAACAAGGGGTCATTCCGATAATATACTGATCCGCTTCTTGTAAAACCCATAATTGATCTGTCATTTTTTTCATAATAAATTCCTCCATTTTCCTAAAAAGAAGCCCCGCTATAACTAGCAAAGGCATCTTATAGTTAAATTAAAACTCAAATTGATTGTCGTTAGCAAACATATAACTGCGATGATGGTATTTCATCGACATAATTAATCCGACACCAATTAAATTACTTAATAAGGCCGATCCCCCTTGAGAGATAAAGGGTAATGGCACCCCGGTAATCGGTAATAAACCAATCGTCATGCCGATGTTTTCTAAAATATGGAATAAAATCATCGAAATAACGCCACCCGCAATATAAGTATAAAATTCATTTTTCGTCTCAAAACAAGTTTGAACCATTTGATAAATTAAGACAAAATAAATGAATAATAAGAAAGTGGCTCCCATAAAACCAAAGTTTTCGGCAATCGTTGTAAAGATAAAGTCAGATTCACGAACCGGTACATTCACTTCTGAAACACCAATTCCTTTACCCACTAGACCTCCGGAACCAATCGCCAATAAGCTTCGTGATAATTGGAACGCATCGCCTTGAGTGTCGCCAAAGGGATCTAACCATGAATGAATACGGGATAATTGATAAGGCATAAAGCCGATTTTAAATAAGATATCTTCATGATACATCGCCATATAAATTAAGCCACCACCGGTTATCGTCACGAATAAAAAGACCGGTATAATAATTTTCCAGGCGATTCCTGATAATAATAACATCCCTGCGGTAATGGATAACATTACCAAGTTTGTTCCCAAGTCATTTTGTAATTGAATTAAAACTAAAGCCGGTAAAGCAAATAATAATACTTTCCCAATTAACACAAAGTCTGATTTAACTGTCCGATTGGTAAATTTATTATTATGTTCAGTAATCACCCGTGCTTGAAAAACAATATAAGCCGGTTTAAATACCTCTGAAGGTTGAAACGAGAAGCCCCCAATTCTAAACCATGAATGGGCCCCCGTTTCTGCTGCTGTCTCACGGTCATAAAAAATTAAGACCAAGACCAGTAACAGCAATCCAAAACCATATAAATAGGTTGAGAGTTTCCAATATTGTTCACTATCAAATTGCATTGCCAGAATAACAGTAATTGCGCCTACCGCATACCATAAAGCATGCATTAACGTCGCTCTTAAATTTTCGCCATCAATCATTACGGTTGTCGCATAAACACTGACAATCCCAATAATAGCTAAAATTAAGACGGTTAAAATCAATCCATAATCTACCCGACTGTCGTGATAAGCGACTAATCGTCTTGTTTTCGCCATAAATCTTATCCTTCTTCCTGAATCGTTTGTTTGGTAATTTTAAGTGGAGCCACTGTTTTTGCCGCTTGATAAGTTTTAAAATGTGGACTTCTTGCTTGAAATTTCTCTACTTCGGTTGTCTCTGCTACCATTTCTAAATAATCACGTTCACAATAATCATGATAGAGAACCGCTGCATAGGCTCCTAAAGAGATAACCATCATATTATAATACAACCAGATAATAACCACAATAAAAATTCCAATCGCACTGTTACTGTCGATATTTTTATTAAATGATAAATAAACGGTAAATAATTGTGAGATCAAGCCAAAACCAATCAATGCTATAATCGCACCCACACTCGCGTATTTTGGCGACCAATTAACATTCGGCATAAACTGATAAATCGAGAACATTAAAATAAACAAACTCAATAGCCCAATCAAGCCACTATTTTGTAAAATGGCACCTACAAAAGGAATCTCAATGCCAAAGGTACTGGTGAGATAATTTAATATGGTTTCACCAAATACAAAGACCAATGTTAGTGAAAATATTAAAACGACTAAAGCTAAAGTAAACACATAAGCAAACCCTCTTGATATAAGAGCATTTTTACGTGGCTCGGCTTTAAAAATCGTATTTAAAATACGTTGAACGGCATTAAAGACATTTGAGGCTGGCCAAAGTGAAATAATTAACCCCAGAGATAATGCTTTCACACTAGTACTCGCAATATAGCTTTCTAATATTGGCACAATTACGTCACTCACTTCAGCAGGCATCGCATCATTAATGACTGAAACAATTTGATCTGAAGAAAAAGGTAATACAGCAATCACATTGGCTATTGCTAATAATAATGGCACTACGGCCCAAATAATATAAAAGGATAACTCAGCAGCATAACTACCAAATTTCCGTTGGGGATTAACCGCTAATACCTTTAATAATCGTTGGATAGTCGTCGGTTGCTCATTCACCATAGACTTGCTCCTTTCGTCTTTTATACTCTACTACAATACCATAATTAGAGCGAATTTGCACTCTAAGACCATTACTTTTTAAATTTGAATGCTCTGGTAAACATGATATAATACTATTGTTAACTATTAAAAAAATCATTCATTGAGGGAATAGGCAATTAATATACGTTAGTAGTCGATAAACCACTAAGCAAAATGAGCTTGGCCAAAACGTTAAAAATTGCGTTTTAATATTTTATCGTTTCGGGGTTGAATGGTGTCAAACGGCGTTTTAACGAGACAAGGTAATAACTTGCTAAAATTAATCAACAACGCAGGGGTTGACCCATACGAGGAAGTCAAACAAAACACAAAGCATTTACTTTTCGACTTCTCACCCACCCCCACCATGCTAATGAGCTGACGAAGCGCATTGCATGTAATTATCGACTTCTCACCCCTTCGATTCCTTCTAAAATGATAATTCAATTATATCTAAGTAATTAGATGAACTTTCGGGTTTTTTTAGATTTTCCCGAGAATAAAAAAATGCTCATTATTATTTACAAGGAGAGTGCATATGTCTACAGGAGTTACTTTTTATTTTATGCGTCACGGAGAAACAATGTTAAATCGCTTGGAGCGAATTCAGGGTTGGGCAAATGCACCATTAACCGAAAAAGGGATTCAAGATACCCACCGCAGTGGTAAAGGATTAGCTAACGTAAAGTTTGATGCGGTTTATACTAGTGATTTAATGCGTACCATTGAAACAGCGCAAATTATTTTAGAAGAAAATCATTACGCACAAGAATTAACCATTCATCCAATGGTCGAATTTCGGGAAGTTCATTTTGGCTATTATGAAGGACTCGATGCCAATCAATTATGGCGTGATGTCCGCGAACATATTGCGAATGTGAGTGATGTTACAGACCGTAGCCAATTAACTGCAGATGTCTTTTTAAACACCGTCCATGAATTAGACCCTTATAAATATGCTGAAAACTATCGTCAATTTTGGACACGTGTTGAAAGTGGCTTATTAGAATTGTTAAATCGTCATGCTGGTACAGAACAAAATGTTTTAATCGTCAGTCATGGATTAACTATTCAAAACTTATTACATGGCTTAGTAGCAGATTTCAATGAACAAGAGCGTTTAAATAATGCATCAGTATCAGTTGTTCAATATATCGATGGACAGTTTCGTTTATTAAAATATAACGACACCAGTCATTTTACCGACTAATACTATCGACAGCGCACCAAATTAACGAAGTGGGGAGCTTATAGTGCATAAATAATGATTTTCTGAAGATGCCTACTTCATGCAAATAAAAGAGATTAAACTCGTCTAAACAGATGCGGTTTAATCTCTTTTAATGTATAAATGAGCAATCGACTGAACGCTTGACCCAAAACAACTGTGATCAAGCTCTTTTTATTTTAAAAATAGATGAAGAAAGAAGACCGGGCAGAAGTTCAAACTTTCTACCCAGTCTCTTTGATAATCATTTAATCTATCTATCATTAATATTATTTTTTCTTTCTCAAAAGTAATAGCCACATCCCACTAATGTTAAACCATTGATAATGTTCAAGTATTTATTTCCCCATAATGGGCTCACTGCTACTAGGAAAAAACCTAAAGCCATGAGAAAAGTAGAACCATTTTTCTCCATAATATTAATCAGCTTTCACTTTATTAGCAGAGATAACAAACGGTAACCAAATTAAGAAGGATACTAGTAAGTTAAATAACGAAACTAAACCAGCCATGAAGCTACCTCCTGTCGCTAAATAAGCAAAGAGTCCTGGAGGTGTAATCCAAGGAACAGCTAAGAATACAGGTGGAATTAATCCTGCTGCGGTTGCCAAGTAACCAATTGTTGCACAAATAGGTGGAACAATTAACCATGGAATCACAAATTGAGGATTTAACACAATCGGCATTCCAAATATAACAGGTTCGTTAATGTTGAAAACTCCCATTGGCGCAGCTAATTTTGCTATTGTTCTATGATCTTCACGTTTTGATAGTAGGAAGATAGCAATAATTAATCCTAAAGTAACACCAGAACCACCCATTTGAGCATAAGCATCAAATGAACTACGAGTCCAAGTCCAAGGTAATTGAGCAATATCTTTAGTTGCTTCATAAATAGCGGTATTTTCATTTAAGGCTACGCCGTAAATACCATCCATAACTGGAGCCAATACATTGTGTCCATGTAAACCAAAGAACCAGAATAATTGAACTAGGAAAGTTAATAAGATAACTGATCCAAGCCCTTGTGATAAGCCCATTAATGGCATTTGAATGTACGTTGACACTAAATCGTTAATAGCTTGTCCTGTTAAAATAGATTGAATAAAATAGTTATTTCGTTTGATGAGAATGGATGAGTTCTTGGTACCAATAGTAGCTGTCTTTTTTCAAGCGTTCTAAAGTTCCCTCTTCAACTTCATGTTTATCCACATATACAAAGCCATATCGTTTTTGATAACCATTTAACCACGATAATAAATCAGTAAACGACCACGTACAATAACCTAACAATTCCGTCCCATTTGCCACAGCTTCATTTAAAGCAGCAACGTGACTTTGTAAATAATCGATACGATATTGATCATGTACTTTACCATCTTCAGTTAATTGATCATACTCTCCTAAACCATTCTCGGTAATCAACACTGGAATATCATAACGACTCGTAATACGTTGTAAGCCTACTTGTAAACCTTTTGGATCAATTTCCCAATCCCAATTCGTCCGTTCGACAAACTCATTGACAATTCGTTTATAATGTCCGGGTACACCTGTCTCACCAGAAGAACCTTTTTTACCAGTAGTATTCATTTTTCCAACTCCTACACCGTCAATGGGATTATAGGCAATAGTATTAGTTTGATAATAATTTATACCCAAGAAGTCAGGTTTAGCAGATGCTAATAGCTCCATGTCTCCTGATTGAATATCTAATGTAATTCCTTGTTCTTCTAAATAACGAAGGGCTGATTTTGGATAACGTCCCCATAAATAGATATCCATCCAGAAATAGGCATTTATATTTTCAGCTTTTTCAGCCGCCAACACATTAATTGGATTACTATCTTTAGCATAATTTGGTGAATAAGCAAAACTTGGTCCGATTTTTCCATCTGGAACCATATCGTGAAAAGTATTAATCACTTTTGCATTTGCTAAATTAGCAATATGGTTAACATTGTACATTCGTTGAGTATCCTTTACACCTGGTGGGTGCATTGCTAACTGGTAGCCTAAACTAACAAATACATTTTGTTCATTTAAACTAATCCAATATTTAACACGGTCTCCAAAACGTTCGAATAAAACTGAAGCATATTCATTAAAGTCATCAATAATTTGACGATCTTCCCAACCACCATATTCATCCATTAAACATTGTGGTAAATCCCAATGATATAGGGTAACTAAAGGTTCAATATCATTATTAATTAATTCATCGATTAAATCAGAATAGAATTTAACCCCTGCTTCATTGACTTCACCGCGTCCCTTCGGTAAAATGCGAGTCCAAGCAATGGAGAATCGATAGGCTTTTAAGCCCATTTCAGCCATTAATGCAACGTCTTCTTTATAGCGATGATAATGATCAACTGCGACATCTCCTGTCGTTCCCTTAAATGTGGTTCCAGGAATACGGACGTATTCATCCCAAACAGAGGGTGATTTTCCAGCTTCATTCCATGCGCCCTCAATTTGATACGCAGCTGAAGCAGAACCCCATAGGAAATCGGATCTTAAATTTGACACTATTTCTTTCAATTCTTCGCCTACTTTCTTGTATTAATTTGTTGACTAGTTGTTTTAGCAAAAGATTCCAAACCAGTTAATTGTGCTTCAATTTTCTTCTTCACACTTGCAGCAAAAACTTTATCCATTATCCAAGCATTGGCTTTATGGAAAATTCCTGCCGGCTCATATACTTGGATGTAAGTTACTTCTGTTTCTTTATCAGTAATAGCTCTTAATTGATATTGAATTTCTTGTTTACCTTGGTTAGACCCATAAACAACGCAATAATGTGTTGGTCTTTTAAACTCTTTAACCGTCAAGCGGATACTATTTTGATTATTACGACCAAATTTCTTTATATACGTTAAGCCTTCGACAATTTCTTCATCTACTAATTCAATATCAGTATTAGCATAGTAATCTTGTTTAAATGATAGTGTAATGGCATCAAAAACATCCTCAATTGGGACATTTAATACTTTTGCTACTTCCACCTTACTCATCCTCTGTTAATCGATCAATTTTTTCATGTAACTCAATAATCTCTTTAGCTACATCAATAAATGTTAAAGCTGTCATTAAATGATCTTGGCCGTGAATCAATAATAAAGATAGTTCTACATTATCGCCAGATGCTTCTTGCGTTAATAGAGCTGTTTGTGATTTATGCGCAGTATTCAAGGCAGTATTTGCTTCAACAATTAAAGTCTTAGCTTCTTCAAATCGACCTGCTTTTGCTGCACGAATAGCTTCGACTGCTTTTCCTTTAGCGTCCCCTCCATGCATAATTAGCCCCATGACTTGTTCTAAATTTTTTGGTTCTGCCATCCTTATTCTCCAATCATTTCCATTGCATAATTAAAAACATTAGTACCATTCATCGTACCGTAATCCATCATATTGATATCACTTACTTTAATATTAGGTTCAAATTTTTCTTTGTATTCTTTTAACATGAATTTTACTTGTGGTCCTACTAATAAAACATCAATATCTTTAGCTGCTGCTTCGCTATCAACTTCAGAAACAGGTACTGCCCAAATCGTTGCTTCAATACCTTTTTCTTGAGCAGCCTTTTCCATTTTTGTTACTAACATACTTGTAGACATTCCTGCATTACAAACTAACATAATATTTTTCATTTTCTGTTCCTCCAATTATTTTTGTAATAAACTAATAAATATATTCACCAACTGCTTATAGTCTGGTTGTTGTAACAGCAAAGCTTGTGCCATTTCATTATTAACAAAATCAACCAAACAAGGTGAAATGTACTTCATTTTTTCATTGCTACCTTTTGATGGCGATAGCAAAAAGATAAAACGTACAGACGGATGTTCTTCACTCCAATATAATGGTTCTTTACAAATCCCCACCACGACTTGTTCGGTTAAACTCATTGGAACTGTTGGATGAGGAAAAGCTAAACGTTCTCCATAAACTACTGGACTATACGTTTCACGTAAACCTAATTGATGCATCATCTGATCTTTAAAATCAGGTTTTTCGGCCTCATTAAGTAATAAAATCATTTGTTCTAAAGCGGTATTTTTATCGATAATTTCTTCAAAATAAACAAATTTTTCCTTACTAAAAATTTCTTTTGCAATTTGCTCTGCTTTAATTTTTTCTAAAGCTACTTTTTGATGGGGTTCATTTTGACGAGTTGAGCTAGTCCGAATATATTGTCTAATTTCACGTACTTCATCTGAAGTTAGAAAGACACTCACATGTACGACCGGTGTTAAAAACAGTAAATTCGATAAGTTAATTGAAGAAATGATTAAGTCAATCCCTTTCAATCGTTCTTCATTCACTTCATAATAGCCAACAACATCCACAATTTTGATGCTTCCTCCAAACTCATTTTCTAGTCGATTCTTCAGCATCATCGCACTTCCAGTTCCAGTTGCACATACAACCAGCACCTGCAGTTTATTGCGGTTTACATCACGTTCAATGGCGGCTAATACATGGATTGCAATATACGCCCACTCGTCATCTAACAATTCTTGTTCTTCTAATAATGGCATCTTAGCAAAATATTTTTTAGTTATCGCTAATATTTCTGGAAACTTAGTTTTAATCTCTTCAACTAAAGGATTTGATAATTGAATTTTATTCTTTAATCGAATGATCAGTGGATGGAAATGCGCTGTTAAGCCATTGATTAAAACCGTATCCGTCACTAAATTCATTTCGATTTCCTGAGAGATAGCTTCCAAAACATTCAGTATTTGATTATTTAGACTATTTTGTTCATCTTTACTTTTATCAACTTCTTGTGTTAACTGAGTTTGCTTAACTTTTAAATGTAAGGCTATATAATTCGCTTCCTCAATTGGAAACTTTACATTAAAAGCAGTCTCTAAGCGATATAAAATTCTTAAAGCTACTTCGTATTCTTTGGATTTTTGAATATCTGGGGCAACTTTAAATTCTTTGATTGAATACCCCGTGCGGATACGCTTAATCATTAAGGCAATATGTAACACCAGATTATGCACAACATAGTCCGATAATTTTAATAAAGCATCTCGACACTCATCAATTACTACAATAGTAATTTCAGCAAAATTAATCTCTGATAACAACGTGCCACCAACAAAAGCAAACATAGAATCATCAAAAGTATCAATAAAGAAATAGTCCATCATAAAATGACGAATATCCGACTCGACCCCTTCAATTCGAATGCCATCTTTATTATTTAACAATTGTAAACCATAGCCTTGTACCTGTTGACGAATATCGTTTAAGACATTGGTTAAAGTTGTTTTACTAATATAAAGTTCATCGGCTAAATCATCAAACAACAATGGCGCATCATTAAAAAATAATTTATTTAACACATAATGCTGACGATCGGTTGACTCTTCAACTTGGGTAATATCCGTCATTGACTTCTTGGAAGTTAATGTTTCTTGCCAAAAAATTTCAAATTCTAAAGCATGAGTGATTTCTAAAAGATAACCATTCCCGGGTTTAGAGATTAAACGAGCACCATGAGCTGCAATCGTTTGTGCCAATTGCTGTAAATATTTACGAGCCGTTCGATCGCTAGTATCAATTTCTTTAGCAAGTTCAGCACTAGATAAATAATGTGTTTTATTCTTTAATAAGCATTCCAATAAACTTACTTCTTTTTTTGAAAGCATACATACCTCCTCTCGAATACGAAACCCTTTACAACTATATCATATCAAATCGTTGAGGAAAAATAAAACTGGTTATTTCCGTATCGATAAGGAAACTCAACTTGATTAATTAAGTAAGTACAATTAATACTCTACCATTGCTACATAGCTTAGATACATCATTGCTAATTGCTTATACCTTTTTCCTCATATAGTATAAAATTTAACTATTTAAACAAATTGTTTTACGCTATTTAGTGCGCTCTTTTGTTATGTAAAACTTCATGTCCTAATCAACACTTCAGCATATCTAATACAAGTCCATCATGACTATTTTTACTGGCATGCAAAGTAAAATGCTTTTGCAACTCTTGATCTGATTTAATTCAAGCCTACTCGCTTAAACCTTATTTCTTCTATTGGCAACCTAATCCATTATTTTTAATTTGAAAGCTTGCCATGGTTTTAAATATTCCAATAAAGTCACTGCTTCCGGTAATATTTTAGCTACGACATTTGCTTTATCGCTTACCTCAAAGACTTTCAAAGCAATTTGTAATTCACCTTTATATCGTGTATACAAATCATTGTCAATAATGATTGAACCACGTTGAACAATTTTCACTTGATCTCGTGGTGCAACTGATTGGTCGGCAAATTTTATCCGTGTCATCGTCGACCGAATAACGTAATCCGAGATATCCCCACGATAAACATGCGGTTCTTCAATAATTTGACGCTCCGACTCAGTTAATTCTAGGAGCGGTTTCACTGGGAGCACCATTACCTCTTCATTTATTCGTTGGGTCAGTTTTTGAAGTTCCTCTTCGGTAATAAATTGATTGGCAATTAAAATATTATCAATATGTTCGGTCGCGATTAATAACGCTGCTTGTAATTCAATCGGTAAGTGGCGATGATCTTCAACGGTACAAAGCCCTTCTGATAAAGGCCAAGGCCCTTCAGTTGCGGTTTGCGCATTGACAAAGGCGGCCGTCTCAATGCCTGCCTCCTTAAATAATTGGTTCATCTTTTCAAAATGCGCAACGGATAAACCGGTAAATTCATGGGGATAAAAATTATGACATGCAATGACATTCTCTAATTTTGCTCCAGCTTTAATTAATTTATTTAGTAGAGTAGCGTCCGTACTCATATTTAACTCAATCTTAATCCCGTAAGGATTCTTGGTTAAGTCCACAATAGCGTCGATATCTAATGCTTCATCTAAGCGTAGACCTTTTAAACCAAATTGATGGGCTTTTTCGATTAAATCTTGATCCCACCCTGCTTGTTTTACAAAATTTGGGCTAATATCAGCAATTACTTTTAAATCTAATTGATTGGCATAAGCAATTATTTCTTGATATTTATCAAAAATTGATGTGTCGTCCGTTTCTAATTGAAGTAAACTCATAAAAATTCGTGTTGCACCATATTTCTTTAATAAATCCATGTATTGTTCGGTTTTTTTGACCGAATGATTTTCCGGATAAATAGAAAAGCCAAAATTTACCACGCTAATGACTCCTTTCTAACGTTCAAAGCCATTTTGTTCACTTAATTGTTTGAACCAATGTCCTGATTTTTTAATGGTTCGTTGTTGTGTTTCTAAATCTAATTCTACTAACCCATATCGATTCTTATATGCATTGAGCCAACTCCAACAATCAATAAAAGTCCATAACATATAGCCATGGCAATTGGCACCTTCTTCGATGGCACGATGTAATTCAATTAAATGATTTTCAATAAATTCAATACGATAATCATCTTGAATCATCCCATCTACTTTGAATTTTTCTTCACCTTCAACACCCATTCCATTTTCAGTTAAAATCCAGTCGATATTTCCATAGTTTTCTTTTAAATTCATCGCAATATCATAAATCCCTGGTTCATATATTTCCCAACCACGATGTGGGTTAATTTTTTTACCTGGCATATCATATCCTTGGAAATAATAGTTCGGCATAAACGGTTGGCTTTCATCCCATGGTGTCGTACGAGCTTGAACTCTTAATGGTTGATAATAATTCACGCCTAAGAAATCAACTGTATGTTCTTTTATAATCGCCAATTCTTCATCAGTATAATCTGGTGTTAAGCCATGTTTGTTTATAATTTCAACAAGTTCTCGTGGGTACTCACCTAAAACGGATGGATCTAAGAAACTCTTTGTTTGGAATAATTCCGCTATACGGGCAGCTTTTACATCCTCTTCAGATTGACTACGTGGATACGCAGGAGTTAAATTTAACACAACACAAATTTTATGTTCAGGATTTGTTTCATGACAAGCTTTGACCGCTAATGCGCTAGCTAATTGCGTATTATAGGCTACTTGTACCGCTGCTTTCGCATCTACTTTTCCTGGATAGTGATAATTGCCTAAATAACCACATTCCACTGGTACAATCGGTTCATTGAAGGTAATCCAAGTATCTACCAAGTCGCCAAATAATTCAAAACACGTTCTAGCATAATTTTCATAAGCCTCAACCGTCTCTTTCGTCTCCCAACCCCCTTTTTCTTGTAAAGCATAAGGGATGTCAAAATGATAAAGGTTGACAATGAGTTTAACGCCCGTTTCATTAATCCGTTTAAAGACATCACGGTAAAAATCAACCGCCTTACGATTAACTTCACCAACACCATCAGGGATTAAACGAGACCATTGAATCGACGGACGGAAAATAGTGTGTCCTGTTGCTTTAAGCAATTCAATATCACTTTTGTAGTTAGTATAAAAAGTAGAGGTTTGACTTGGACCCACTTGATTATGGAATCGTTCAGGTTCAATACTAAACCAATAATCCCAATTACTCATCCCTTTACCATCACCTGGAACGGTCCCTTCGCTTTGCGGTCCAGAAGTAGAACTACCCCATAAAAACCCTTCAGGAAATTGATAAAGTTTCTTCTCTTTAGTCATGTTTTTGCTCCTTTATTTTTATTTTTTCAATACTGTCATGAAATTGTGGTAAATATGATTCATGAGCCAATAATAGTTCATTTAAAACAACCTGTGTTCTAGCATCATTGACAATTAAAGGATGGATCATAAATGCTTGTAAGGCTAAATCATAAGAGCCAGTCATCGCCGCTTCAACCGTTAACAATTCCATTTGCTTCATCATTTGTAGATACCCTTTAACAAAGGGTGAAACGGTTGGTACTGCTAATGGAATCGGACCGTTTGCTGTAATTATAGTTGAGATTTCCACCACACAATCCTTTGGTAAATAATCTATTACCCCTCGGTTTACTGTTGAAACTGTAAATTGTTCATGAGTGTCATTAACAATCGCGACAATTAATTGACAAGCAATGTCACTATAATACGCGCCACCACGTAACTCTAATTGTTTAGGTTTTTCATCAGTGTGAGGATTGCGGTAAACAGCAAATAACTCCTCTTCAATTTTTTTCACTTGTTCACCACGTGCGGTGCCTTCTTTAAATTGTTGAATGCTATCTTCCAACATTTCAGTTTCAATAAATAAGTAGCGATGATAATCACATGGCAATAAATGAAGACTTCTTAAAAGCTCAATCGGAAAATCAAGACTGGTAATATTTTTTACACCCTTTACTTTATCCTCTCGTTCTGTCCCATATAGTTTTTCAATCACTTCATCCGTGCGATTATGCCCATCTTGATCCCACACTTCATGAAAATGAAAATGATTGAGACCCACATGTCTTAACATTAATTGTTTATCATCTAAGTCTAAAACTTCTGCCGCTGCTTTTTGCTGACCAATCGGAATATTGCAAACACCAATCGTTTTACCCCATCCAAGGCGATTAATCAAAGCCTCAGTTACTATCCCAGCAGGATTAGTGAAATTAATTAGCCAAGCATCAGGACATAACTCTTTCATGTCTTCAATAATTGGTTTATATGCTTCAATCGTGCGAAAAGCTTTAAAAATACCACCGGCACCATTCGTTTCTTGACCTAACATCCCATATTTGAGTGGAATCGATTCATCTAAAATACGAGCATCTAATTGACCTACTCTAAATTGCGAAGTAACGAAATCTGCATCTTTCAATGCTTCACGACGATTTAAAGTACCATAAATTTGCCAATTTAGTCCGGCTTTCTTAACCATCCGTTTAGCTAGCTCCACAATCGTTGTTAATTTATCCTGTCCTAATTCAACATCGACAAACCACCATTCACTGATTTGGAGTTTCGATTGTCTTAATATCATGCCTTCAACCAATTCCGGTGTATAACTAGAGCCACCACCAATTGTCACTAATTTAATGCTCTTCAAATTACCACTCCTTTCAATTTCATTATAGTGAACGCTTACTACAATGTAAATGATTTCATTGACTCCCTTTTTCCTTAGCGATACGGAAGACGTCTATAATCTCCTTCAATTTTCCTCAATAAAATGTGATGCATTAAAAAGAACTCAGCGGCTTATTGACGAGCAAAAATTTCTGTAAAAAAAGACCATGCAGAAACATTCATTTCTACACAGTCTCAAAATGTTATTTATTTTATCGCTATTAACGAATTTCTAAGCCATCAATTTGATTAAGGGCTTCGGTAATATTAGCCATTGCGGCATTAATTTCCTCATCCGTTAAAGTTTTCTCTGGGTTTTGGAAGGTTAAGTGATAAGCTAATGATTGGTTGTCTTCTCCAATTTTAGCATCGACAAAGCGGTCAAATAATTCAACTGAACGTAAATATTGGCCACCTTTTTCATTAATTAGATCGACTAATTCTTGTTGGATAATCGATTTTGGTACTAATAAAGCTAAGTCACGTGACGTTGAAGGGTACTTCGGAATCATCGTTTGCACTAAAGCTGGACGGTCATAAGCTAATACTTGATCAAAGTTTATTTCCGCAAAGAATGTCTCATCTGGTAAATCATGATCTTTGGCTACTTTAGGATGGACTTGACCAAAGAATCCAATTACTTCACCATCTAATATGATGTTTGCGGTTCGACCCGGATGCATGACGGCATAATCTTGGGTTGCTTGATAAGTTATCTTGTTAGTTAAGCGAATCGCTTCGAAATAACTTTCAATGATTCCCTTTAAGTCATAAAAATCATAATTCGCTGCCTCTTGATACCAAGCATTTACGGCATTTTGTCCTGATACTAAGATACCAAAGCGCTCTTCTTCTTTTGGTTGAACATTATCGCCTTGTCCATAAAAGACTTTACCAATTTCATAAAAGGCCAATGGTTTATTTTGACGCGCTTGGTTATATTTCGCAATTTCCATTAGCGCTGGGAATAAACTTTGACGTAATACTGAACGATCTTCACTCATTGGTAAGGCTAATTTGACGAATGGTTGGTCACCATGCAATAATTCAGCTTCTTTTGGTGCGGTTAAGACATAACTAATCACTTGGTTCAAGCCTAATCCTTCCGCGATCGCACGTGTTTGACGGACTAATTTTTGTTTTGAATTTAAGCGACCTGGCGTACTTGGTACAGTTGGTAACGTAACAGGAATATTATCATAACCATAGATACGGGCAACTTCTTCTAAGACATCTGCTTCAATCGCGATATCCCAACGACGTGGTGGTACCGACACGGTAAAGTCTGTTTCTTGAATCGTTATTTCAAAACCTAAACGGTCAAAAATGGTTTGTAATTCATCATGAGTGATTTCAATTCCAATGCGTTTTTCAATCGCTGATAAAGGAACTGCCACTTGTTTATTTTCAACCGTTAAGGTATTCACTTCCTTAACACCTGGTTCAACGACTCCATCACCTAATTCAGCCATCATTTGGGCTGCAGCGGTTCCGGCTTCATCAACCGTCGCTAAATTAATTCCTTTTTCAAAGCGCGCACTTGATTCAGAACGTAAATTAAATTTAGACGCCGTTTTACGGACATTTAAGCGGTCAAAGACAGCTGTTTCTAATAAGACAGTCGTGGTCTCCTCTGTGACTTCGGAATCCATGCCACCCATTACACCTGCTAAAGCAACAGGAATTTCACCGGCTTTAATCATCACATCATGTGTCGATAACGTACGTTCTGACCCATCTAAAGTCATGAAAGTTTCCCCTTCATTGGCTGCTGCTACTGAAATGGCTTTAGAAGCTAGCGTATCATAGTCAAAGGCATGCATGGGTTGCCCATATAATAATAAGAAATAATTCGTAATATCAACGATATTATTTAATGGACGAATACCGGCTTTCATCAAGCGCATTTGTAACCATAATGGACTTTCTTTTACCGTCACGTTTTTAATGACTCTCAATTGATAGCGTGGTGATAAAGCAGCATCTGCAACTGTTACTGATACAGCCTCTAATAATTCAGCACTATCAGCAAAATGATGCGCTTCTGGTTGCGTAATTGTTGGTTGTTGATTAATGACTGCTCCTACTTCATACGCAGAGCCCAGCATTGATAAAGCATCTGCACGGTTAGGGGTAATCGATAATTCTAAAATCGGATCATCTAATTTTAAATAGTCAATTACATTTTGCCCCACTGGAGCATCTTGTGGGAATAAATAAATGCCATCTGCGTATTTCTTAGGAATCACACTATCAGAAAAGCCTAATTCTTGCAGTGAACATAACATTCCTTCTGATACTTCACCACGTAATTTACTTTTCTTAATTTTGAATCCACCTGGTAAAACAGCACCAATCATCGCAACAATTACTTTTGCTCCCGCATGCACATTCGGTGCTCCACAAACAATTTGTAATAACGCATCTTGACCGACATCTACTTTCGTTAAATGTAGGTGGTCACTATTGGGATGATCGACACATTCTACAACTTCTCCCACTACTAAGTTCGATAAATTAGCACCATAGTTTTCTACGCCTTCAATCTCAATACCCGTACGAGACATTTTATCAGCCAATTCATCGGCCTTAATTTTTGATAAATCTACAAAATCGTTTAACCATTCATATGATAAAAACATTAATTTTGACCTCCTTTGAATTGATCTGAGAAACGTAAATCATTTTGATAGAAGTGACGAATATCATCCACATTATATTTCAACATTGCCACACGATCTGGTCCTAACCCAAAAGCAAATCCTGAGTATTTAGTTGAATCAATACCGGCCATTTCTAATACATTTGGATGGACAATCCCGGCACCTAATATTTCAATCCAACCTGTTTGTTTACAGACTGAACATCCTTTGCCACCACATTTAAAACATGAGACATCCACTTCGACTGAAGGTTCGGTAAATGGGAAATAACTTGGACGTAAACGAATTTCACGTTCTTCACCAAATAATTTTTGAGCAAACTGCAATAGCGTCCCTTTTAGATCAGCGAGTGTAATCTCTTTATCTACTACTAATCCTTCGATTTGATGGAATTGGTGAGAATGCGTCGCATCATCACTATCACGACGGAAAACTTTACCAGGACTAATCATTTTTAACGGACCGTCTTTTTCAAAATCATGTTTTTCCATCGTACGAGCTTGCACAGGAGAAGTATGCGTTCGCAATAATACTTCCTCTGAAATATAAAACGTATCTTGCATATCACGAGCAGGATGTCCTTTTGGTAAGTTCATCATTTCAAAGTTATAGTGATCTAATTCAACTTCAGGTCCTTCAATCACTTGATACCCCATACCAATGAATAAATCTTCAATTTCTTCCATGGTTTGAGTAATGATATGGCGACTACCTAACGCTTGTTTTTTACCTGGCAAGGTAATATCAAGTGTCTCTTCTGCTAATTTAATTTCTAACTCTCGCGCTTCAATACGTGCTTTTGAGACTTCAATCGTTGTTTCAATTTTTTGCTTGAACTCATTCATATGTTGCCCTAGTTCACGACGACCGTCATTATCTAGGTCTCGCATTACTTTAGCAAGATCTGCAATAACTCCTTTTTTTCCAGTGTATTTCACTCTTAAAGCATTTAACACTTTCATTGAATCGACTTGTTCTAATTCTCCAGATGCTTCTTGCATGAGGACTTGAATCTTATCTAATGTTTCTTGTAATTTTGAACTCATAGCTTACTCCTTTTTAAAATTTATGACAAAAAAATAGCCTCCCCCAAAAAGGGACGCATGACCGTGGTACCACCCTTGTTTCAAAGTTTGTAAGCAATCCAATCTTTGACACTTGGCATCTATAACCGAGATGTAGCGGGTTCTTTTTCAAAAGTGATTCTTTCTTAACAGAACGACTCCGAAAGCGAAAGTCTCTTGCGGCTTACATGATTTAGTTTCAGTCACGCTAAATCTCCCTGATGACGGCACAATTGACATTTTTCATCATAGTCTTCTAAAAGGTATTATAGCAAGAATTCTAAGGACTTTCAAATTATTCTCAATAGAAACTCAGGAAAGATTCGTAAGTAACCGTTTTTTAGAGTGAATTAGTTAGGGGCTTGGTGAATAATTGAAACATTTGCTTTAATTTCATCTGTATATTTTAAGGCGCATCAATATATACGGGATATCCTTCAATAACCTAGTGCGCATTTCTTTAACGACGGACTGCGCATTGTTCCAATAACAGATTGCGCACTTATTTTTAACCAAATGCTCATCGTTCCAATAACAGATTGCGCACATATCTTGTAGCCGAGTGCACGTTGATTCAATCACTCGTACCGATACCCCCATGCTAAAGTGTATGCTAGAGATGATGTTTCTCCAATCAAAAGAACCTCGTTAGGATTGACTCGAAGAAACAACCCTTGAGTCGACTAAATAAAAAGAGACTTATAAGAAGCTCGTGCTTAAGGGTGTTAAGCTTTAATTCCTTATAAATCTCTCTTAATCAATGATGGTTTACTCTTTTATAACCGCTGCCTCGTTCTTGCCTTCAAATAATGATTTTTTCTTTGTTAAATAAATCATCCACAAGAATATCAAGGGAAAGATAATACTTGAAAAAATACCGACTCGTAAATTACCACCTGACCAAGCAGCCACTTGACCAATTAATCCAGGACCAACTGTACAACCTAAATCGCCAATTAATGCTAACATCCCAAACATAATCGGACCCCCGGTTAAGCCTTTACCTGCCAGACTATAAGTGCCCGGCCATAATATCCCAACCGCACCACCATACAAAGCACTACCTAATAAGCTAATCCAAGGCCAATTAAATATTGACATTACTAAAATACTCATGGTTAGAGTTATCAAACTAATCATAATGAATTTTAAAATGGAAAGATTATGTTTTCCTAAGCCAAAGTAAATTCGGAACAAGCCCATCATCACCGCAAAAGAAAGCGGTCCGGCTAAATCTCCCACGGCTTTAGAAAAGCCGACAGTTTTCTCCATATAAAGGGATAGCCATTGGCTCAGCGCCATCTCACTAGCACCTGCACAAAACATCATCACCGAGAAAATCCAGAAAGCTTGATTGGTTAATAATCCCATCATACTGCCACCTTCAGCCGTTCCTTCGATGATTGTTGGTAATGGTACAAAAATGAATAAAATCATATTAAGTAACGGAATGATACACCAGAAAAATGTCAGAACACGCCACTGTTCAATGCCGACAAAGTAAAAATAACTCATCGCAATAATCGTAACGGCGACAAACCCCCAACTATAAAACGAATGCATCAAGCTCATCATTCGTTCATTATTATCAGTTGGGATTTCCTCTAAGATAGGATTGCTAACCACCTCAATCAAGCCACCTCCTGCACTATATAAAGCGGTAGCAATCACCAAGCCAATATACGGATTACTGCTTATCATATTCGGCAAAAGTGCCATCGCAGCAAATCCTAATACCGCTAATAAATGGGCCAATATAGCCACCCAACGATAACCAATCCTTTTAATAATGGGGATGGATAATGCATCTGCCATTAATTGCACTAAAAAATTTAAGGAAACTAATGCCGTTATTTGGACTAAATCAACTGAAAATTCATTTTGAAACTGTACAAATAATAAAGGCACATAATTAATCACCATCGATTGCACGACATAAGCCATAAAACAAGCAATAATGGTATGACGATAGGTTAATTTACTCACTTTCTGATACCTCATCTATTAATTCATTTGTCATTAAAAACGTTAATTCTTTTTGGGAGATGGATTTCAAAGCTAATAAATCAGGCATGGTCCACTCGTACGGTTGAAAACTATAAACTGTCTTAAATTCATATGATTTAAAGCTAGCTGTTTTATCTTCAAAAATATTTAAGTCAAAGTTTTCAGTGACACCAGCTAAAGTTAAAGTATAGAGTTGAGTACGTTCATTAAAGGCAATATCAAAATCGGTTAATTTCTTGGTCACCATCGTAGTCGCGACACCTAGGTCTTTGACCATTTTAGGTAAATCGCGATTAATATCAAGTCCTTCAATCGTTGCTAAGCGCGTGCGATCAATTTGTTGGTTGACTAAAGCTCCAAAAGCGAGTCCACTAGGTTGCGTACTTAACTCTAACTTTTGCACCGCACTAGCTTCTGTTTCATTAATCGTGACATCCGTTGTCAATTTTAAATTTACATTTTTAGTATCACTAAAAATCACTTCTGGAATTGCCATTCTTTCCAAACTCAACGTATATATCGGATCGATATAGTAAATACTCTCTTCACGAACTTGAGCTAATTTGTTCATATTCGGTAATAATAGAAACGCATCATTCAAACTCGTCAATTGATCAAAGCCTATTAGTTGACTTTGTTCGAATTCAACGACGGGGGAATCAATTGAAGCCATCACCAAAGCATCATCTCGCTTAAAGTAAGGTTGACTGAAATAATCAAGCGAGTTAAGCCAATCTAAAGTCGTGACATATGCATACTTAAAATTATCATAAGCATACAGACGAACATGATAATGGTTAGGATTTGACAGTCGATCATAGAAATCATAGTCAATAATCGCATTGCCAGTTGTGGTATTACCTAAAACGGTCACCTCAACCGTTTTTTCATTACTTCTTTGATTCACTAATTTTAATTGCATTTTAAAGCTCGGAACCTCTTTTAATGCTTCAAGTTGCTGAGTTAAGCTATCTAATTTCGAAGGTTCAACCTCTGTCACTTCACTTCGCAAAAGACTCTCTTCGGTTGGTTCAAGAGTGGATTGAGCTGAACTAATGGGTGATAAAATGAGTGAACTCATCACGCCCATTAATGTTAAATATTTGAGTTTCATTTTACACCATCCTTCCCTTTTCAAAAAATCACTCCAACTCTTCTTAATTTCTCAAAAAAAATTATTATTTACGACTTTTACAATTATTAAGTATAGCACAAAATTTCGTCATTGTGAGTGCAAACCTATTCTCAGAAATATTAATAATTAATTAAAAAGACCATAATACTACTACTGAAATCGTCAAGAAAGGTGTATCTAACACTGTTATTAATTGCTGAACCTTTATTCGACATCAAAAAAGACTCTTAAGACATTTGACAAATGTTGAATAACATGCTATTTTTAATATTGTTTCCTGCGGTAGTGGCGGAATGGCAGACGCGCCATCTTGAGGGGGTGGTGAGTGTATACTCGTGTGGGTTCAACTCCCATCTACCGCATTTTAAATAGAGTAAATCAATCATCTTATAACTAAGAGGCCGTAAATCACTTAGATGTGTACGACCTCTTTTTTTTATCAAAAATTAGCGAATCTATACTTTTTGGTGCAGGTGAACAGAGTCCTTTCTGTTGACCCACACCATTTGACATAGAGCCAAAATTACAAACATAAAAAAAAGCCCACTAAGTGGGCTCCGACTAGTCTTTATTAGATTCATAGGGAGATAAAATCTAATGACTGTATTATAGCAGACTTTTTTTCCTAAGACAATACCTCAGCACTATTAGTAATACAATTTTATAAAAAAGTTACCCATGTTAAGCATTAAGCATGACAAACCGTGCAGTTGTCGCTAATGGAGTACCTCGTGGTCATTTTGAATTTGATTCTACTAACCAATCGAAATACCTATTGAGGCTGGGCATAAACTTGATAAATTTATTTGAAATTATTGTTCGTAAATTAATAGCGCAGTGGTCGAGTGGTCTCAAATGGCGTCTTAACGAGGTGAGGTATCTCTTTGATAAATTCAATCAAGTTATTGCTCGATATTTAGAAGCGCAGTGGTTGAGTGGCCTCGACTTTAAGGGATACGGGCATACGAAGCGAAAATTATTTAATTTTCTACTTCTTGCCCACTCCCTAGTTTTTCAACTCGTCTTTTAAATACTCATTTATTAATGAACATACAACCACAATCCTGGGCAACAACTTTAAATGGGCTTTGATTTTATCTGTTCGCTTTTAGCGCAGCGCTTGAATGGTCTCGACTTTAAGGGATACGGGCATACGAAGCGAAAAGCAATCGATATTCTACTTCTTGTCCACTCCATGGCCAAACAATCTGTTATGGTCCAATCACTTTCATTTACAAGCTGTCAGCTAAGGAAACCTCGGTATTAATACCTAGGAGGAATTAGCGAAATAGACAGCTCTTTTTGTTGATTTTACTAGGTTATCGTTTATGTTTTTACTAAATAGATAGTATAATGTATTTAAGAGAAATGAGGTGACAAGATGCTGTTAACGAAAACGATTAAAGTACAATTATACCCAAGTGCTAGTGATATTGAAAAATTCGAAGAAACCCAACAACAGTTTTTAAACGCTTGTAATTTTGTTTCGACATATATCTTTGACCATGACTTTGAATT
>NZ_FUWO01000026.1 GCF_900167405.1 Globicatella sulfidifaciens DSM 15739
ATTTTTGAAGTACTCGGTATCTCACTTTTTGAATGCTACGACATGACCGAGAAGCTTTATAATGAAGTGAATGAAATTGTATCGGAGATAAATAACTTTTTAAACGAGGAGAGTTCAGATGAAAGAAAACAAATATGATGATAATATATTTTTTCAAAAATACAGTCAAATGAGTCGCTCGCAGAAAGGACTGGCTGGGGCGGGAGAATGGGAGACTTTGAAAAAGATGCTACCTGATTTTAAGGGTAAGCGTGTGCTTGATTTAGGATGCGGCTATGGATGGCACTGTATATATGCGATGGAAAACGGTGCTTCCTCTGTAGTAGGTGTTGATATTTCTCATAAAATGCTCGAAGTAGCAAAAGGAAAAACCCATTTTCCACAGATTGAATATGAATGCTGTGCCATAGAAGATGTGGATTTCCCAGAGGAGAGCTTTGATGTAATACTAAGTTCGCTTGCGTTTCATTATGTAGCAGACTATGAGAATTTAATAAAAAAGATATATAGGATGCTGAAGGCTGGTGGCAATTTAGTTTTTACAGTTGAACATCCTGTTTTTACTGCTCATGGAACACAAGACTGGTATTATAACGAAAAAGGAGAAATACTGCATTTCCCGGTGGACAATTATTATTATGAGGGCAAACGGACAGCTATGTTTTTGGAAGAAAAGGTTACAAAATATCATAGAACACTGACCACATATCTAAATACACTGCTTTCAAATAGTTTTATAATAAATCAGATTGTGGAGCCACAGCCGCCAGAGAACATGATGGATATTCCGGGGATGGCGGATGAAATGCGACGCCCAATGATGCTGATTGTATCGGCAAAAAAGAAGATGTAATAATATAGAAAAAATAAACGAGGAGTATGTAAATGAGATCAGAAAAAGAAATGATGGATTTAGTACTTTCTTTAGCAGAACAGGATGAACGTATTCGAATTGTGACCCTTGAGGGGTCACGCGCAAATATTAATATACCTAAAGATGAATTTCAGGATTATGATATTACATATTTTGTAAGTGATATAGAACCGTTTATATCTAATGATGACTGGCTTAATCAATTTGGGAATATAATAATGATGCAAAAGCCGGAGGATATGGAATTATTCCCACCTGAAGAAAAGGGATTTTCCTATCTTATGCTATTTGATGATTACAATAAAATTGATCTTACCTTATTGCCCTTGGAAGAGTTAGATAATTACCTAAAGGGCGATAAATTAATAAAGGTTCTAATTGATAAAGATTGTAGAATTAAAAGGGACATAGTTCCGACTGATATAGATTATCATGTAAGAAAGCCAAGCGCAAGGGAGTATGATGATTGCTGCAATGAATTTTGGAATGTAACACCTTATGTTATTAAAGGATTGTGCCGCAAAGAGATACTGTTTGCAATCGATCATCTGAACCAGATTCTACGGTTTGAACTACTTAGGATGATGTCGTGGAAGGTTGGGATAAAGACAGAATTTTCATTAAGTGTTGGGAAAAATTATAAGTATATTAACAAATACATTGATGAAGATCTATGGAATAGATTATTATCTACATATCGCATGGATTCCTATGAAAATATTTGGAAGTCATTATTTATATGCCACCAATTGTTCAGGGAAGTGTCCAAAGAGGTAGCAGAACTACTGGGGTTTGATTATCCAGAGTATGGTAAGAACATAACAAGATATACCGAGGACATGTATAAAAAATATGTTGAAAATGACTATTTTTAAAGATTAGCAAAGATTATTAACCATAAGCAAGGGGTGTAAATGTATGGAAAGTACTGATGTTATAAATGAAATTAGAGGTATATTACCTCGTAACTCAATTGGAAAATATGATTTACTAACTATTTTTACACATAAAACCGTTTTTGATAAAATTGTAAAAGTACTATCATTGGATTTTCAAAATAAAGTAGATTATGTGGCTGCCCCAGAAGCAATTGGATGGATACTAGGCACTGCCATAGCCAAAGAACTTGGAGTGGGGTTTATTGGAGTAAGAAAAGGTGATAAGCTGCCATACGCAAAAGAAGAGATTATTTCGACACATTTTACCGACTATTCAGGTCAAGATAAAAGCTTTGAAATATCTAAGAGTTCTATTGTGAGGAACAAAAGAGTTTTGATTGTAGATGATTGGATAGAGACAGGTTCTCAAATGAAGGCTTTAATAGCTTTGTTAGAGAAATTGGATTGCAGCATTATTGGGTTGGCTACTATTGGGATTGATATAAATGAGGTTACTCAAAAATGGATAGACAGCAGTTTTGTAGCTTATATTGGCTCAAACATATAATAAACCGAAAGAAAATCTTGAATCAAAATTTTGGATGGCGTTAATTTACAATACAACGAAAGATGTTTACTCTTTTTTTATAAATTTTAAGAGGCGTTAAAAAACAGTTTTCAGACGAAAGGAGATCGAAGTTGAGTATAGATTTAAGTAACAAAAAAATTCCGAAAGAAGCAATTCAAGCATTAAAAACTATAGCGGAACTACTTGATAATATGTTAATTGGGGTGTATTTGTATGGTTCGGCAGTAATGGGTGGTTTACGTATGAATAGCGATGTAGATATTTTGGTAATAACAAATCAAAGTTTATCTGAAAAAACTCGAAGGAATCTTACAAATAGGTTAATGCTTATATCTGGGAAAATAGGAAACATAAAAGATATGAGGCCTCTTGAAGTTACGGTCATAAATCAAAAGGATATTGTCCCTTGGCATTTCCCCCCCAAATATGAATTTATGTATGGCGAGTGGCTAAGAGAGCAGTTTGAAAAGGGAGAAATTCCTGAGTCGACTTATGATCCGGATTTAGCAATACTTTTAGCACAACTAAGAAAAAATAGTATTAACCTTTTGGGACCAAAGGCAACAGAAGTAATTGAGCCTGTGCCAATGACAGATATTCGAAAAGCAATTAAAGAATCGTTGCCCGGGTTGATAGCTAGCATTAACGGTGACGAACGCAATGTGATTTTAACTTTAGCCAGAATGTGGCTGACAGCATCTACTGGTGAAATTCGCTCAAAAGATCTGGCAGCTGAATGGGCGATACCTCAATTACCCGATGAGCATGCTACTTTACTCAACAAAGCGAGAGAGGCTTATTTAGGAGAGTGTGTTGACAAGTGGGAAGGAATGGAATCTGAGGTGGCTGAACTCGTTAATCATATGAAAAAGTCTATAGAGTCTTCCCTTAATATCCAATTACCTTTTCGAATAGTTTAAATATAACAAAGACTAGTTGTTAATGTGCATTATTGATTGCTTCGATATGTTCCCCCATATATCAGTTTCTTAAAAAATAATCAAAATACCGTTGATACGTTCCCGCGAACGAAAGGGTTAAAAATCAGCTTAAGACATCAATGCCATCAACTCGAGCCATACGGAGTGTGTGGTGTTGCTTGAAAAAGAGACGATGTGATTCAGTAAGCAATTACGAAGACCTGTGTGATAGCTGTCGTAGAATGACGAATGAAATGAGAAAATGATTCGAGACAGCGACCAGCAGACTGTGTGGCATTGATTGAAAAAATTAGGTGATAAACTGGATAAGGACGGGGTTATAGGTGTTTAATAGATGTCTAGTGACCTCGTTTTTTACCTAGAAGATAGCAAATAGTAGCAAAAAAATTTTAACAGTAAAGTAGAGGTAATCTGAGAAACAGGTCGACTGGATACAATGTAATAGTTATGAGAATAGGAGGGCTAATATGCGTCAAGGAATAAATATTAATCTTTATTTCATTAATGGCACTTCAACGGGGCCAATCAAGTGTACTTTATCAAACTGGACGGGTGTCGCTTATAAAATACCTAGAAATTCATTTGAAGAGATTTCGGAAAGGGCTCATTTAAAACAAACGGGAATTTATTTTCTTTTTGGTATTAACGATGAAACAGAGCAACGTTCTGTTGACGAAACCGACGACCTTTTGGAACGAGCGGGATATGCGCTTTCCCACGCGGTAAAGTTCGATGTTATCGTTGAGTATTTCATTACAAACAGCAAATACGATGTTTTTGAGATAAATGAGGTGCTGTTTGATTACGACCAGCCACTGTTGGGAGGGTGCTGATTATGGATTATTTTCTAATTATTGTATTGCCCATAATAGCACTCGCTTTAATTATTGGAGGAGTTATTTTCTTGCATAAAAAATCTAATCCCAACGGAAACAATCATGTAAGCACAAAACAGACCGATTCAATTAAGTCGAAGGGTCTTGTAACGGGTGGAGATGTTCAGGGTAGCGAAATTGTCATACCGATTGAAGTTCTGCCTGCGACAATTCGGATAGACAAAAAGAGTCTATTTGAAATTACAGATAGCACAGTTATTTCTCGGGTTTCAGAATTAATACCTTTCACATCGCAAACTGGGACGAGATTGATGGCAAACAACGCCATGAACTCCCTAAAAGGTACAGAGTTAATAAAAATGGATATTCCGTTTTCACAACTCACAAAATCGAAAGAAGTTGCAGGTGCTGCAAGAGGTTATATTCATGGCGGTAAGGGCGTAGCGGCGCAAGCAAACCTAACCAAAGTTGATATGAGCAAAGTCACAAAAACTACTACTGTTGCTAATAGTGTGGCAAATGTGATGAATATCGGTTCTTTGGTGGTCGGACAATACTATATGTCCGAGATTAGCTGCAAACTGGAGACTATGACGAAGAGCCTCGACAAAATCGGTGACTTTCAGGACAGGGAGTTTAAGAGCCGAATAATGTCTGTAATTACTCTTGTTGGAGAAATATCACAATTTAGTTCTGAAATTATGGAGAGTGATGATCAGCGAGCACTCAAACTTTCTGCCATAGAGAATTTGAAAGCTACAGCTACTGAACTGCTCGGCCAAGTAAACATTACAATATCTGATATTACTCAAAAGACACCTGATCCGGATTATAAAGAGTATCAATCTAAAGTTGATGATTTTCAAAAACTGGTGGGGTATCAGAATGCTCTGGTCACGGTTCTGGAGGAAATCAGCAAGTTGACGTACTTATTAGGGAAAGGTTCTATCTCAACTGAGAGAAGCTATTCTACGTTTAATAAGTATCTTGAACTGTCTGTGCAAACAAGAAATCTCCTTGGACAATGGCATGATAGGCAGGTCAAATCACTGCGTATTGATTTAAAAAAAGAGCGTATATCTAAGGCTGGGTTTGAAGCCGTTGTTTCCTCGATACCAGGCTTGTTTGATGATAAATTTAAATATAACGAACTAAGACAAAGCTTCGTAAACCAAATAAGCACTCAAGCAACAAACATCGCTGAAAGTCCACCCGGACAGAAACAAATCTACGATGATGATGTGCAAATCATAATAAAAGACAACAAATTTTACTATCTGCACGCTTCCTCCACCAGTATCCAAGAATCAAGCGAGTAAATCATTTGTCGCTTCTGAAGCGACCGCCGGTCTCAAGTAAAGTAGTATTCTAAGATTATAATAAATCCTAGGAGGCTACCAAAATGAAAAAGGGATTAACTGAACTGGTATTTATACTCAACAAAAGCGGCTCAATGAGCGGACTGTAAGTTGACACTATTGGTGGTTACAATTCAATGCTCGCAAAGCAGAAGGCAATAGTGGTGAGTGCTACATTACAACTGTGTTGTTTGATAACAATTATGAACTGCTTCATGACCGTATTGACATTAAGGCAGTCAGCCCGATTACTGACAAAGCGGTTGACTACCTTGCTGATAGCGAAGGTACGAAACTGAACTTTAAGGGTATGGCAAGTGCTGTTGCGACATTTCGCGAGTCGGGAACGGTTGATGAAACTTGCTTTGAGGAAATCCGCAAAGATATGAAGCGGCGAGGAAGTCGCAAATAATGCTTGGTGCGATTATAGGAGATATCGTTGGCTCAGTTTATGAATGGCATAATATAAAAACTAAAGACTTCCCGCTGTTTGAACTGCCCCCTGTCAAGTAAGACTAGGAATTACTTTTGAGGAGTTAAAAGAATATTATTAGTCACTGTAATGGCTAACTTACTAAGTGTACCCACTTCATTAAGAAAAGAGGTTGGAGCATGGATGATATATTAAAAACTATAATTGATAAATTAATTGAAGATGTGAAAAAGAATGGGCCACAACTTTCTGTAACTCAAAGAGTAAAAGGGGTAAAGCAACCTTGGGGAGGCTACCTCAAGCGTGTTGATTTTGATGAGGTCTGTCTGGGAGATGGTCAAGAAACGCTTCATGAAAATGAAAATGTTCATGCGAGCTTGATTGGTATGGCAGTTGACTACATGGCGAGATTTATGATGGGTAGTCCAGTTGATGAGGCGTTTAAAATTAGTTTACTGGGGGCCAAAATAAAGAATAGAATCAGAACCGCTAATAAATTAAAAAAGCGTATTACTGGGTTAGACGATGAGTCTATTAAGAGTGCTATAAAGCTTAGTGGTTATGATGTAGTTTATCGAAATGGTGGATTTGGTTATACACCGGTAGATGAGATTAAACCGGATCAAAATACTATCGAGAATGTTCGAATAATGATTCAACGGACACTCGAATTCTTTAAAATTTATGGTCCTGTGACTTTAGATGGTTTTGATTTTGAAGGGGCTTATACTAGAAATATTGCATCTGGAGATGGTGACTTCTTGACAGAAGACACTTTATGGGATTTAAAAGTATTAAAAGGAGACATTAGCAAAAATCACACGTTACAGTTATTAGTTTATTGGCGAATGGGTTTGAGGACAGTCCAGACCGAGTTTCAAAGTGTTTGTTACTTAGGTATTTATAATCCTCGGAAAAATACCGTTCATCGCTTAAATGTGAATCAGATAACAGAAGAAACAATTAAAATAGTGGATCAAGAAATTATAGGGTATCCAACCTGGTTAGGAGATAATGGAGTGCTAGATAGGCAAGAATTTGTGAAAAATTTTAGGGGCTTTTTACGAAGCTCAGAGCATAAAACACTAATTACTGGACTTGACGATGATGAGAAAATTAGAACGGTGCTAAAAATATTATCACAACAATTTAAATCAGGTATTATTTATTGCTCTGAATTGGGTGCAATAGCAGAAATAATAAATCATGCATTTGGTAACCCTGAACTTCCCCAGAAGGTGAATAGTAGTGATACTTATGATTTAGGTGGTATGAAAGTAAGATTTTCAAAATATATTCATTCTAAAAATCCAGCTAATATTGGTAAAAATGTTGACTTTGTTTTGTATTTTCCTGTTGAGACAGTCCTGATGAAGGGGAAAGAAAAACACTTAAAAAGCCTCTTGAATGACATAAAAAATACAGTATCAACAAAGGTAATTGTGATGACAACGAATGATCAATTAAAGAATCTCACACCAATTAGAGACGTAGTAGATAGTCATATTCATTATGAAATTGAAAATGATAATCCTGAATTACTTGAAATTATAAAATCCAATATAGGTGAATTCGAGTATCCGTTGTTTCAGTAATTAAAAATGCAAGTGTGTAATTATCTACAACAAAATTAAAAATATTAATGGGGAGAATGTAATGGAGAATTTTTCAGATAGAGTGCTCTCTTATTTAAATAGAAACAAAGGTAAGGAGTTCTACATCTATTGTTTAGTTGATACTAGGAATGATGAGGAAGAGATATTCTACATCGGTAAAGGAAAAGGGAATCGTGTCTTTAATCATGAGAAAGCTGCCTTTAATAAAAAATTAGAACTGCTATTAGAAAGTGAAGATAAAACTGAAGACTTAAAAATTAACAAAATCAGAGCTATTAAGGCAGAAGGATTTCCAATAAAAAAAGTAATTTTAAATTACTGGTTATCAGAACGAGAAGCGTTTGCGAGCGAAAACACTTTAATAAATTTATTTAACATTTTTTCGCCTCGAAACCTAACAAATAAAGTAAATGGTCATGGAGTCCGGGGAACTGAAGTGGGCGATTTGGAAAGACAGTTTGGAAGTATCCCAATGTCCATAACTGAATTACAAACTGACGAACTTATACTTGCTGTCAAGATAACAGACTCCCTCCAGTTAGATAAGGATGAAACTTATGATTACCCTTTTTATGATAGAGATGACTATAATCTTAAATCTAGAACGTTAGGGACTTGGAGAGTTGCGAAAGATAAAGCTGAAAAAGTTAAATATATTTTAGGAATCAATACGGGGATAAATAATACAGTGGTTTCTGCTTATGAAGTGACAGGGTTTGAACCAGGTATTGATGAAAAGGGTCGACAACGTTTTTGTTTTCACTCAAATTCAAAGAGTGAAAATATAATGAAAGCTTTAGGGGTATATCAAAGGGCTATATATGATTTAAAATTTGGTAGTGGTCAGTCAATAGTTTATATTAATAATCATTCAAACCACATTTCCAACACACTATAATCAATCATTACATGCCCAACAAGACATGTGGAGTGTGTGGTGTTGATGTCTAGAAAATAAAGTCCGGAAAGCTTTGAAGATACTAGGTTTTATAAAATGAAAGTGAATCTGTCTACTCGACCTAAGCCCTCGATATGTGTACGTGGAAACATATCGAGGGTATATTTCTGTGCGAAATTTGAGCTAGAATAACGAGATTCGTCGTGCCAAATAACTGGGTTAGACTCATCTTTCTCTTTCGAGTTGGATTTAGCACCTTGCCAATGGTAGGTTGCTGAAGCTTCATCGGGCCAATTCCCTCTGCTTACTCTGGATAAGTTGTGGTTTTTAATTGTATTAGGATAATAGCATAAAAAGTTTTCGAAAACAAACTCCTATAATGATAAAATAAGTTTTCTTTGGTACAATATTAATAATTACAAATGTAAATTTATGAAAGGAATGGGGATGAAGATATTCTTATCTCAATCGATCGTTTAAGTAAAATAAGTATTTAGATTCATAGAACACTTTAGAAAACTATGTGCAAAAAGAAGAAAAATGGATTAACTGTATTGAAATATAAGTAATGATATCATAACTATTCTGGAGGGATAAAAATGGGATTATTTGGTAGATCAAAAGAAGATAAAGAACGAAAAAAAATAAAGAAGAATATTGATAAACTGATGGATTCTTATAATAAAGAGAAAATTGATGGAGATACTTATTTTAAAAAAATGATGGATTTAACAACTTCTGCCAAAAAGAGAAAAAAATAAGGAAATTTATTATCCTTAGAATTGCAATTAACCATAACATTAAAGGTGGAATGTAAGAGAGCTAATCTTATTGCAGCCACCTTTTTATTTTCATAAATGATTTGAAAACATCAGAGAAATTTAATAGACTACTCAAGGATTAAGATGCTAATAAAGAAATCGATATCTTATTTTGTCTAGAAATAATTTGTATAAATAATTTGATTGATATATCTAGCAGTTAGGCAAAGAGTATTTTCTAATATAATATTAATTATTACTGATAAGGAGTTATTAATGGAAATTATCAACATTATTGAAAACAACATACCTGAGGGGCAAAAATTAGAATTTAAACAATATGTATTTGAAGATGGAAAATTTAATCGATTAGTAGAAAAAAGTAAAAATAATTTAGTAAAAGAGATAATTGCTTTTGCAAACTCAGATGGCGGTACAATTATAATTGGTATTTCAGAAGACGAAAAACATAACCCAAATGATGTTATTGATATTGGTGTCGATAATGCAACTTTTGAAACTTGGCAACAATCTTTTAGACAATTTATTTCAGCTAAAGTTAAACCAGTCATTCATGGAATTGATTTGAAGTTGCACAATTATGAAGGGAAGAATCTAATATCAATTTCAATTCCGAAAAGTATAATGAAACCTCATGCATTTGATGATGGAAATAAAGATTCATTTTTTATTAGGTATGGAAACACAATCAATTCTATGAGGTTAGAAGAATTACGTTCTGCTTTTCACGAACGAGATATTATTCAATCAAGGGTACTAAACTTTAAAAATGAAAGAATTTCAAAAATTCTATCAGGTGAGGTTATGGGGCCGCTTGAAAATGATAGCCTATTGGTTTTACATATTATTCCCGATTGGAGTATGGGGTTGAATAGTTATGTGAATTTAAAGGAGTTTAAGGAAGACTACAAAATTGATGTATTTTCTCCTCCTAGAGATTTCAATTCAAAGATGAGAAGAGGATGGTCAAATTTTAACTATGATGGATTAAGAATTTTTTATGGCGACCAGACCGGTGCTATTGACTCATATACGCAAGTATTTTATAACGGTTCCTTAGAGTGTGTAGAAAGAAGAATGATGAATGCTCCTACATCTCATGGAGATGATGAGACGAGAATATATAGATGGGATAGAATGGAAGTACTGCTAGTAGAAAAAATTAGAGACTTCATTGAATCATTATCTGATCATGAACTACCAAAACCCTACAATATACTTGTAACATTATTAAATTTGAATAATAAAACGGCTGTTGGTAATAGTTTCGGTGATTCAACACCAAGTGGGCCGATTACTCAAACGGTAATCAAAATAGTACCTGCGTATATTGATGAAGAGGCATCTTTAGGAGAGGCGCTTTTCCCGCTATTAACGAATCTCGCTCATACTTTTGGATATGATTATACTTCACTTTATAGTAATGATGGCATTCCCAATCCAAATGTTTTTTAAAGAAAATTAATTAAAAAAAATCGAATTTCAGTAAATCACCATATTCCACATACCATTTTTCATACATAGCTTAACCACGACACATGTTGAATGTATTGTCAGCCTGATTCGAAAATAAGCATTCAACTGGAGATAAGTATATTTGATATCAAAGTAAATAATGAACGTGCAGTGCAGTTCCGAAAATGGACAGGACAGGCTGTTTATGTCTGACTATGACAGATATTTACTTGAGTTGGAAGAGAAAGTTAGAGAAGAGTAAACGGGAAATTTGAATTTTACAGGGAGGTTAGATTATGATTATTTTGATAGCAGGAGCTTCACATACAGGAAAAACAGCATTGTCACAGAAGCTGCTTGAAAAATATAAATATCCATATTTTTCAATAGACCATTTGAAGATGGGTTTAATAAGAAGTGGCAACACGGAACTTACCCCAACAAGTGATGATTCAGATTTAACAGCATATTTGTGGGCGATTGTTCGTGAAATGATTAAGACAGCAATAGAAAATAAGCAGAATTTGATTGTGGAAGGCTGTTATATTCCATTTGATTGGGCGAAAGATTTTGAAAAAGAGTATCTTGATAGTATCAAATATTATTGTCTTGTAATGAGTGAGGATTATATTAGAAATAATTTTGCAGATATAAAAAGCTATGCAAGTATAATCGAAAGTCGTTTTGATGATGATTTTTGTACTTTGGATTCAGTGATAGAAGATAATAGGCAAGTTTTGGAACACGCCATCGCACACGAAGTTAATTATATACTTATTGATGACGAGTACAAGATAGATATTGATTTAGAGAGATAAATTTCAATTCCACAGACATATTCCCACAAACGACTCAATTACAAAAAGGCTATGGACTTGTTCCCGTCCAACCAACAGCAGGCGACTTATACGATCGATTAGTGGAAGCCGGTCATGAGAATGTTGAATTGACGACCTTTGATAATGTGATGGATACGAGTGGTCAATTCGTTGATGCAGACGGCAATCCCTATGAATATCTAGGACACTGGTCATGGATCTACCTATATAACGACGAAGTTGCCAATGAAGAAGGCGTGAACTTCTATGAATGGTTGAACGCCCAAGCAAAGAATTAGTACTCTTTCTAGGAAATTGCCCGAGACCATTTCCAATTATGGTTGACTTTTCACTGAGCTTTCAATAAAATATTAATTAATAATAAGAAAGATTAAAAAACGATGAATAAAAATTACGATGAAGAGAAGAGTAGCCAAGATAACTGTTTCAGAGAGCCCGGCTGGTGGAAAAGGGTACAGTGACGGTTGGTGAAGATGAACTCAGAGTATTAGTGAGGTGAAAGCTTCACTAACGGTCGCAACCGATAGCTTGCCAACATTGATTGATGTTTTGAGGCGTCATAATTACTGGCGTAAAGATGGGTGGTAACACGGTGAATAATCGTCCCTAATTAGTTATGTGTAACTAATTGGGGGCGATTTTTTTGTTTTTATTTTTCAATAATGGAAGGAGAAAGAAAGCATGCCAATAAAGCTTGCGCCAGGATTACCGATCCGTAAGCAATTGAAAGAAGAAGGAATTGTCGCGATAGATGAACACCGGGCACGGAGTCAAGATATCCGGCCATTGAAGATATTGATATTGAACTTAATGCCTAAGAAAGAAAGTACGGAATTACAATTGCTCCGCTTGTTAGGTAACACCCCTCTACAAATCGAGGTGGACTTTGTCTATACCCAAACTTACGAAGCGTCACATACACCGCGGAGTTATTTGAAAGAGTTCTACAAGACTTATGAACAAATCAAAGACCAGCAATATGATGGCTTAATCATAACTGGGGCGCCGGTAGAACACCTTGCTTATAGAGAAGTGAGTTATATTCAGGAGCTAGACCGTATATTAGCATGGTCCAAGCGCAATGTATTTGCCAAGGTCTATATTTGTTGGGGTGCTCAATACGGTCTCTACCACGATTACGGCATTAACAATGTGAAGTTAGACCAGAAATTGTTCGGCATCTTTGATTACCAAGTCCAAGCCCCTAGCCATCCTTTACTAAGAGGCTTCAATGATAGTTACCAAGTTCCTCAATCGCGGCATACGACCATTGATGGCCACAAGATCAAGGCGACTGAAGACTTGGCAATCCTATCCAGTCACCCAATCTATGGGCCGGATATGATTGCCAGTCGGTCGGGACGGGACGTCTACTTGCTAGGCCACTTAGAGTACGACCGGACGACCTTAGAGGATGAATACCAACGTGACTTGGCAGCCAATAAAATAATTCAAGCCCCTGAGAATTATTATCCAGCAGGCGAGCAAGGCGGCAAGCCGGTCTTCAGTTGGCGCAGTTATGCTCATTTATTTTATAACAATTGGTTGAATGAAGTTTACCAAAATACTTACTACGACTTAACAGACTTATTAAAGGAGGAAAATTAAGATGACACACAGTATATTCACACAGTTAGTTCAATTAGGTAACCGCAAGGACCCGGTGACAGGGTCTGTCTCATCACCTATTCACTTATCAACGACCTTTGCCCATCCGGGTCTGGGACAAAGTACTGGTTATGACTACAGCCGGACGAAGAATCCGACGCGGGATACATTAGAAGAAGGCTTGGCTATTTTGGAAGGGGGAGTCCAAGCGATAGTGACCAGCTCAGGTATGAGTGCCTTACAACTTGTCTTTCAGCTGTTCAAGCCAGGGGCAGTGATTTTCGTCTCAAGAGATTTATATGGAGGAAGTTTCCGCTACTTTGACCATTTGGAAGAATTAGGCTTAGCGTCTTTTGCCTATTTTGATACGGAAGAAGAATTAGCGGACTTAGTGGTAGCTTATGATAAGGTGGATGGAATCTTTATCGAGACGCCGACGAATCCATTGATGCGTGAAGTGGATATTGTGTCTATTGCGAAAGTATCTAAAGAGGCCCAAGCCTTACTAATTGTAGACAATACTTTGCTAACTCCCCTACGCCAGAAGCCTTTGGACCTAGGGGCAGACTTGGTAATTCATTCAGGAACGAAATTCTTAACAGGTCATAATGACATCTTAGCGGGTGTGGTCGTTGCTAAGACAGCCGAATTAGGCGAGAAGTTATATTGGCTATCGAACACAACGGGTCCGACATTATCACCCTTTGATTGTTGGCTCTTCATAAGAAGTCTGAAGACATTAGCCGTTCGCTTCGACCGCCAAGAAGCAACCGCCCGTGAACTCGTTAATTGGTTAGAAGATGAAGACCGAATCCAATCGACCTTATACGCCGGTCAAGGGGCCATGATCAGTATTCGCCTAGCCAGTGAAGAGTTTGTGGGGCCTTTCTTAGAAGCGCTCAAGGTCTTTACTTATGCTGAGAGTCTAGGTGGGGTTGAAAGTCTCATTACTTACCCAACGACCCAGACTCATGCGGATATTCCGGAAGACCTTCGCGAATCTTATGGTCTAACACCGGACTTATTACGTCTGTCTATTGGACTAGAAGATCCAAAAGATTTAATTCAAGATATTAAAGCTGCTCTGGACGCTGTGGAAGGGTGATGGATGATGACAATTGAAGAATTTGTAAGGGATTATTATGTAGAGCGGCAAGATAGCCAATCTTTGAAATGGGATTTGCTGGAAGAACGCTTCGGTAACCCAGACCTCTTGCCCTTGTGGGTAGCCGATATGGACTTCAAAGTCAGCCCAGCCATTACCCAAGTTCTAGCTGATCGGGTCCAACATGGGGTCTATGGTTATAGTTACGCGACATCGACTTATTACGAGGCTTTGAGCCAGTGGTTAAGCCGTCATTATAACTTTGAGATTGAGAAAGACTGGCTGCGCTTTTCGACGGGGGTTGTTCAAGCCATCTACCACCTCATTCATGCCTTTACTGCAGAAGATGATGCGATTCTTATCCAGACGCCCGTCTACTATCCTTTTGCCAATGCGATTCGTGATAGTGGGCGCCAGCTCATCAATGTTGACTTGAAGAATGAAAATGGTTATTTCACCATTGACTTTGACCGATTCGAAGAAGCCGTTATTCAACATCAGGTGAAGATGTACTTACATTGTTCGCCTCACAACCCTGTTGGCCGGGTCTGGACTGAAGAAGAATCAGTTCGTCTTCTAGAAATCTGTCGCAAGCACAAAGTCCTAGTAATATCAGATGAGATCCATCAAGACTTTACTTACGGCCACCATCATATACCGACGGCAGTCTTAGAAGGTGGTCGTTACCGAGACCAGACCATTACTTTGAATTCTGCATCCAAAAGCTTTAACATTGCGGGTTTAACTCATTGTCACATTATTATTAGTGAAGCTAGCTTACGGCATCAATATGATGCTTTTGCTAAGACAATCTTTCAGACCGAGCCCAACCTCATGGGGATGTTGGCAACGGAAGCGGCCTTTCAAGCCGGGCAAGCTTGGTTGGATGGTGTTAAGGAAGTGATCTATCACAATTATCGGGAAGTGTTGACGGCCTTTGAACAAAGGGCGCCTGAAGTTATTGTTTCGCCCTTAGAAGGCAGTTACTTAGTCTTCATTGACTTGAGGCAAGTTATTGATCCTTCTGAAGTAAAAACCTTCATCCAAGACCGATGTGGGTTGGCAGTTGATTATGGAGAGTGGTTCGGTGAGAATTATGTCGGCTTTATCCGCCTGAATTTAGCCACCAAGCCGGACTATATTCAGCAGGCAGTGGACCAGATTATTAGACATCTTAACTAGACAAATCAATAATAAATAGCCCTATCACTTTCTTAACACAAGTGCTAGGGCTTATTTTGTCATGTATTAAGGAAGTTGAGTCTGACTGGATGGATTCGGTCCAAATAGACCGTATGACAGGATCAACCAACTGAGTCTTAGCGAATAACCGGCTAGAATATCACTCAAGTAATGGACGCCTAGATAGATGCGACTGCAACCAATGACTAAGATAATAAGTCGTAAGCTGAAGGTCGCCAAATGGCGTTTGCCACTGGCTTTACAACTAACCCACAGTATCAAAATGACACCCCATAGAGCATCATAGAAGCAAAGGCATGGCCATTTGGGAAGGAGTAAGTCTTCTCTATGACTAGGCGCATGGCCTTTTCAGGTCGCTGACGTTGGATAATGCTTTTGACTAACGGATTAATTCCTAAGCTTCCAATGGCATTGGCCAAAAGGAACCACAAACTCAGCCCCCGCTTAGCATATCGGAAGTAGGCTGGTTAAAGCGATCATAACAAACGAAAAGACTGGGTTCGCTAGGCGGGTTACTGCGAAGAAAAAGGCGTTAAGCCCTTGAGTTCGTATGCCATAAGCCGCTAAGCTAGTGATATTGTCCATGTGTTGCAGCGAATTGGCATCCAATATATACCAACCATAAAAGTCAGCTTAAAAATCCCGATTTGTCTCACTTAAGATTCCCCACTTTTTCGTGGGGAAAGTTTGTCTTTAATTCGTTAAGAAGGCCCTGTTATATTAATGAGAAAAGAATGATGTAAAATACAATCGATAATCGCCTTTGTTAACATCTCGTCTTGTCCCATAATGGTATGCCATTTATCGAAAGTTAAGTTACTCGTGAAGATCGTGGAGCACTTTGTATATCGCATATCAATTAATTGAAAGAATAATTTTGCTTCAAGTGGACTTATTTCATTAAATCCTACTACATCAATCACTAGTAACTTATATTTGAAGAATAACTTTATTTTTCTTTCAAATGTCCCTTCCTGATTAGCCGTCCTCAATGAATGGATTGGGAGTGAACCAGAAGTAGAAAATTCAATTATTTTCGCTTCGTCTATTCACCCCCGCACAGTTGGGAGTGGACCAAAAGTAGAAAATCAAATGATTTTCGCTTTGTCTGTCCACCCCCGCACAGTTGAGTAGGTCTCAAGCAAGTCATTAAGACGCAG
>NZ_FUWO01000021.1 GCF_900167405.1 Globicatella sulfidifaciens DSM 15739
CGCAGTGGTTGAGTGGTCTCAATCTGCGTCTTAATGACTTGCTTGAGACCTACTCAACTTTGCGGGGGTGGACAGACAAAGCGAAAATCATTCGATTTTCTACTTTTGGTCCACTCCCAACTTTGCGGGGGTGGACAGACGAAGCGAAAATCATTTGATTTTCTACTTTTGGTCCACTCCCAACTTTGCGGGGGTGGGCAGACGAAGCGAAAATTATTTAATTTTCTACTTCTTGCCCACTCCCTTATTTTTTATATAAAATAAGAAGTAGGCTTAAAATATTTAACTTGCAATTTAATAAAGGGATAAAGATTGAATCAATAAGATAGGTTATTAAACACAAATAAATAACTTTGTGAAAAGATATTGTCTAAGAAAAATATTATGCTATAATTCATTTTGAATGCTGAAATAAAGGAGTGTTGAAATGCAAACAAATCATACAGTCATACTTGAAAATGTCACAAAATCCTATGGTGATACTCAGGTTTTGAAGCAAATTGATATGGAACTAGAAAAAGGAAAGTTCTATACGCTATTAGGTCCTTCGGGTTGTGGAAAGACCACGATTTTACGAATCATTGCTGGTTTTGCGGAAGCGACTACTGGTAAGGTTTATTTGGAGGGAAAGGAAGTCACTGAGATTCCAGCTAATAAACGCAAAGTAAATACCGTTTTCCAAGATTACGCATTGTTCCCTCATATGAATGTATTTGATAATATTGCATTCGGCCTTACGATGAAAAAAATGGATAAAGCTACCATTGAAACGAAAGTAAAAGAAGCGTTAAAAATGGTACGATTAGAAGGATATGAAAATCGTGACATTCAAGAAATGTCGGGAGGACAAAGACAAAGGGTAGCGATTGCCCGCGCTTTAGTCAATGAACCAGAAGTTTTATTATTAGATGAACCTCTTTCTGCTTTAGACTTAAAATTACGTACCGATATGCAGTATGAATTACGTGAATTACAACAACGATTGAATATTACGTTTGTTTTTGTTACTCATGATCAAGAAGAAGCCTTAGCCATGTCTGATTGGATTTTTGTAATGGATAAAGGTGAAATCGTACAATCAGGTACGCCTTCAGATATTTATGATGAGCCAATTAATCGCTATGTAGCCGATTTTATTGGTGAAAGTAATATTATTAATGCACGAATGATTGAAGACTATCGTGTTGCTTTTGTTGGTAAAGAATTTGAATGTGAAGATGCCGGAATTCCAAGCGGTGAAGCAGTTGAAGTTGTGATTCGACCTGAGGATATTGATGTGGTAGCTCCTGAAAAAGGAAAGTTAGTGGCCCATGTTGATACGATGTTATTTAGAGGAATGTTTAATGAAGTTATTGCCTATGATGACGCAGGGAATGAATGGATGATTCATACAACAAAGAAAGTAGAACCGGGAGCGGTAATTGGCTTGTTTTTCGAACCAGATCAAATCCATGTTATGCGTTTTAATGAAACAGAAGAAGAATTTGATGCCCGTTTAGAACAATATGAAGATTAGGAGGAAGTAAATGAATCAAAAGAAGAATCATTTATTGGCAATTCCATATTATTTATGGATACTACTCTTTGTCATCGCACCGATTATTTTGTTACTGTTCAAGTCATTTTTTGATATTAATGGCCATTTCACTTTTCAAAATTATATTAATTTCTTTACCTCAGGTAACTATATTCGCATGGCTTTGTCTTCTTTCTTCTATGCGTTTTTAGTGACCTTGGTAACCTTTTTAATGGCGTATCCAATGGCATATTTTTTAACCAAAACTAAAAACAAACAATTGTGGTTATTGTTAATTATTTTGCCGACTTGGATTAATTTATTACTTAAAACATATGCTTTTATTGGTTTATTAGGTCAAACGGGACCGATTAATCATTGGTTACAGAATTTTGGTTTTGGTCGTCAACAATTACTATTCACTAATGTGGCCTTTTTAATTGTTGCTGCCTATATTGAATTACCGTTTATGATGTTACCGATTTTTAACTCGATTGATGAAATTCCTAATTCATTAATGGAAGCGAGTAATGACTTAGGAGCGACACCGTGGGAGACTTTAAAACGAGTGGTATTCCCTTTATCTATGCGTGGGGTTCGAAGTGGGGTACAAGCAGTCTTTATTCCATCCCTGTCGCTTTTCATGTTAACACGTTTAATTGGAGGCAATCGGGTTATTACATTAGGGACGGCGGTGGAACAACATTTCTTAGTGACTCAAAATTGGGGCATGGGTTCGGCTATTGGGGTTATCTTGTTAATTTCAATGGTCTTGGTAATGTATATAACACGTGAGCGCCGTGATCAAGGAGGTGCTATGGGTGAGTAATCGTCGTTTTAAATGGCAAAATTTATATATCGTTGTAATGTTTCTTATTTTATATGCGCCAATCTTTTATTTAATTATGTATTCTTTTAATGAAGGTGGCGATATGACAGGCTTTACCGGCTTTACCTTAGAGCATTATCAGACATTATTTCAAGATACAAGATTGATGACTTTTATTATTAATACCTTTATTGTGGCGATACTTTCTGCCTTAATTGCTACCATTATTGGGACTTTTGGTGCGATTGCTATCTACTTTAATCGTAGTAAAAACCAACGTAATACGATTTTGAATCTGAATAATGTGTTAATGGTAACACCTGATGTTATGATGGGGGCTAGCTTTTTAATTTTATTCTCTATTTTAATTCCTGTGCAAATGGGGTTTGGAACAGTATTAATTGCACATATTGCGTTTAATATACCGATTGTAGTCTTAATGGTGTTACCACGTTTATATGAGATGAATCCTTCAATGCTTACGGCAGCTCAAGATTTAGGTGCTACTCATGGTCAAACTGTGCGTCATATTATCTTACCAAGTATTAGTAGTGGTATATTTGCCGGGTTCTTTATGGCTTTTACCTATTCACTAGATGATTTTGCCGTGACATTCTTTTTGACTGGTAATGGCTTTAGTACACTATCGGTTGAAGTGTATTCAAGAGCACGTACAGGTATTAGTTTAGAAATTAATGCTTTGAGTGCCTTGATGTTCTTATTAGCGTTGGCATTAGTTGTGGGATATTATTTCATCCAAATGAGTGAACAAAAACGTCGTAAAGCGAAAGGGGCGAAGTAGATGAAAAAATTACTTAATGCAGTGTTAGCCCTATTATTAGCAGTTGGCGTGTTATTTTTCCTTCGTCACCGCTTAGAAGCAAGTAGTGGTATGACGGGTGGTAATACCATTGTCTTTTATAACTGGGGAGATTATATTGATCCAGACTTGATTTCCGAATTTGAAGAGGAAACGGGTTATCGTATTATTTATGAGACTTTTGATTCTAATGAAGCGATGTTTTCTAAAGTTCAACAAGGTGGTACTACTTATGATATTTTAGTGCCAAGTGAATATATGATTGAGCAGTTAATGGAAAATGATATGTTACAGCCTTTAAATTATGATTTATTGCCTAATGTCAAGAATATTGATAGTCGTTTTATGGATTTATCATTCGATCCGGATAATAAATATTCAGTGCCTTATTTCTGGGGTACTTTAGGAATTGTTTATGATCCTAATAAAGTGGGTCGCGAGATTCATCATTGGGATGATTTATGGGCTGATGATTTAAGAAATAAAATTTTATTAATTGATGGGGCTCGTGAAGTGCTAGGCATTGGGTTACAATCGCTTGGTTTTTCACTAAATGATACCGATGAGACGGCGTTAACTGTGGCGACTGCAAAGATGAAAGCTTTAATGCCGAATGTGATTGCTTTAGCGGCTGATGAAATTAAAATGCATTTAGTGCAAGATGAAGCGCCAATTGGTGTGACGTTCTCAGGTGAAGCGGCGATGGCGATGGAGGAAAATGAAGATCTTGTATATGTTGTTCCGGAAGAAGGTTCTAATATTTGGTTCGATAATATTGTGATTCCTAAAAATGCTAAAAATGTAGAAGGAGCACATGCTTTAATTGACTTTTTAAACCGTCCAGAGATTGCGGCGCGTAATGCAGAGTATATTGGTTATTCAACTCCGAATAAGGCTGCGTTTGATTTGTTAGATCCAGAAATCACATCGGATGAAGCTTTCTATCCAAGTGATGATACGATTAGCCATTTAGAAGTCTATGCTAATTTAGGCCAAGAAAGTTTAATTCATTTTAATGATTTGTATTTAGAGATTAAAATGGAACCAAGATAGTTTTATTGCAAGAACTTCCTCACTTTATGAGTGGGGAGTTTTTTTGATTGATGAGAAATTGCTAGGATTGATTTATTTGTTAGAAATGGCTAAGAATGATTTTTTGTTAGTTTATTATATTTTAAGAGTAATGTTTGAATTTCTTATTTCGTTAGTGAATTGTTATTAAAGAGCAATGAAAAATTTTTGTTAGTTTATTATCATTGAAGAGTAATGGGACCGTCTTTCGGTTTTCTTCGAAGAACCTCCAGACTTGATTTTCTGAGGCGCTGTAAGAACTATAGTTCAACAGCGCTCATGCGAAAATACATCCTAGTCATTACTAATGATAATAAACTAACGTTTAATCATTCATAAAAAAAGAGAAAGAGAGATTTTTAAGAGGTTGAAATTTTCCTCACGAAAAATTTCTGTTGATGCCTTTCACCTTCGGGAAAGGTAGGATGTAGATTGCGGATTTATAAGACGGTAGCTAATTGTGATCAAAGAGCAATGGCACCGTCTTTCTGTTCACTTCGTGGAACATACAGACTTAAATTCTTGAGGTTTTCTAATTCACTAAAGTGAAAAGAAAACTCATGCAGAATTTATGCTTAACATTGCTAATAACAATTCACTAACTTATTATTTTGCTAAACGTTACTAATATAGACTCACAAACTAACATTTATCATTCATAGAAAAAGAGAAAGAGAGATTTTTAAGAGGTTGAAATTTTCCTCATGAAAAATTTCTGCTGATGCCTTTCACCTTCGGGAAAGGTGTGACGGAGTTAGTAGAGATGGCTGATTTAAAGTGTTTCTATTTTGGTGATTAAATACTTGGCAGTAGCTGATGTGATTGTTGCATTGGTTTGAAACTGAGGAATGTTACGTGCGATAAATTGGGTAATCTTATTATAATTTTATATAGACGAAATTTAAGCAAATAAAGGGCTCAACTTTTAGGCCTTTTATTCTATCTTGCAGTCAAATATGAAAATCATCATATAAACCTTGTGAATTAGGACGCGTGTTCTTGACATTTTTATGAAAAAAAGGGTAAAATAAAAAAGCTTTTAGAAAATAACTTGTAGGAGGATAAAAATAATATTGGATAGCGCCAGGCCTGAAAAGGTGACGAGGATTGAACTTATCGAAAGATTCGGCGGATGGTTCAAGGCTGTGTAGTCTACAGTGTTTCTACAAAGAATAACCGAAAGGTTCTCACAAAAAGAAACACAACACCTAAAAGCAATATAAATTGATATAAAAAGGAGATATTTATATGTGTGGTGTAGTAGGTTTTGTTGGTAATGGTAAAGTACAAGAATTTTTGATTAATGGGTTAGAAAAATTAGAATACCGTGGTTATGATTCAGCTGGTATTTATGTAAAAGATGAAACTCATAATGGTTTATTTAAAGAGGTAGGTCGTATTGCAGATTTAAAAGCAACTGTTGATTTTGATTTGCCGGCTTCAATTGGGATTGGTCATACACGTTGGGCTACTCATGGTCCTGCAACAGTGGAAAATGCCCATCCTCATACTTCACCAAATGGACGTTTCGTTTTAGTTCATAACGGTGTAATTGAAAACTATACTCAAATCAAAGAACAATATTTAGCTGATGTTAATTTTTATTCAGATACTGATACAGAAGTAGCGGTAGCTTTAGTTGAACATTTCTCAAATGAAGGTATAGACACTAAAGCTGCTTTCTTAAAAGCTTTATCAGTTATTGAAGGTTCTTATGCTTTCAGTTTAATTGATAATGAAGATCCTGATACTTTATATGCAGCAAAAAATAAAAGTCCATTATTAGTCGGATTAGGAGAAGGATTTAACTTAATCTGTTCTGACGCGATGGCTGCGATTCAAATGACTAACCAATATTTAGAAATCCATGATAAAGAATTAGTGACTTTAACTGAAAATCATGTGCAAATCGAAAAATATTCTGGTGAAGTGGTTAATCGTCAACCATTTATTGCAGAATTAGATGCGGATGATTTAGAAAAAGGTACTTATCCTTTCTATATGATTAAAGAAATCGATGAGCAGCCAACGGTAATTCGTCGTTTAATTTCTGAGTATACGAATGCAGAAGATCAATTTGAAATTGAACCTGAATTAAAAGCTGATTTATTAAATGCGGACCGTATTCATATCGTGGCATGTGGTACAAGTTACAATGCAGGTTGGGTAGGTAAATCTGTAATTGAAAAATTAACGAAAACGCCAGTTGAAGTTCATTTAGCAAGTGAATTTAGTTATGATATTCCATTATTAGGGGACAAACCATTCTTTATTTTCTTAACTCAAAGTGGTGAAACGGCTGATAGTCGTCAAGCATTAGTTAAAGTCAATGAATTAGGTTACCATTCATTAACAATCACCAATGTTAAAGGTTCCACTTTATCACGTGAAGCAACTTATACAATGTTATTATATGCTGGACCAGAAATTGCTGTAGCTTCTACCAAAGCTTATACAGCACAAATTGCGGTTATGTCAATTATTGCAGAAGCGATGCGTGTAGAACGTAATTTACCTGCTTTATTCGATATGCATCAAGAATTAAGTAAAATTGCAGCGATTATGGAAGGTGTCTTATCAGAAAAATCGATGTTAGAAGAGTGGGTTCAAAATAATTTAATTGAAAATCGCAATGCTTTCTACATTGGACGTTTATCTGATTACTATGTTTCTATGGAAGCTGCATTGAAATTAAAAGAGATTTCATACATCCAAACAGAAGCTTTCGCTTCAGGAGAATTAAAACATGGTACCATCGCTTTAATTGAAGAAGGGGTACCTGTCATGGCTTTAATTAGTAATCCAGCTGTGGCGGCTCATACACGTGGTAACGTGGAAGAAGTTAAAGCGCGTGGAGCCAAAGCAATTGTCATTTGTACTGAAGAAGTAGCCAACGAAGATGACTTCTTTATTTTACCAAATATGCCAACATTATTAGCACCTTTAGGTGTTGTGGTAGTAACACAATTATTGGCTTATTATACAGCTTTACATAGAGGCTTAGACGTTGACAAACCACGTAACTTAGCAAAATCAGTTACCGTTGAATAATCATCTTTTGAATAATTAGTATCAAATCCCATCTTGACTTAAAAAGTCGAGGTGGGATTTTTTGGGCAAATAAATTATGGGACTATGAATGGGGATATTTAAATTAAAATACAAAACATTAAAACAATATTTACTTCGATAAATAAAAATAAATTTTCTATCGATAAAGCGTTTGCAAAAAAACAACACGATGGTATAATTTTTCTAAGTTAACTGAGCAGTAATTTTTAATAAGTGATAATATGGGAGCAAGGATAAAAATGGTAAAATTGGTAAAACGAATGGGAATTTATTTTTCCGTTTTAATGTTAGCCTCTCCGATGATAGTTTATGCTGCTCCTCAGTACGTTGATGGTGGTACTTGGAATTATGGTGTTTGTCATACATTGAATTGTGGGTATTCTGATTACCTACATCCAACACGATACCATAGTTCTACTGTAATTCATCCAACTAAAGGGTCAAATTATGCTGAAGCCTACACCGGAAATTGGGCACAAGCCAAGGTGTACAATATTCCGCCTACAGGTATGTCGTATTATTATAATGTATATTAGTTGACAGTGAATTACTGTTCTGTGACTTTATTCCGGAGGTATTAAGATGAAACTAACTAAATATTTTATTTTACTATTATGAAAGCCTCCCTCATTCTCAAAAGAGAGTGAAGGAGGCTTTATTGGATTATACTTTGCCTTGGATATTTTTAGCTAGTGACAAGATTAGCGTGGCATTTGCTTGATTTCACTTAATTTAATAATCGGTGCACCTTTTTCAGTGTAAACGAAGTCGCGTACTTTTTGGGCATCAGCCATCGTGACAATCAGTCGATCACGATAGGGTTCAGCTAATTCATCGAATAAATATAAATCGTCTCGTAAGTTATTTTGTTTGCGAAGTGAATTGATTTCGCCATCAGTTTTTAGTTTATACTTAAGCGATGGCAGACTACCTGATATTTGGCGTTGTTCAATACGATAATAATAGTTATCATCACCATAATAAATTTCTAAAGCGCCAGTGTTGGTACGGACATGTTTGACATCTTTGTACTTTTCTTTATGGATTTCCCACCAAGTTTCAATGCCTTTAATCGCTTGTTCTTCAGTTGGATAACTGCCGTGTTCTTTTTTTAATTTATCACGGCGATTAACCCAATAATTTGTATAAACTGTCTGAGTCATAGAATCCTTCCTTCCAATAAGTTTTACTAAATCTATTATAACTTAAATTGCTTTATTTAGAAAACGTTTTACACATTAATTAGAATGAATAGTATGGTATACTGTGATAAGTGATAGAATAAACGAACTAAATTTTTACTTAATAGTGATAGGATGGGAACTAGATGAATTTGGAACAATTAAGGCAAAATCAGCATATGATTGAACGCGTCATTAATAGTCATAAAAATTTAGGTCAAGTGGCAACATTAGTGGCGGTTACAAAAACAGTAGGGACTGAAATGATGGAAGCTTTATATGAAAATGGGATTCGTCATTTTGGTGAGAATCGTCCGAATGTTTTTGTGGAAAAATATCGTCAATTAACACATTTAGATAAGGCGGTATGGCATTATATTGGTAATTTACAGACAAGACAGGTTAAGGATGTCATTAACGAGATCGATTATTTACATTCTTTAGACCGTCCTTCATTAGCCAAAGAAATTCAAAAACGTGCGCAATCTGTCGTCAATTGCTTTGTACAAGTAAACGTTAGTGGGGAAGCTTCTAAAAGTGGCTTTAAACCTGAAGAAGTAGTTGAATGGATTGAGAGTATTGCCGATTATCATCATATCCGTGTCGTAGGTTTAATGACGATGGCACCGATTAATGCCACTGAAGCGGCATTACGTCAGTATTTTGGTGAACTAAAACAATTACAAACTCAAATTGAAAAAATGGGATGGTTACATGCACCGTGTACGGAATTAAGTATGGGAATGTCTCAAGATTATGAGATAGCAGTCGAAGAAGGCGCGACTTTCGTTAGAGTAGGAACAGCATTTTTTGAAGGGGTGTATGATGAGTAAAATTTATTTAGCATATGGTAGTAATATGAGTGTGGAACAAATGGCTCATCGTTGTCCTGAAGCAAAATTGTTAGAGGTGTCGGTGTTACCTGGATTCCGCTTGGCCTTCACAGGGGCGCCTAATCGTTCCTATGCAACTATCCAAAAAGATGACACGCGTCAAGTTCCCGTTTTATTATGGGAAATTTCACAGACTGATGAAGCGAGTTTAGACCGTTATGAAAATTATCCTAATTTTTATGAAAAGGCTGAAATTGAATTAAACGGCCAAACGGTCATGTATTATTATATGGTTAAACAATATGGCTTAGGTTTACCTTCCGAAGAATATTACAATATTATCGCAGCGGCCTATGATAAATTTGATTTCGATAAAACAATCTTGGAAAGGGCGCTTAAAGAAAGTCAGAATGTTATAAAATCATAATTGATTAAACCTTTTGCCTAAAGTGGAGTGAGGTGAAACGACAAAAGTTGGCTTTTAAGCTAACTTTTTAACTCACTACATCGGCGAAAGGTTTTTATTATGACTAGCTGAATATTTTTCTAGTAGACAAGATTTTTATATATTTAATTTGCATTAATTATGGTACGATATATTTATCATACTTGAAGGAGCGTGCGCACAATGGTGGAAACAATTCAATTTGGTTACGGTAAAGAGTCAGCTACACTTAACTTAAAATTATTAAATCGTCATGGTATTATTGCGGGTGCAACGGGTACTGGGAAAACAGTTACGTTAAAGGTGATTACTGAGCAATTAAGTGAAGCAGGTATACCAGTCTTTTTAGCTGATATCAAAGGAGATTTAATGAGCCTTGCCCAAGCCGGTACGGGTGAGGTTGATCCAGAACGCTTAGCCGCTACTCATTACGATCATTATGAAACGGCTGAGTATCGTGTAGAATTATGGGATGCTTTATCAAAACAGGGTATCCCATTAAGGATGACTATCTCGGAAATTGGTCCCGTTTTATTAGCGCGTATTTTAGGTTTGAATGAGATTCAAACAGGTATACTGAATATTGTTTTTGCCGTTTCGGATGCGCAAGGTTTATTATTAATTGACTTGATGGACTTACGGGCAATGTTAAACTATGTTTTGGAGAACGCGAGTGAATTAAGTAAACACTATGGTAATATCGCTTCTTCGTCAGTAGGGGCTATTTTACGTTCCATTGTGGTATTGGAACAACAAGGAGCAGGAGCTTTTTTTGGTGAGCCAGCCTTAGAACTAGAAGATTTAATGCGCGTAGATAGTCAAGGACACGGGATTATTAATGTGTTAAATGCTGTAGCATTGAGCCAACAGCCTACTTTATATGCGACGGTTTTATTAGCAGTTTTAGCAAATCTTTATGAATCATTACCAGAAGTTGGGGACTTAGATAAACCTAAATTAGTCTTTTTCTTTGATGAAGCGCATTTAATGTTTAATAAGACACCAGAAGTATTATTAGAAAAAATAGAGTTAGTAGTTCGATTAATTCGTTCAAAAGGGGTAGCGGTCTTTTTTGTCACTCAAAATCCATTGGATATCCCAGATCGAGTGGCTGCTCAATTAGGCAATAGAATTCAACATGGACTACGAGCATTTACGCCAAAAGAGTTAAAAACAGTAGCAGCTGTTGCTGATAGTTTCCGTCAAACAGAAACGGTCGATATGGCTCGTGCAATCCAAGAGCTAAAAGTGGGTCAAGCAGTTGTCTCAACTTTAGATCAAGATGGTACACCTAAAGTAGCGGATATCGTGACGATTTGGCCACCGAAAAGTCATATAGGGACAATCGATAGTTCGACATTAAATAGTTTATTGAATAATTCAGAATTAATGTCTAAATATGAAACTCCGATTGATCGCGAAAGTGCCCATGAAATGATTAATGCTCAAATAGCAGCCAAAGAACAAGCTTTATTAGCAGAAGCAGAACGAGTAGCCAATGAAAAAGAAATGGAACGTTTGAAAAAAGAACAAGAACGTTTGATGAAAGAACAAGCTCAAGCCGCTAAAAAGCAGGTTGCTAAACCTAATAGTAGTTATCGTCGTAGTGATTCACCAATGGATCGTTTAACCAAAAATTTAATGAGTTCAGTGGGGCGTGAATTAGGACGAGCGATATCACGTGGTTTAACTGGTATCTTAAAAAATAAATAATGCTGGTATGGGCAAGCAGTAGAATAACTCAGGAATTTTCGCTTTGTCTGTTGACTCCGCGCACAGTTGGGCATTGGCAAGCAACAGAAAATGAGAAGATTTTGATTTGCCTGTTCCCCAGCGCACAGTTGGTAGTAGACCAGAAGTAGAAAATTGAATGATTTTCGTTTCGTCTGCGCATGACCACACAGGTGATGGGTAATAAAATGGTTACAAAATGTAAAGGGTTATGACTCAACCACTGCGCAATTAATTAACGAACAATAATCTTAACTAAGTTTATCAAGTTTATGCCCGGCCTTAATGCCTTATTTCTTTGAGACGGAGTTTGATAGCACTTAACCACTGCGCTTATCGTTAATGAATAATACTTGATTGAATTTATAAAGTGTTTGGCCAGTCACAATATACAATTTAATGCGCCTTATAAGGTCGTTTGTAACGGTCTAATAAGGCGCGTTTTAAATGATGATAGTTAATGAAATGATAATCGCTTTAGCTTTGAATAGATGAAAATACAAAATTTTCCTTGAAACAATTTGCAATATTCCATTGTAATTAAATTAAAACATCTGTATACTACACAGAGTTGAAAAGAGAAAGGGGTAAACAAATGAAAAATGATATGACCAGTGGCAATCCACTTTCAAAAGTTATTTTATTTTCTATTCCATTAATTATTGGGAATGTCTTTCAGTTATTATATAATATGGCCGATACTTTTATCGTTGGTCGAACTATGGGAGTTGAAGCACTGGCTGGAATAGGAGCAGCGGGTAGTGTCTCATTTCTTATTTTAGGATTTACCCAAGGGTTTGCAGCGGGGTTGTCCATTCCGGTTGCGCAAGCGTATGGTGCTAGAGACTATCATAAATTGCAACGCAGTGTGTTCTTGAATTGGGTGCTGTCGGTCTTGGTATCAGCAGTTTTAACGATCATCAGTTTAGTTGTTTTAAGACCCTTATTGGAATTTATGAATACACCAAGTAATATTATTGAACATACTTATGATTATTTAGTGATTGTCTTTGGCTTTATGATTATTACTGTCTTCTACAATATGCTAAATAATATGATGCGTTCCTTAGGAAATAGTCGCACGCCTTTGTACTTTTTAATTGTTGCTGCAATTATTAATATTATTCTGGACTATGTCTTTATCATTTACTTTGGTTTAGGGGTAGGAGGAACCGCGATTGCAACGGTAACCTCTCAATTCGTATCGGTATTATTATGTTTATGGGCGATTCAACGTAGCATGCCCATCCTTCGTTTACGAGTCAATGTTGGGATTAAGAAGGAAGAATTATGGTATCATGTTCAAATTGCTTTACCAATGGCCTTTCAGTCATCAATTATCGCTTTAGGAACAATTGCTGTTTCAATGGCCTTAAATATATTAGGTGCTGAGGCAGTAGCAAGTTTTGCGGCAGCGGGTAAGATTGACCAAGTCGTGATTTTAATTTTAATGTCATTTGGCGTTTCGATGGCCACTTATGTAGGACAAAACTTTGGTGCGAAAAAATTTGACCGGATTCGTGATGGTGTGCGCTCAGTAGCGATATTATCTGTCATCGTGGCGATTATTTTAGGGGCAGTATTGTTTGTGTTCGGAAAAGATTTTGTTGCGTTCTTTGTTAAAGGTGATGATCTTTCACAAATAATCGCTTATGGTGATACTTACTTTAAAGTGAATGGTCCTTTATATTGGGTCTTAAGTTTACTGTTTATTTACCGCTATACTTTACAAGGATTGGGAGATAGTAGAATCCCGACATTTGCTGGCTTTATGGAGTTAATAATGCGGGTCGCTGCTGCCTTTATGTTAGGAGATTTAATAGGTTTTACTGGTTTAGCATTATCTAGTCCACTAGCTTGGATTGGTTCAGCAGTTCCTTTGATGTACACTTACTTAAAACGTAAAGATCATCTCGATTTAATGAAAGCCATCTAATGCTATTGTTTTGCCCAATTATCCGACACAGTTTTGTCAGTATATATAAAGAAATATAACCTCCGTCAGATTTTAGCCAATGATGGAGGTTTTCGTAATTATTTAACATATTTTCATAAAAATCAAAAAGTAATCATGAAAATTTGTTATACTATGATTATCTATTTTTAGGGGAGTAGAAAATATGAAATTAGGGGAACGTACATTAAAGATTGTCGTTGCAACGATTTTGGCCGTTATTCTTGCACAATGGTTACAATTGGAAAATAGTTATGCTGCTGGCATTATTGCGATACTGAGTTTATTAGATACACGAACCGATACGTTAAAGATTGCGATTTCGCGACTTTCAGCGACAATGATTGCTTTCGCAATTGCATGGTTATTATTTAGTTTTATGGGCTATAGTATCTGGGTATTTGGTCTATATTTACTATTTTTTATTCCAATTTGTTACACCTTTGGTTTTCAAGCAGGGATTGCACCGGTATCTGTGTTAGTGACACATTTTATCGTTGCTAAAAGTGTGGGGATTGAATGGATGATTAATGGCGGGCTGTTAATGATCATTGGCACCGGGATGTCATTATTACTCAATGTATGGATGCCGTCACAGATGACGAAGCTAAATCAAATGAAACTGAATGTTGATCGTGAAATGAAGGAGATTATTAAAGGGATGGCAGTCAGTTTAAAAATGGTTCAATGTGACGTTACAGCCATTCAAAGAAGAAGTAAAGAATTGGAAGTATATTTGGAACAAGCACAACAAATAGCTTTACTCGAATATAATAATCAAATTTTCCAAAAAAATAGTTATCATATTGATTATTTAACAATGCGTAAAACGCAATTAGATATTTTACGCGGATTAATTGAGATGTTGCCAAATATTCCTTTAGCAGTTGACCAAGGGTTTAAATTATCACATTTACTTGCGATTACTGCAGAACATTATGATGAGCAAAATACAGTAATAGAGTTAATTGAAGGCGTGGCCGATTTATATCGATATTCTCGTCAATCACAATTACCTCAATCAAGAGCGGAATTTGAGGCACGAGCGATGATCTATGCATTCTTAATTGAGTTTAGTCGTTTCTTAGAAGTAAAATATGAGTTTTATCAAATGAATCAAGATATTATCGCGATAGACTCAGCACGAGATTAAAATTTAATAAGTTTTTTGTTAAGAAGCCTTAATATTAAATTGATTTTTTAGAGTCTGCTTGTTATAATTCTTTAGGTGAATAGAGAAGAGGTAGAAAGATGTTAAAGAAATTTAGAGCGATTTTATTGTTAATAATATCGATATTTTTAGTAGCTTGTAGTCAGGAAGAAACAATGACTTCCACCAAACCTCCTTTATTAGTAGGGATGGAAGCAGGGTATCCGCCATATAACTGGACCCAATCAAATAATAGTAATGATGCAGTTCGTATTCAAGATTCCCAAGATTATGCCAATGGTTATGATGTACAAATCGCGCGTAAAATTGGTGAAGCATTAGACCGGGAAATAATTATCGTTAAAACAGAATGGGAAGGTTTATTACCAGCAATTCAATCTGAAAAAATTGATTTGATTATTGCTGGGATGTCTCCTACACCTGATCGAAAAGAAGTGATTGATTTCTCAGACTCCTATTATGATGTGCAATTCGCAATGGTAACCAAGAAAGATTCACCTTATGCACAAGCAAAATCAATCGAGGATTTTGGTGGAGCTGTGGTGACAGGTCAATTAGGGACTTTGCATTATGATTTATTAAATCAAATTCCGAATGCAACGGTTGATCAAGCGATGAAGAGTTTCTCTGCGATGCGAGTAGCTTTACAATCCGGAAAAATTGATGCCTATGTATCTGAAATACCTGAGGCTATTTCAGCCACGGATGCAATTTCTCAATTTACTTATGTAGTGCCAGAACCTTCATTTGAAGTTTCAGAAGAAGATGTGCAAATTGGCATTGGGGTTAAAAAGGGTCGTGAAGAATTATTAACACAAGTTAATGAAGTCTTAGCTGATATTTCCACTGAAGAACGTGCAGAAATTATGAACCAAGCGATTAAAGAACAACCATCCACTGGTGAATCGGATTTTTTTGGTAATGTTTGGAATATCTTTAAAGCAAACTGGCCAGCATACTTACGTGGTACCATTAATACGTTGGTTATATCTTTAACGGGTACTATCATTGGTTTATTAATTGGATTGTTAGTCGGGATTGTGCGTACGATTCCTAAAGCTAAAACAAAATTACAAAATGGCCTATTAAAATTTGCTAATTGGTTCTTAAATGCTTATATTAGTATTTTCCGTGGAACGCCAATGATTGTTCAAGCGATGGTTGTATACTACGGAACATCTATTTTATGGAATTGGAATTTAACACCATTGAGTGCTGCCTTCTTTATTGTCTCGATCAATACGGGGGCTTATATTTCCGAAGTCGTACGTGGTGGTATTTTATCGATTGATAAAGGACAATTTGAAGCCGCACGAGCGATTGGGATGAGCCATTGGCAAACAATGAAGGAAGTCGTCATGCCACAAGTAATTCGTAATATTTTACCGTCAGTAGGGAATGAATTTGTGATTAACGTTAAGGATACTTCAGTCTTGAACGTTATTTCAGTCAATGAATTGTATTTTACTTCAAGTACCATTGCTGGTAATAGTTTCCGATATTTCGAAACATTCGTCATTACGGCCATTATTTATTTTGTCTTAACAGTCACCATCACGGCCATTTTGCGTGCGATTGAAAATAAAATGGATGGGCCAAAAGAGTTTGTCTTAGTTGGTGGTAACCAAGAACAAGTCAAAACATTAAAAGGAGAATAGCAAATGACAGCAATTTTAAAAGTGAATCATTTAAGTAAATCCTTTGGTGAACGTGAAGTCTTAAAAGACATCCATTTTGAAGTTGAAAAAGGGGAAGTAGTGACCATCATTGGTTCATCTGGTTCTGGTAAGTCGACTTTATTACGCTGTTTAAATTTACTGGAAGAACCAAGTGGTGGTGAAATCATTTATCGTGATGAAAATGTTTTAGGCCCTAAATATGATGTTAACGCGTACCGTACGCACTTCGGAATGGTCTTTCAATCATTTAACTTATTTAATAACTTAAATGTATTAGAAAACTGTACGGTAGGACCTTTAAAAGTATTGAAGGAGCATCCTGCTGATGTAGAAAAACGTGCCAAAGAGTTTTTAAAACAAGTAGGGATGGATAGTTTTATCAATGCGCGTCCAAGTCAATTGTCTGGTGGTCAAAAACAAAGGGTAGCGATTGCAAGAGCATTAACGATGCAACCTGATGTCTTATTATTTGATGAACCGACATCGGCATTAGACCCCGAGATGGTAGGCGAAGTTTTGCGTGTGATGCAAGAATTAGCTCATACCGGCTTAACGATGATTATCGTTACCCATGAGATGGAATTCGCTCGTGAAGTGAGTGACCGAGTCGTCTTTATGGACTCTGGCGTGATTGCCGAAGTCGCTCATCCAGAAGAATTATTCACCAATCCAAAAGAAGAAAGAACTAAACAATTTTTAGAGAGATATTTACGTCATTAAGGGCGAAAGTTTTAACTACATTTTAAGTTGAGGGGCTATATTAATAATATCAAGTGACATCCTCATCTCTCTCCCATAACAATTAATTGTCACTTGAGATACACATAACATTTACCGACAGTTCTCTTCCCATGGGCTGTTGGTTTTTATATATGAGAGGGAGTGGGCAAGAAGTAGAAAATTAAATAATTTTCGCTTCGTCTGCCCACCCCCGCACAGTTGAGTAGGTCGCAAATAAGTCGTTAAGACGCCATTTGAGACCACTCAACCACTGCGCTATTAACTAATGAACAATAATCTTAACTAAATTTATCAAGTTTATGCCCAGCCTCTAAATGTACATTGCTATTTGGTGGAATAAAAAAATACTGGCCTATGATGATTCAATTAGCTCATTAAGCTGTTGAACGAATAGGGGGCAGTATTATTTATTTTGTATTATAGTTCGTAATGAGGTAAAAGTTCTTTTAATTGATCAATATCCTCTTGAGTCGTTGACCAACTAGTAGCAAATCGAATGACGATATGATTTTCATCAAGGGTTTCCCAAAAACCAGTCGTTACAATTTCAGCAATTTTTTGATAATGATCTTTAGTAACAACAACGAATTGTTGATTAGTTGGGGAAGCTAAGTAAAATGGATAATTTTTCTCTCGTAAAATAACTTTTAATTGCTCCGCCATATCGATAGCATGTTCTCCTAATTTGAAGTATAAATCATTCGTAAAGAGTGCATCAAACTGAACACTTAGCAAACGACCTTTAGCAAGCATAGCACCAAATTGTTTAACGCGAGTATTGAAACGTTTTGGCATATTGTTTTTTGTGAAAACAACGGCTTCACCGGCTAAAGCGCCGACTTTGGTACCTCCAATATAAAAGACATCGACTAATTTTGCGAGAGTAGCCAAGTCAACGTCAGTATCATTTGAAGCTAAACCATAAGCCAAACGAGCTCCATCGACAAATAGAGGAATGTCAAATTCTTTACAGAGAGCAGATAGTTCTTCTAATTCTGCTTTTGAATATAAAGTACCGTATTCCGTTGGATGTGAAATATATAGCATTCCAGGGTAAACCATGTGTTCTTGATTACTATCAGCATAGAAAAATTCAATTAATTGGCGAACGTCTTGCGCGTTTAATTTACCTTCATATTGAGGGACAGTTAAGACTTTATGTTCAGAATGTTCAATGGCTCCGGCTTCATGCACGGCAATATGACCGGTATCGGCGGCAATTACCCCTTCGTAAGGCATTAACATCGTATCAATCACAATTTTATTAGTTTGAGTCCCGCCTGTTAATAAATAAACTTCCGCATCTTCTAATTGGCAGGCTTGTTTAATTTTTTTGCTAGCTGATTCAGTGTAGGGATCTGTCCCATATCCAGCTAATGGTTCGAGATTAGTTTTGACTAATGCCTCTAATACTGTTGGATGTGCTCCTAATATATAATCACTTTGAAAATATAACAATTATATCCCTCATTCCTTAAATTTGGTGTTATTATATCAAGTATTTTTGGTAAATACTAGTTTTTCTCTTTATCATTTATTTCTATTTTCTTTACTTTCGTAATTGCAAATTTACAATTTCGTCATCGCCAAAATGTTATTTAATCTGAGTTTCCAGATAATTAATTGAGGCTGGGTGTAAACTTGATAAATTTAGTCAGGTTATTATTCGTTAATTAAAAGCGCAGTGGTTGAGTGGACCAGAAGTAGAAAATTGAATGATTTTCTATTTCTGGTCCACTCCCAATTTTAAGACCTTTACTTAGTCGCCTTATCGTTCGCTTCTTTAGTTTCAATCACTTCGTTGACTGTAGCAGCTTCAATCGCTTCGTTGACTGCAACAGCTTTATTGGCTTCATCTGGATTTAACGTTAAGACAATGCGTTCGGCTGTTTTACTAGGAATCCCTAATGAACGAATTTCTTCTACACTCGCTAGTTTAACTTTATCTAGTGATTTAAAATGTTTTAAAAGTTTAGTACGGGTCGCAGGACCGACACCTTCAATTTGTTGTAGTTGAGAAGCGATTTGGCTTTTACTACGAACTTGTCGATGATAACTAATGGCGTAGCGGTGAACTTCTTCTTGAACGCGTTGAATAAAATGAAACACTTGACTTCTAGGATCAACATCCAATACTTCTTCCGTGTAGCCATCCATTATCGCTGCTGTCTTATGATGGTCATCTTTGACCATGCCGGCAACGGGAATCGCTAAGCCCAGTTCGTTTTCAATGACGTCACGGGCAGCTCTAATTTGAATTTTTCCTCCATCCATTAACACTAAATCGGGTAGGGGAGCATTTTCTTTTAAGAGTCTGGTGTAACGGCGGCGAATGACTTCTTGTGTCGAAGCAAATTCATTGCTGCCTTCAACGGTTTTAATTTTGTATTTACGATATTGTTTGCGGTCGGGTTTACCATCGGTATAAACCACCATACCACTTACCGCATTGGTTCCTAAAATATTCGAATGGTCAAAGGCTTCAATTTTATAAGCTTGTGGAATCTTTAATAATTGAGCTAAATCTTCAACCGCTTTGGTGGTTTTTAATTCTCGCATTTCAATTAAACGGAATTTTTCATCTAAGGCAATTTTACTGTTTTTCTCACATAACTCTAACATACTGCGTTTTTTGCCTCGCAATGGAGTCGAAACGGGCAGTTCTAATACTTCTTCCAGTAATTCTTTGTCAATGTCACTCGGAACTAATACTGCACGCGGTTTCATTTGCGATTGTTCTTTGTAGAAGCGGGCGATGAAGGTCGTCACTTCTTCTTCAGGTTCAGCGTAGCTTGGAAAAATTGCAGCTTCTCGTTTTAAAATAGAACCTTGTCTTAACATAAAAACTTGAACCGATAGCCATCCCTTATCTAAGGTATAGCCAAAGACATCCATATTATCATAGTCTTGACTCATCACCGTTTGGCGTTCAATCGTGGTCTCAATATATTTTAATTGGTCGCGGTAATCTGCTGCCACTTCAAATTCTAATTTTTCGGCTGCTTCAGCCATTTTAACTTTTAAGTCTTGTTTAATATCATTCACATTGCCATTAAAAAACTGTTTAATTTTATTAATTTGGGCTGCGTATTCTTCTCTGGACACTTCATGATCACAAGGGCCAATACATTGTCCTAAATGATAATAGAAGCAAGCGCGTTTTTCATTTTTACCGCAGCGACGTAAGGGATAAACCTTGTGTAAAAGTTGTTGAGTGCTTGTGGCCGCACCCACATTAGGAAACGGTCCAAAATAAGTAGCACCATCTTTACCTACAATATTGGTTAGAATTAATTGCGGATGACGCTCATTAGTAATTTTGAGATAGGGATACATCGTCCCTTCTTTCAATTTAATATTATAAATAGGCTGATACTTTTGAATCAGATTGATTTCAAGTAGTAGCGCTTCTTTATTACTATTAGTTACGATAGTCTCAAAGTGGTGAATATCGGCTACTAATTTAGTTGTTTTCGTATCATGAGCGCCTCTAAAATAAGAACGAACTCGATTTTTTAAGTTTTTAGCTTTCCCGACATAGATGATTTGGTCATTTTTATCTTTCATTAGATAACAACCAGGAAGGTCAGGCAGTAAAGTTAATTTTTGTTCAATGCGATCGCGAATTTCTTTCGCACTTAGTTCTTGTTCACTCAAGATCGTCAACTCCTTTCGTGCACTTATCTATTATACTCTATCCCACTTTAAAGCGCTAATTGATTGTTTAAATCCTACCCGAATTATACTAGAATATGCTATAATTGTTCTATTATCTTAAGAAGAGAGTGATACAATGAAATTTAATGACTATCCATATGAACGTCCTAATTTGGACCAAGTAAAAACAGAGTTTATGCAACTCGTTACTGCTTTAAAAGACAGTGAGACAGCTGAAGCGGCTTATGAGGCCGTGCGTGGGATTCAAAAAATTCAAAACACAATTGATACCCAATATAACTTAGCTCTTATTCGTAATTCCATTGACACACGTGATAAGTTCTATGAAGCAGAAACTAGTTTTTGGGATGAAAATATGCCCGTTATTAGTGAATGGGTCAATGATTTTTATCGTGCGATTTTTGATTCGCAATTTTTAGCTGATTTAAAAAAGAAAGTACCCGCAACTTTTTTCCAATTAGCTGAAAATAGTTTAAAAACATTCGATGTGAAAGTAATTCCTTTATTACAACAAGAGAATAAATTATCAACAGAATATTCTAAATTAATTGCTTCAGCTGAGATTGAATATAAAGGTCAAACTTATAATTTATCGGGTATGAGTCCTTTTACCCAATCAACAAATCGCCAAGAACGTCGTGAAGCAACTGTTTTAGTGAGTGAATTCTTTGAGAAAAATCGTGATGAATTTGATCGCTTATATGATGAATTAGTGAAAACACGTGATGCGATTGCGAAGGCATTAGGATTTAATGATTTTGTTGAATTGGGCTATTTGCGTATGAATCGCTTAGACTACAATCGTAAAGATGTTGAAATCTATCGTCAAGAAGTTTTAAAACATGTCGTACCATTAGTATCAAAATTATATCAACGTCAACAACAACGATTAGGGTTAGATGTGTTGAAATCCTATGACCTAAGTTTTGAGTTTGAAGACGGTAATGCTAAACCTAAAGGAACACCGGAAGAAATTTTAGCCAATGGTGTCAAAATGTACGATGAATTGTCACCAGAAACCGGTGAATTCATTGACTTTATGGTGGAAAAAGAATTATTGGATTTAGTCACTAAACCTGGTAAACAAAGTGGTGGTTATTGTACTTATATTCCAGATTTTGAGTCACCGTTTATTTTTTCTAATTTTAATGGTACTTCAGGCGACGTGGATGTTTTAACGCACGAAGCGGGACATGCTTTTCAAGTCTATTCTTCTCGTTGGATTGAGACGCCAGAAGTGGTATGGCCGACTTATGAGTCGTGTGAGATTCATTCGATGAGTATGGAATTTTTTGCCTATCCTTGGATGGAACTATTCTTTGAAGAACAAACCTTGAAATACAAATATAGTCATTTGTTTGGCACTTTATCATTTCTACCATATGGTGTATTAGTCGATCATTATCAACATGAAGTATATGAGCATCCAGAAATGACACCTGCACAAAGACGTGCCACTTGGAGAAAACTGGAAAAAATGTACAATCCTTGGAAAGACTATGATGGCATTGAACTATTAGAAGAAGGTGGCTTCTGGTTCCGTCAAGGCCATATCTTTAATTCGCCATTCTATTATATTGATTATACACTGGCGCAAGTATGTGCTTTACAATTTTGGAAACGAAGTCAAGTGGATCAAGATCCTAAAGCGTGGGATGATTATTTAGCGATTTGTCGAATCGGTGGTACTCAAAGTTTCAAACAAATTGTGAATAGCGCCAACTTATTGTCACCATTTGAAGCGGGAAGCTTAAGTGGGATTGTTAAGGAAGCGGACCGTTATTTAGAAAATATTGCGGAAGCGGACTTAGTAACGCCATCAGATGATCAATAATTGTGCTTAGCACCTTATTGCTTTTCAGCTACTGACAATATATTCTTATTATAAAATAGTAGACCAGTTAAATTAATTCTTTGCAGAAGAAGTTGACAACAGTGGTTAAAATTTGTGGTTAACAGCCAAATTTTTAAGCTAGATAATCCATTAAATAGACATAGGGGCGACGGATGTTAAGCTAATTATATGTTAATTTCACACTGATTATTAAGGTTTTTTGGTAAAACACACCGATTTTATTCGAAATTTAAACCATATTATTTTTATCTTCGTCCTTTTTATGTTATATTAAGGACATATGAGGAGGAATTTAACTTATGATTATAGGATTACCAAGAGAATTGAAGGCAAGTGAAGACCGAGTTGGTTTAACGCCAGCGAACGTTAGTGAATTAGTGAATGCTGGGCATCAAGTCTTAGTCGAAACCAATGCTGGAGATGGATCTGGCTTTTCAGATGAGGAATACACGAAAGCAGGAGCGGAAATTAAAGCTACTGCAGCAGAAGTGTGGAAAGCTGAAATGGTGATTAAGGTAAAAGAGCCTCTTAAAGAAGAATTTGATTATTTCTATGAAGGTTTAATTTTATTTGCTTATTTACATTTAGCACCAGAGCTAGAATTAACACAAGCTCTATTAGACAAAGGAGTTATTGCGGTTGCTTATGAAACAATGGCTCATGAAGGAACATTACCTTTATTAATGCCAATGTCAGAAGTTGCTGGACGTATGGCTGTACAAATTGGGGCAAATTTCCTTGAGAAAAATAACGGTGGACCTGGTATTTTACTAGGTGGTGTTCCAGGCGTTCGTCGTGCGAATGTAACGATTATTGGTGGGGGAGTTGTTGGTCTAAACAGTGCTCAATTAGCTTATGGTTTAGGTGCAAATGTTACGATTTTAGATGTGAACCCACAACGTTTGGCAGAATTAGAACAAATTTTAGGCCATGGTGTGCAAACATTAATGTCAAATGAAACCAATATTCATCGAGCAGTAGTGGATTCAGATGTTGTAATTGGATCTGTCTTAATTGCTGGTCGTCGTGCACCAGTGTTAGTAAAAGAAGAAACAATTAAACAGATGCGTGAAGGTTCTGTCTTAATTGATATCGCCGTTGACCAAGGTGGTAACTTTGAAACAACTAGCCATGCAACGACACATAAAGATCCAACCTATGTAAAACATGGTGTGATTCACTATGCTGTTGCGAACATCCCAGGTGCGGTTCCAAGAACATCGACCATCGCATTAACGAATGCAACCTTACGTTATGCGAAACAAATTGCTGGTAGTGGAATTGAAGAAGCATCTCTTAAAAATGAAACTATCATGACGGGTATCAATACTTACCGTGGTAAATTAACATCTAAAGCAGTCGCAGACTCACAAGATAAAGAATTTACGAGTATTTTAGACTTAATTAAATAGAGAGCTTTTATCTTAAAGCATGGGGCAAGAAGTATGAAACACTTATGTTTCGACTTCTTGCTCATTTTTTGCATACAAATTATTATAAAAAATATTTATCAATAGAACAGTTTATGATAGAATAGAGTGGTATTATTATTTTTTATAAGAGGAGGCAAGGAAATGGTTGAACTGATTGCAACAGTTGAGTCACTCCAACAAGCTGAAAACCTATTAAATGCAGGGGTAGATATTCTCTATTTTGGTGAGGACCAATTTGGATTGAGGTTACCTTACTCCTTTACTCGTGAAGAGCAACAAGAGTTAGTGGCTTTAGCTCATCTGAAAGGTAAAAAAGTGAGTATTGCGGTGAATGCAATCTTTCATAATGAAGGAATTGAAAAAGTTCCTGAATATTTACAATTTTTAAAATCAATCAATGTGGATACGATTACAGTGGGAGACCCAGGGGTCGTTCAAATTATGAAAAATCCTGATTTATTTATACCTTATCGATATGATGCGCAAGTAATAGTGACAAGCAGTAAATCCATCAATTTCTGGGCTAAAAGAGGAGCGGTTGGTGCAGTTGTAGCTCGTGAGGTACCTCGTGATTCGTTAGAAATACTAGCTCGCGAATCATTAGTTCCGGTGGAATTTTTAGTTTATGGTGCGACTTGTATTCATCAATCTAAACGTCCACTACTGCAAAATTATTATAATTATATCGGCAAAAATGAAGCTGTGACGCGTGATCGTGGCTTATTTTTATCAGAACCACGCAAACCAGACAGTCATTATTCTATCTATCAAGATAGCAATGGCACTCATATATTTGCCAATAATGATGTCTTGTTAGCGAAACATTTACAAGACTTAGTCAATATGGGCGTCGCTCAATTCAAATTAGAAGGTATTTTCTCGCCAGGAACTAATTTTGTCAAGATTGCGCAATTATTTGTTGATGCGCGCGATCAAATCGAAGCTGGAACATTTGATGCGGAAGCCGCACAAAAATTAGAAGAAGATGTACGAACTTTACATCCAGCTAATCGTGGTCTTGATACAGGATTCTTCTTATATGAACCTGGATTTGTGAAGTAGGAGGAATAAGATGCGAACTATTACTAAAAAACCTGAAGTGTTAGCACCAGCTGGTACTTTAGAAAAATTAAAAACAGCTATTCATTATGGAGCGGATGCAGTTTTTATTGGTGGAGAGCAATTTGGATTACGCAGTCGTGCGGGGAACTTTGATTTTGATGAGATGTCAGAAGCGGTGCAATTTGCTCATAAACGTGGAGCGAAAGTATACATTACAGCTAATATGGTGACCCATGAGGGAGATGAGCAAGGAGCCGATGAATTTTTCCGTCATCTAAGAGATATTGGGATTGATGCAGTGATTGTGTCTGATACCGCTCTAATGGAAATTTGTGTGGATGCAGCGCCTGGCTTACCAATTCATTTATCCACTCAAGCCTCAGCCGCTAATTATCAAAATTTAAATTTTTGGAAAGACGAAGGCTTAGAACGAGTGGTCCTAGCGCGAGAAGTTTCCATGGAAGAAATTAATGAAATGAAAGAACGTGTCGATGTAGAAATTGAGGCTTTTATACATGGGGCAATGTGTATTTCTTATTCTGGTCGTTGTGTTCTTTCGAATCATATGGAAAACCGTGATGCTAACCGTGGTGGCTGTTGTCAGTCTTGTCGCTGGAAATATGGCTTATTTGATATCGCCGTTAATGGTGACCGTCAGATGGTGGGCGCTGGTGAAGAAGGTATTGAAGAAAAATTCTCGATGAGTTCGGTTGATTTAGCGATGATTGAGCATATTCCGGATTTATGTGAAGCAGGCGTTGATAGTTTAAAAATTGAAGGGCGCATGAAATCCATTCATTATGTATCGACTGTCGCAAATGTTTATCGTGCGGCGGTTGATGCTTATTGTGCAGATCCTGATCACTATGAATTAAAACAAGAATGGGTTGATGAATTGTGGAAAGCGGCTCAACGTGAGTTAGCCACTGGCTTCTACTACAGTACTCCTTCAGAAAATGAACAATTATTTGGTAAACGTCGTAAAATCCCTCAATATGGTTTTATTGGTCAAGTTTTAGACTATGATCCAACCACTCAAATTGCAACAATTCAACAACGTAATAATTTTAAAGTTGGTGATGATATTGAGTTTTACGGACCGGGTATGCGTCATTTTGAACAACATTTAACTGAATTATGGGATGAAGAAGATAATGCGATAGAGGTGGCTCCTCATGCCATGATGATTTGTAAAATGAAAGTTAACCAACCAGTTGAAAGATTTGATATGATTCGTAAACGAAAATAAAAGGTCGGGCATAAACTTGATAAATTTAGTTAAGATTATTGTTCCTTCATTAATTGCGCAGTGGTTGAGTGGCCTCAATCTGCGTCTTAACGACGTTAGGCATAGACTTTCTTAGTTCTTTTCAGTCATCCGTGATAATTAAAAGCGCAGTGGTTGAGTGGCCTCAAACTGCGTCTTTCGACTTGTTTGAGGTCTACTCCCAACTTTGCGGGGGTAGGCTGACGAAGCGAAAATCATTCGATTTTCTACTTCTGGTCCAATCCCCTAAAAAGCTCCCCTAGTAGCCACTTAAAAGTAAACTACTTTAGGGGAGATTTTTTGCGTTCAAATAGAAAATACTCTGTAGTAGTATTAGCTAATCCTATGCAATTCGTTGGAGTCGGACCTTTTTATAGGACCATTTTTGTTATTTGCTTTATAATCAGTCGTATCAACTCTATCTGATAGGCTATGTAGTAAAGTCCCAATAGTACCATCTGTTTCATATACAAGCTGTCAGCTAAGGAAACCTAGGTATTAATACCTAGGAGGAATTAGCGAAATAGACAGCTCTTTTTGTTGATTTTACTAGGTTATCGTTTATGTGTTCACTAAATAGATGGTATAATGTATTTAAGAGGAAAGAGGTGACAAGATGCAGTTAACGAAAACGATTAAAGTGCAATTATACCCAAGT
>NZ_FUWO01000014.1 GCF_900167405.1 Globicatella sulfidifaciens DSM 15739
GAAAAACAAAACGCCATGCAAGATATGTTGACCCACATTTGTGATGAACACGATATTGTCATCCAATCGCTGCAAATTATGCCTGACCATATCCATATGTTGATTTCGTTCAACCCTAAACATGCCGCAAGTAATATCGTCAAGACACTTAAAGGGAAATCTGCCCGTCTATGGTTCAAAGCTTATCCAGAAACAAAGGCAATGTTATGGGGTGGCCATTTATGGACACCTAGTTATTTCATGTCAACAGTAGGTAGTATGTCTAAAGAAACTGTTAAAAAATATATTGAAAATCAATTAACAGAATACAATAACGGTCGCCCTAGAACTTGATTCATCCATGTAATGAATTACACGGTTTTCTCAAGGGACGACTTTAAATAAATTTTATTTTCTAAAGATGCTTACTTTTTTGACAGATAATATTATTTTAAAAGCTGATGTTTTAACGCTAACTTTATATCACTCTGACACGTTTTCGTGACTTCAGCCAACATATACGTATTGGACCTTCGAAGATATATGAATCCTTAACAATTTTCGTAATTTCAACCAACATACAACTACTTGCCTGTCGCCGGCGATATATATGTTTAACACTTTTCGTTTCTTTAGGCAGAATACAACGATTGGCACTGATGCTAATCCATTCCGGCACTACTCAACTACCTGATACCATCCGCAACATAATAGTCTGTCTTGTTATGACTAGAGCATACACGCTTTAAAATAAAAGGCACTCGCAGGCTACAACTTTCTGTCTTTTTTATTGGTTCACTGACTTTTATTTATTTAACTTATGCCCATAAGCGGCTTTTAATTCCATAATAATATCACGCAACTCGGCTGCTGCTTCGAAATTCATATTTTTGGCATGTTCTTTCATTTCCATCGTTAGGCGCTCCAACTCTTCTTCGCGTTGCATTTTTGAAAGGTTTTTAAACTGTACCAATAAGTTTTCTTCACGTTCTTCACCTTGGACATCATGTGTAATACGAATTAAGTCGCGTACTTCTTTCTTAATCGTTTTTGGAACAATACCGTGTTCTTCATTATAAGCCATTTGAATCCCACGACGACGGTTGGTTTCATCAATCGCATTTTTCATCGATTGAGTGATCACATCCGCATACATTATTACTTGACCGTTCTCATTACGAGCAGCTCGACCAATCGTTTGGACTAGCGAGCGTTCACTACGCAGGAACCCTTCTTTATCTGCATCTAATATCGCAACAAGAGATACTTCCGGAACGTCTAAACCTTCACGTAACAAGTTAATCCCGACTAAAACATCAAAGACACCTAATCGTAAGTCACGAATAATTTCTGCCCGCTCCAAGGTGACAATGTCACTATGTAAATACTTGACCTTGATATCAAGTTCTTTTAAATAATCGGTTAAGTCTTCGGACATTTTTTTCGTTAATGTCGTAATAAACACTCGTTCATTTTTCTCAACACGTTTATTTATTTCGCCCACTAAATCATCAATTTGACCCTTAATCGGACGAACTTCAACTATTGGGTCCAGTAAGCCAGTCGGACGAATAATTTGCTCAGCATATTCACCATTAGTATGTTCTAATTCATAAGGGCCTGGAGTGGCTGAAACGTAGATGATTTGATTAACTCGCTCTTCAAATTCTTCTAAGCGTAATGGCCGGTTATCAATGGCACTTGGCAGACGGAAACCATAGTCGACTAATTGTTGTTTACGTGCACGGTCTCCATTATACATCCCTCTTAATTGCGACATCGTAATATGAGACTCATCGACTACCACTAAATAATCATCTGGGAAAAAATCTAATAAAGTATACGGTGCTTGACCGGGTGCTCGACCGTCCATATGACGTGAATAATTCTCAATCCCACTACAATAACCCATTTCTAATAACATCTCGATATCATAATTCGTTCGTTGTTCTAAACGTTGCGCTTCTAATAATTTATGCTCACTGCGTAATTCTTCTAAACGTTCCTCTAATTCCTGACGAATGCTTTCGACTGCCCGGGTTACTTGATCTTCATTAGCCACAAAGTGAGTTGCCGGATAGATAGGATAGTGTTCTAAGTCTCGACGAATTTCACCGGTTAAAACATCCACTTCACGAATACGATCAATTTCATCGCCAAAAAATTCCACTCGGATGACTTCTGATTCACGCGAGGCCATAAAAATTTCCAGTACATCACCGCGTACACGAAAGGTTCCCCGCTGAAAATCAATATCATTTCGGACAAACTGCATTTCGACTAGACGATTTAAGATGGCATTGCGACTGATTTCTTGACCTTGACGAATCGACAATACATGTTCACGATAGTTTTTAGGATCGACTAATCCGTAAATACAAGAAACAGAGGCGACCACAATCACATCACGACCTTCTAATAACGCTGAAGAAGCTGAGTGACGTAAACGGTCAATTTCATCATTGACGCTCGACTCTTTCTCAATATAAGTATCAGAAGCAGGTACATAGGCCTCTGGTTGATAATAATCATAGTAAGATACAAAATATTCCACTGAATTTTCAGGGAAAAAATCCAATAATTCAGAATATAATTGGCCGGCTAGCGTTTTATTGTGAGCCAACACTAAAGTAGGACGGTTGACCTCTTTAATCACATTCGCAATCGTAAATGTTTTTCCGGTACCAGTAGCCCCTAAGAGCACTTGGTCGCGTTTGCCTTCATTCAAGCCTTCTACTAATTGTTTAATTGCCGTCGGTTGATCACCACTCGGCTGGTATTGAGATACTAATTTAAATTGATCCATTTTGGACACCTCTAATCCTTTCAATTCGCTTCTATTGTACCTTTATTCATAAGGTGTGGCAAATTGAATGATTCTAAATAAATTAGCTTGAAAATGAAAGTCATAAAATACTTTTCATGTAAATCACCCCCATTTCACAAAAAAATTTACAGTTAAATTAAAGATTTTTTGATTATATAGTTGCAAGGTATAATAGTTATCATGTATAATAAGGAAGTTGACTAAGTCATAATTGGCTTACACACCAATAAGAGAAGAAAGAGGTGACCGAGACATGGCAAATACTCCATCAGCAATCAAACGTATCCGTCAAACAAAATCTGTAACTGCTCGTAACACTGCTCACGTATCAGGTATGCGTACAGCAATCAAAAGATTCCGTGCAGCTGTAGAATCTGGCGAAGGTAATGTAGAAGAATTATTCAAATTAGCGGCTAAAGAAATTGATAGCGCAGCTACTAAAGGTTTAATCCACAAAAATAAAGCAGCTCGTGATAAGTCACGTTTAGCAAAATTAGTAAAATAATGAATTTTCAACCATCCTTTTATAGGGTGGTTTTTTTTGTTTGCTTGATTTTGATGTTGAGAATAAGGCTAAACAAACATTTTTATCTAGCTAAACCGCAGTATCAAAATCGGAAAAGGTGCTAACACCGCTACAAAATTGCCAAATTTTAAACCAAAAAAATCGCCATTACCAACTTGGTACAGCGATCCTTTCGTTACTATTCAATTCTTTAGGCCTAAAAGTTTTTGATTCACCAGCTTCTGGACTACCACCGCATCATACCCTGCTTGGGTAAGGCGTCTAACACGTTCAGCACCATTGCCCCATAACCCTCGGATAACTTCCAATGCTAACTCTGAAACTGATTTTGCTGGTGCTTTGACCGTTGCTTCTTGATAAACAGGTCTAGCATAACCAGCAATCCGCCAATCTTGTTTTTGATAATAAACCTTACGAACTTGGCGCAATGAATTCCCTTCTATTGTAATCACAAAATCATTCCCTACTTGAATGACAAATCCTATATGATCACAAAAACCATTGCCATCCCAATCAAAAAAGATAATATCTCCCACTTGTGGACTTACCTTTCCTAACCAAATGCCTTTCTGACGCATTATGTCACGATGACGGTTAACGCCACACTCACGTCCAATTTGAGTGGATAAACCAATCTTATCCGCAATATAGGTCACGAATAAGTCACACCAGTCATCACTATATTTGACCCGATAGCCTACTGGTAAAGGTTCGACTCGGTTATAAGCGTCGACCATCGCTTGATGTTTAGATGAATGTTGAACCATCCCAATATATTGTTGTAATTCATTAAACAAAATTTGTTTGGACGGCATAATGTCCCCCTCCTTGATTGTGATAATTATTGGATGATAACTGTAATAAACTCCCTAAAAACACTGCTAATAAATTAACCAGTGTTACCCACTTTTCGGTCATTGACCAATTAAATATCGGACCTAATCCCCCAATTAATACTGAAAATGCTGGTAAAAAGACCAATGCTACCCACTTTAGAAAATCATAAGACCGATTACTAAGCTGCATCCTGATTCCCTCTTTTCTGTATTTGTTCTACCCGATTCAAGCGTTGTTCATGATGATCATACAGTTTAATTAATTGCTTTTGAATCAAATGATGGTGATTAATCTCAGACTGCAAAAAGTCTAAGCGGACAATTAATTGTTGAATAGCGGCGATTAAATTATAGAGTTTCGTAATTAAGGTAATGACGGCGACTAACGCACTAGCTAAAGCACCTAATTCAATCAGACTCATTTCAATTCCTCCTTTCTTTAATAAAAGGGAGTGGGTGTTCAATGCACCCACTCCTTCACTTACCCTTAAACAGCCGGTTCGTTTTCCACATTGTAGATTTCGTCTACCGTACGTTTCACGTAACGAGCCCCGACATTGGTTACATAAGGATCCCCTGAGTCATCTACAAAGATATTGGCTTCGATTAAATCTTGAGCCGCCTTTTCAGTCGTCACACGGTCTAAACCTAAACTTGGTTCCGGAACACGCACTACTTTTGCTTTCCCTGCAGCATTTTTAATTTGTAATTCTAAATTCGTTGTTGTTACTTCTGCCATAACTTAATTCCTCCTAGTCAATTTCGTAATTTTCAGTTACGTTGGTTTTATTAAACGGTTCATCTACTAATGTTTCAATTGCACTGCGAACTTTTATAATCTCTTCCTCGGGTGCATCATTCATCAAATTATTAAGATTCATCGTACGAACTGCTTTTTTATCCTCACCTACTAGTTTCATTGTTAATTTTCCACTCTTAAATGTTTTTGCCATCGGGGCAACCTCCTTAAAATTTTGTTGTAGTTCCGGATGCTACACCTAATAAGTACCCCAAAAGCACGTTTTTCGGACAAAAATACACATCAATGATGATTTATTGACTAGTGAATATTGAAGTGACAAAGTTTTAACACGTACATAGAACCAAGTAACAGTAACCCAACCTCATCAATGATGACAAAAATGCCTCTACGCTCTAACTGTTCGATGAGTACCTGAACCCTTTTGCGTACTCCTTTCTTTCATCAATTAGTCAATATTCTGCTCTATCGTTTAAATTTCACTTAGTCGCTCATCAGACCTAAACTTTTCGTTTATCACACAATCACTCTTTGCGCTTCAACTTTTCACTTATTACACTGTCTTTCAATTAATTACTCATCGAATCTAGACTTTTCATTTTCACCTAGTCAATCTTCTGCTCTAAAGTTTAAATTTTACTTAGTCGCTCATCAGACCTAAACATTTCGTTTATCACACAGTCTTTCAATTAATTACTCTTCGAATCTAGACTTTTCATTTTCACCTAGTCAATCTTCGCGCTTCAACTTTTCAATCAGACGATCGCGCCAACGACGAATCGTGCGATATTCACGGTGATAAATCTCGGCTAACTGCGTTAAATGATAGCCTTCATACAAATACTGCAAGAATTCCTGTTCTCGTGGTGTTAACGTATTGGGTAGAGACAAGACAAATTCTTTAAAGACTAAATTAGCATCTTCTTGGGTTTGATTAATTATAAAGGTTTCTTCTACTGGTACCCATTGATGACGCTTTTGTTGGCGTAACAATTTAAACAACCGCCAACGCATCGCGTGCCGTAAGTAAGCTTCCATATTTTCCACTTGGTGTTTTGATGTTAACAAGCGTTTTAATTCCTCAAATAAATGAAGGCGTAATTCCTGAGCAAAATCTTCATAGTCATGACGGTTTGGATAAATCTGGTACTCTTTCAAAACTTGATGGATCAATAATTCATATTCTTCCAATAAACACTCTATCTTCATCGAATAACCTCCTTTAAAATTTCGGATGAAAAATGCGAATAATCTCACGGTCTGTTAATTTCAGAAAGCGACTAATTAAGTTAACTACTTCTAGACTGGGAATCGTATGCCCTTGAAGCGTACGTGACATCGTGTTGCGGGAAATACCAACTTGGTCTGCAACCTGACAAGCTTTTAAACGTCGTTGATTGATGGCTTTTTCTAAAGCATAACGATTAATCTCATAAGGTTGATCCACGCCCCTTCACCTCCTCTTTTCACTATTAATAAATATTAAATTTCTTGCTTGTACTCCCTCGTATAATAGTGCATCGATAACATTTTTTCTTAAGAGATTCATCTAAAAAAACCTAGATACCGAGTCCCCCTCTCTCAATATTATTTAATAAATATATCGATAAAAATTCTAAATTTGGTACATTGACTGAATTATAGCTTAGGTTCAATTTGTGTTGCAAGCGTTTTTATAATGTAAAATAGCTTTGAAAATGATAAGTCTAACAATTTGAAAAATCACTAGTAAACAGTGTAATCACAATGAAAACATTTTTTATGAAAATTACAAACAAAGTCGGTCACAATAAGTCTCGTAAAAATAACTTTGTGAAATATCATCTAATCTTTGTGAATAAATTTTAGTAATAACTTGCTTCTATGAAAATAATAAAACAAAATGTCTTTTGCGTTTTTACTATGAAAAAGATGAAAACTAGATGAGTTTCCTACAGTTAACGAAATAAAGTCGCTAAGAATGCTGATTTAAATACTCAATACTCCAAACCTAGCTAATCGTTTGATATCCTTATAAAAGCGCTTTTCTAAGGATGTTTCATTTCCTTTATTTTGTGATATAATTATCAAATAAAACATCATTTTGAAGGAGTCATGACCATGATTATTGGTTTACCAAGAGAACAAGAAATCAATGAAAATCGTGTGGGATTAACCCCCGACAATGTTAAAGAATTAATCAATGACGGCCACCAAGTTATCGTTGAACATCAAGCCGGTTTAAAATCTGGATTTAATGATGAAGCTTATCAAGCAGCCGGAGCCACTTTAGTTGAAGAAGTCGCCAAAGTTTGGGCTGCAGAGATGGTTGTCAAAGTAAAAAAGCCCTTGAAAGAAGAATATGCATACTTCCACAAGGGCCTAATCCTATTTACTTATTTACATTTAGCAGCCGATTCTGACTTAGCCCAAGCTTTATTAGACAATGAAGTCACGTGTATCGCTTATGAAACAATGGTTGACAAAGGCACCCTTCCATTACTGAAGCCCATGTCCGAAGTAGCCGGACGTATGGCGGTACAAATTGGCGCTCATCTATTAGAGAAAAATCATGGTGGACCTTGCATTTTATTAGGGGGTGTCCCTGGTGTAAAACGGGCGAATGTTACGATTATTGGGGGTGGCGTTGTCGGTTTTAATAGTGCCAAGTTAGCCTGTGGCTTAGGTGCCAATGTGACGATTATCGACCTCAATCCACAGCGTTTAGCCAAGATTGAACATACTTTAGGCTGCCCGGTACAAACACTCATATCAAATGAAGCAAACATTCATGAATCGGTAGTAAATTCGGACTTAGTCATTGGTTCAGTCTTAGTGGCGGGACGTCGTACACCGATCTTAGTTAAGGAAGACACCATTCAACAAATGAAGTCTGGTTCTGTCCTAATTGATGTGGCAGTCGATCAAGGAGGGAATTTTGAAACAACCCATGAAACCACTCATTCAGAACCAACCTATGTTATACACGGCGTAACGCACTACGCCGTTAGCAATATTCCAGGAGCGGTACCACAAACAGCTACCATTGCCTTAACCAATGCATCATTATTCTATACAAAAGAAATCGCCAATAAAGGCATCATCCAAGCTGCCAAAGATAATCACACCATCTTAACAGGCATTAATACTTATCAAGGCCATATAACCAATTTAGCTGTATCAGAATCACAAGACCGCGAATTCGTTGCCTTAGAAACTTTCATTTAAATCAGGAAGCTAAACGCGATCTATTACGTATGTTACTTGGATTTATAGCACTAGTTACATTCATTTAGTTCAATATGCTAAACGCGTCTTCACTACGCAACTTACTTGAATTTATAGCACTAGATACATTAATTAATTCAATACAAAGCAAATAGGGAGTGGGCAAGAAGTAGAAAATCAGCTGATTTTCGCTTCGTCTGCCCACCCCCGCACAGTTGGGAGTAGACCAGAAGTAGAAAATTGAATAATTTTCGCTTCGTCGGCCTACCCCCGCACAGTTGAGTAGGTATCAAACAAGTCCTTAAGACGCAGTTTGATGCCACTCAACCACTGCGCTTTTAATTAACGCACAATAACGTGATTGAATTTTCCAAGATTATACTCAGCTATCTTAAGACGTAGTTTGAGACCACTCAACCACTGCGCTCTGAATTAACTAGATATGCCTGAAAAGAATTTAAAAAGTTTTTTCCTAGTCTCTTACTTATTATTTCCAAACATACTTAAGAAAAAGTTTATAACTTAAATTGTATTTCTTCAAAGAACTGATTCATATTAATGCATCGAATCCCTAACTGATCGCTGACATCGGGGATTTTAGCGGCCTTACTCGGATTAATTTTATTGAGATTAATCACTCTATTTTCCTCCGTTACAATTGTATAGTTCTCCTTCATATCGATTGCAATGAGCCATCTTTCAAACGGATGAATCGTAACGCCTTTTACTACTCAATTAACCGCACCGGTTTTCGACGGTGTATCAGGTGTATTATCCACAGCTATCGAACTAAATAAGGCATAAATTTGTCCAAAAACGACGTATGGTAATACTAAATAACCTTCTTCTACTTGTTCTGTTACTGCAATATCAACGTGGATAAAGCTATAAAAAAGAGCCCCAATCAGAGCTCTTTCAAAATCAGTTATTCTTCTTCAGGTTTACGCTTTTTATCAGTTACAATTAAGCCTAAGCCTGCTAAAATTGTTAATGCTGCTGGAGTAAATACTTGACGGTAGTCAATCTCACCTGTGTTAGGTAAGGTAGCTGCTTGGGTGGTTTTAACTGATTCTTTTTCAATTTCTTTCGCGCTAGTTTCAGCATTTCCTTTAGATTCATTTTCGGTTTCAGATTCAGTTGGTTTTTCGGCTTCTACTGGTTTTGTCCCAACTTCTACAATTTCTTTCACAGGTTCAACGGTGATGACTTCTTTAACTTCTGGTTCACCATATTGTTGTCCGAAGATAAAATAGGTCGTGATTGTACGGGTTAACTCACCTTTGACTCCGGCTTGTTTAATGTTTTTAACCCCTTTATCAAGTTCTGAATTTTCCACTATTTCTGTTTCAAAATCAATTGCTTCTGTCACTTCTTGAACATCTGTCTCCACAAAGCCTTTCCCAACTTCTACAATCTCCGCAACTGGTTTTTCAGTAATCGTTTCGGTAATGACTGGTTTGCCATAAACTTTACCATTTAAATATTGCGTCACAACCGTGCGAATGGATTTTCCATTAATACCGGCCTGCTTAGTTTCTTTAGCCATATCATCTAACTCAACATTTAATTCGTATTGCGTTTCAAATGGGATTTCCGTTTCAATCACTTCAGTTTTTTCTTCTAAGACTCCGGTGCCTTTTTGAATAATTTCTTTAACAGGTTCTTTAGTGCGTTGTTCTGTTACAACGGGTTCACCATAAACTTTGCCATTCAAATATTGAGTCGTAGTCGTGATTGTTAATTCCCCTTTTACACCAGCTTGAGTAACTTTCTCGGTACCTTCTAACATATCTGGATTTTCTACAACTTCCGTTTCAAAATCGATGTCTTTAGTGACAACTTCTTCTTTCACTTCAATGGTTCCTACTCCCACTTCGATGATTTCTTCAACGGGTGCAGTGGTTACTTTTTCAGTCGAAGTTGCCTCACCATAAGTTTTGCCTTTCCAAGTTGGAGTGGTGGTCGTAATGGTTAAGACGCCATCCTTGCCTTCTTGAACCACTTTTTGTTGACCTTTTAATAAATCAGCATTTTCTACCAATTTAGTCGTAAATTTAATTGGTTTAGTAGCAGTCGTTACCACTTGTTCAATCTTTCCAGTTCCTACTAACACAACTTGATTTACTGGTGCTTTCGTTGTTTCTTTTGAAACCGTTGCTTCACCATAAGGTTTATTATTTAACATTGGTGTAGTAGTGGTAATCTTTTGTTCACCATTAACACCAACAGTTTGAATTTTTTCTTCACCTTCTGGAAGTTCAGTAGTTTCAATTCTTTCTGTTTTAAACGGAATAGCTTCAGTTGTCACTTCGACTTGCTCCGTCACTACACCTGTTCCAATTTCGATAATTTGTGGTACAGCTTCTTTGGTTGTTTCTTTAACAGAAGTTTCTTCACCATATTGTTTACCATTCAACATTGGGGTAGTTGTTGTTGTTGTTAAAACACCATCAACACCTTCTTGAATAACTTTTTCTTCACCTTTTAATAAATCAGGATTTTCTACAAATTCGGTAGTAAATGGAATTGGTTTAGTACTTGTTGTAACGACTTGTTCAATCTTACCTGTACCGACCAATACAACTTTATTTACTGGTGCTTTCGTTATTTCTTTTGAAACGGTTGCTTCACCATAAGGTTTATTATTTAACATTGGGGTAGTAGTGGTAATCTTTTGTTCGCCATTAACACCTTCTTGTACTACTTTTTCTTCTCCCTCAGCCATGTCATTATTATCACGATATGTAGTCTTATATGGTATAACTTCGTATTCAACTTCTGTTTGAACTATTGGTTCAAACATAACATCCAGTTTTAGCTCTGGGACTCCATTATAATGCTCTGATAAGTCCAAAACATTACCCAATTCATCAACAACACCAATTTCTGATAATTTGTATTCAGTTGATGGTGTTATTCCTGGTATTTTGATTTCAAAATTAACGGTATAAGTTCCATCTCCATTTTCTTCAAAATTGTCACGTAATTCCGGCCTGAACCAACTCCATGCCGGATAATCGTTGGTAAATAAAACGAAGGCGGATCTTAATCCATTTTTTTCCTTTACATTCAACTGGACCTTTATCGTTTCACCAGGCTGATATGAATTCTTATCAATTGAAATATCAATGAACTCCGGTTTCACAAAATCTTCCTCTAAAATTGATGCAACATTCAGTTTTAGCTGTGGGACTTCATTATAATAATCTAATAAGTACAATTCATTTCCCCATTCATCTTCAACTGTAATTTGTTCTAATTTGTATTCAGATGATGGTGTTATTTCTGGTATTTTGATTTCAAAATTAACGGTATAAGTTCCATCTCCATTTTCTTCAAAATTGTCACTTAATTCCTGCGTTAACCTATTCACTTGCGGATGAGTCTCGTTGGTAAAGGAAACGGAGGCGGATCTTAATTCGTTTTTTTCCTTTACATTCAACTGGACCTTTACCGTTTCACCAGCCTGATATGAATTCTTATCAATTGAAATATCAATGAACTCCGGTTTCACTAAATCTTCCTCTAAAATTGATGCAACATTCAGTTTTAGTTCTGGGAATTCATTATAACCATCTTCTAAGTACAAATCATTACCCCATTCATCTTCAACTGTAATTTGTGCTAATTTGTATTCAGCTGTTGGTGTTTTTTCTGGTATTTTGATTTCAAAATTAACGGTATAAGTTCCATCTCCATTTTCTTCAAAATTGTCACTTAATTCCTGCTTTAAAATGCTCATTCCCGGATAAGTCTGGTTGGTAAAGAGAACGTGGGCGCGTGTTAATTCGTTTTTTTCCTTTACATTCAACTGGATCTTTACCGTTTCACCAGCCTGATATGAGTTCTTATCAATTGAAATATCGATTAATTCCGGTTTTGATGTGTCTGGTCCTAATCTCCACGTTCTTTCAGTTGTTTCTTCAACTACAGTCTCCTCACTAGTTGTTTCAACTAATTCGATAGCTTGATCAATTGTAGTCTCTGCAACTGTTGTTTCTTCCGTAGTTGTGTCTTCAACTGTCGTTTGATCTGTTGTTTCTTCAAATGTAGTTTCCTCAACAGTTGTTTCATCTATACTACTTGTCTCCTCTAAAGATACTTCTTCAACTTGTACCTCACTTGTCACTGTAGTTTCTTCTTCAGTTGTTTGTGCTTGAACAGGTACAATTAATCCGTTGACCATAGTTGCCGACATAAAAACACCAACAATGCAACTTACTAAGCCGTTATTGGTTTTTCTTAATGCATACCGATTTTTTCTCTCCATAAGATAACTCCCCCAATATTTATTTTAACGCAAAGCTTATCATTAATATCAATATTATCAGATTAATCTCTTTTTGCAATACAACAATATAATTTTGTATATTAAATATATTTTACTTCTTGCCCACTCCCTCTTCATTGATACGCTGTTAGCCGAAGGATAATGACGTTAAAATTATTTTCAAGTATGGCTTTCTATCTTTAATCTGCGTTAAAAATTTAGCAATGCCCTTCTTATAAAAAAATTCGGCGAGCTTCCGTCCGCCGATTCATTTTATTTAACTACTAATTATAATGTCTCTGCAATCTTCTTAACGAAGTCTTTTAGTTCGTCGCCAATTTCTTGGTGTTCTAAGCCCACTAAGATACTAGACTTCATGAATTCTAATTTATTTCCGACGTCAAAACGTTGGCCATTAAATTCTTTAGCAAAGACGCGTTGGGTTTTGTTTAAGGTATCAATCGCATCGGTTAATTGAACTTCGCCACCCGCACCGACTTCTTGTTTTTCTAATAAATCAAAGATTTCTGGCGTTAATAAGTAACGACCAATAATCGCTAAATCACTGGGTGCGTCTTCCATTTTTGGTTTTTCAACGAATTTCTTAACATTATATAAGCCTTCTTCCAATTGGCTTTCGATGTCGATGACCCCATATTTACTAATGTCTTCCATCGGCATTTTCATGACTGCAATGTTTGAGGCATGATTTTGTTCATAAGCGTCGATTAATTGTTTAGTTAGAGGCACTTCGTCACGCATGATGTCATCACCTAACATCACCACAAAGGGTTCGTCACCGATAAAGCTTTTAGCTTGTAATACCGCATCACCTAATCCTTTTGGATAGGGTTGGCGCACAAAGAACATTCTAATACCAGTTGTTTCACGAACGATATCTAATAACTCTTGTTTACCTTTAATTTCAAGGTTAGATTCTAATTCAATGTTAGAGTCAAAGTGGTCTTCAATCGCACGTTTACTTTTTCCAGTTACGATTAAAATCTCTTCAATTCCTGAAGCTAATGCTTCTTCTACAATAAATTGAATCGATGGTTTATCAACAATTGGAATCATTTCCTTGGCAATTGCTTTGGTAGCTGGTAAAAAGCGTGTTCCAAGTCCTGCTGCTGGAATCACAGCTTTTCTAACTTTAGACATATATATACCTCTTTCTATTCAATATTTAATAATTGACTTCATTGTACACTAATTTTACGCATTACGCTAGCGTTTTGTTATTTAAAATATCAATAGATAATAAAAATTTGCTTTTTTACCCAATTATCGGTATAATTTGGCTTGTTACTAAATAAAAATGTTACTTTAAATAACAAAGGAGTCCATTATGAAAAAATTATCTGTTCAATTATTAGCTGAAACAGTTACTAATAAACGTAAAGCCAAAGATTTAACGCAAGCCCAATTATCAGAATTGACCGGCATCAACCGTTCTTTAATCGGACGTATTGAAAACTTAGACTACTTACCGATGATCAATCAATTAGAAAGTTTAGCAGAAGCATTGGATTTTGACGTGACCGAATTATTCGCCGAAGAAAAAGCTGAAACTCAAAAAGCAGCACCAAAATCATATCAAATTGCGGTTGCTGGAACAGGTTATGTTGGATTATCTTTAGCGGTATTATTAGCGCAACACAATCAAGTAACAGCGGTTGATATCGTGCAAGAAAAAGTCGACATGATTAACAATAAAAAGTCACCTATTCAAGATGACTATATCGAACAATATTTGGCAGAAAAAGAGTTAAATTTAACGGCTACTTTAGATGGCGAAAAAGCTTATGCTGATGCGGATTATGTCATTATCGCTGCCCCAACTAATTATGATAGTAAATTGAATTTCTTTGATACTTCAGCGGTTGAGACCGTGATTGAGTTAGTATTAAAAGCTAATCCTAATGCGACGATGATTATTAAATCAACCATTCCCGTTGGATATACTGAATCTGTTCGTAAAAAATACAATACGCAAAACATTTTATTCAGTCCAGAATTCTTACGTGAATCAAAAGCATTATATGATAACTTATATCCTTCACGAATTATCGTTTCTTGTGATGAAGACTCTCGTGAAAAAGCAGAAATCTTCGCAGAATTATTACAAGAAGGTGCTCTAAGCGAAGATATTCCAACATTATTTATGGGATTCACTGAAGCTGAAGCTGTTAAATTATTCGCCAATACCTACTTAGCCTTACGTGTTTCCTATTTCAATGAATTAGATACTTATGCCGATACCAAAGGCTTAAATACGAAAGACATTATCGATGGTGTTGGTTTAGACCCACGTATTGGGACACATTACAATAACCCTTCATTTGGTTATGGTGGTTACTGCTTACCGAAAGATACGAAACAATTATTAGCTAACTTTGATGATGTTCCACAAAATATGATTACAGCGATTGTAGAATCTAACCGTACTCGTAAGGATTATATCGCTGATCGGGTATTAGACCTTTCAGGTACATATACAGCCAATAGTTCATGGGATGAGACGAGAGAAAAAGAAACCGTTATTGGCGTTTACCGCTTAACAATGAAGAGTAATTCTGATAACTTCCGTCAATCAGCGATTCAAGGCGTTATGAAACGAATCAAAGCGAAAGGTGCTAAAGTGGTCATTTATGAACCAACCTTAGAAGCAGGGTCTACGTTCTTTGGCAGTGAAGTAATCGGCGACTTAGATGAATTCAAACAATTATCTCAAGCGATTATCGTGAACCGTTATGATAGCCAATTAGATGATGTAAAAGATAAAGTATTCACACGCGACATTTTCCAAAGAGATTAAAGTGAGGATAAAATGAATAAAATAAATTTAGAAAACAAAAAGATTTTAGTTACGGGGTCAGCCGGTTTTGTGGGTGCAAATTTAGTTTTAGAATTACTAAAAACTGTATCTCCTGTTCATATTGTTGGGATTGATAATTTAAATGAGTATTATGATATTCGCTTAAAAGATTGGCGTCAAGAACAAATTGCTTTAGAATTAAGCAATCATCCAGAGTCAACTTTTAAATTTATTAAAGGCGATATCGCAGATAGCGATACAATCAATGATATTTTTAAAACTGAAAAACCAGATATCGTCGTAAATTTGGCGGCGCAAGCTGGCGTTAGATACTCTATTTCAAATCCTGAAGCTTATATGTCTTCTAATATGATTGGATTTTACAATATTTTAGAAGCATGTCGTCATTCATACGACAATGGCGCAAAAGGTGTGGAGCATCTCGTCTATGCTTCTTCCTCTTCTGTATATGGTTCTAATAAAAAAGTTCCTTATAGTGTTGAAGATAAAGTCGATAATCCCGTTTCATTATATGCAGCTACTAAAAAGAGTAATGAATTAATGGCACACTCCTATAGCAAATTATATAATATTCCAACAACTGGCTTACGGTTCTTTACTGTTTATGGACCTGCGGGAAGACCAGATATGGCGTATTTTGGATTCACAAACAAACTGATTAATGGTGAGAAAATTCAAATCTTTAATTATGGTAATTGTAAACGTGATTTTACCTATATCGACGATATTGTTGAGGGTGTAAAACGAGTTATGACTGGTGCTCCTAGTAAAGAAACAGGTGAAGACGGTTTACCTATCCCCCCTTACTCTATCTATAATATTGGGAATAATCAACCAGAAAATCTATTGGATTTTGTTGATATTTTACAACAAGAATTAGTAGATGCTGAAGTATTGCCAAGAGATTTTGACTTTGAAAGCAAAAAAGAACTAGTAGCAATGCAACCAGGTGATGTACCAATTACCTATGCAGATACAACTTCTTTAGAGAAGGATTTTGGCTTTAAACCTAATACTTCATTAAGAGAAGGAATTAGAAAATTCGCTCAATGGTATAAAGAATTTTATTTATAATAATCCAATTATAAAGTTATAACTTTTCTTTCGAAAATACATAGAGGATATCAAGCAACCATTCGGTGTTTGACATCCTCTTTACTTTTATTTGAAACATTTCTATAAAACAATTTGACTTCTTATTATTTTATTTCTCAGGCTCACATTAATTTACTCTTCTATTTCTTTTCTTCTACCGATTATAAATAGCCCACCAATTATAGCAATTATAGAAGCCAGTAAATGATTCTTACTATTTGTTTCTCCGGTAGCAGGAAGTATTGCCATCTTAACCTCATCTTTAATTATTTCTGATTCAACTACAGTTGTTTCAATTTTTTCAGAAGTTTGATTTTCTGTATCTTCACTCTCTTCCTGTTCTGAATTTTTATCAGTATTTTCCGTATCCTTTTCTGAATCTTCTGTATCTTGATCTGGATTGTTACTAACTGTCTCATCAATTTCATCTAATGATTCTACAAAACGAACATAATCTACAGTTACATCTAATGGTTGCTTAGTCTCGCTTAGCCCTGTTAATTCAATACCTACCTCTTTAATATTAGCTTTATCTTCTATACTCGATAAATCAAAAGATAATAATGAATAGTCAGTTCCAACTTCCATCGTTTCTGCCTCAAACCATTGCCATGCATCCCCTACTTTAACATACAATTTTGCATTTGCTGTACTAGAAGTTTTAATTTTAGCAACATACCAATTATGATTTGATAAATCTATACCGCTTTGATAACTAATTTCTTTTTTTGACCCTTCTTCTAGAGTAGTACTTAATGTTAAGACTCCATTTTCAATCATTTCAGAATTCTTTATCCATGTTTCATCAACTTCATCAAACTCAAAATTAATTGGTTGATAGCTATCATCAATTTCTATTCTTGCTGGAACTGGTGGTAATGTTTCATCCATAACAGCCTCGATAGAATCTATGTAGATTGTTCCTCCTCCTTTTGGTCCTCCAAAATACAATGCAAATTGACTAACATTATTAATTCTATCCAAATCCACAATTGCGTTTTGATTTGATTCCCAATGTGCTGGTTTGAAGTCCGAAAAAGGAATAACGATTTTTCCATTTTTAACACTGTCTAATTTAACAAAACTTTCAAAACTTACATCGCCGATTCTTATTTGAACGGTTAAATCATGAGGCAAGCTTTCATTCGTCGTTAAATCAAACGAAACGGCATTTGTACCAGACCAATCCTTATTAAAAGATAATTGTCTTCCTGAATAGCCATTATCGGCTAATGTGTAGTGGACTGCCATCCCATAGCCATCTTCAGAACTATTTTTTACAAGTTCAATCGAAACAGGGTCACCATTATTCGCATAATTTTGATTTAATAATTCAGTATCACCTAAATAATTATCAAATTGATCGACGATTAAAGGATTCTCTGGTTTTTCATTTTCCGCTAGTTTAATATAGACCTTAATCGGATTAGAAGAAACTAACTCATCTTTAACATTATAATATCTAATAGTTAAATTAGTAGTTACTAAATCAACATTTTCAGGTAAATTTAATTCTCCACTAAATAACTGTTCATTGGCATCAAGAAAAATTTCTTGTTCACCATCAAACTGATAACTAACTTTATTATCACTTTCTAGACCTTTAATGGTAATATTCCCTTTATCTGTCGTAATGATTTGTCTTTCTGAAGGTCTTATAACATATCTTGAATTCGTGTTTGGAATTAATTCTATATCCTGATTAGTTTGATAAATTTTACCTACTTCATTTCTAAATACCGTTTTATCATTATTATAGAAATTTTCAAAGTCAGGTAGTAATTCATGATCTCCGCCCAAATCTCCATTCACATCTCGATACGGTACGAACATATTATCTGGTAAACCAAAGTTCGCCCATGTTAACATATACGCAATCTTTGATGCTTGTTCATTACTTTGAATCGTATCGAAAATTTTAGTATACCAATCTAAAGTATTGCCTGTTTCGTTAATCCCCTGTGGACTGTATCCAAATTCAGTTAAGGCAGCGATTTTGTTTTTTTCTTGAGCTAGTGAAACAATCATGTCTAAATCTTTTATCATTCCATTTAAGAATGTTTCAGAACCTGCATTTTGCTTATTATCATAGGTATCGATACCTAAAATATCTACATAATTATCACCTGGATAGGTTTTTAAATAAGATTCTTTATCTCCTTGTATTGAACTGTTAGGAGAATAAGCGTATAAAATATTGTTTACTTCTTTATTATCTCTCAGATATTCAACGGTATATCGATATAATGCAGTGTATTGTTCAGTATTAGTAGTACTCGAACCCCACCAAAACCAACTACCATTTTGTTCATGGAACGGTCTGAAAATGATTGGAATTGAGTTTCCTTCATCATCTTTCAATTGATCCGCAACATTTGCTATATTGTCTAACCAATTATTGAACTTATCATTATATTCCCCACCCGGTAGGATATTATTAACGACGTCTCCAGAAATATCATTAAATGTACCCCCTGTTACGAAATTATGGGGATGCATACTTAAAACAATGATGGATCCTAAATCATGAGCCGTTTTCATGGAAGTTACCGTATTACGAACACTCGCTTCAATGTCTCCTTCAACACCGGGGCGCTCATAACCATCAATTGATAATGTATCCCATCCGAAAACAGCAGGATAATCTCCTACCGCATTTTTAACTTCTGAATCAGTCGAGCCAGCTCTACTACTATCTTCTAGTAAAGTTGCTCCTTCATCCGTCGCATGCTGTTGACCAAAAAGCACATCTTTAGATGCCATTTTTTCTTTTAGATAGATAAATAGCTCTTGGGTCTCTCTACTTGCGCGATCATCAACTAAGCCTATCGCCTCAGCAGTTTCAGTTGTTTCCATTGCTGAATTATCAGTTGTAGCTGTCGCTGTGAGGTCTGGTATTTCACCACTTTTTTCTTCTGTGATTTGATTTATATTTTGCGGTTCTTCATTAATTACTAAATTATTAATTTCTACTATGTTTTCACTTTTATCATCAACTACATCTAAAGTTTCATCCACAACAGCCTCTTCCAATGTAGTAATATCTTCTGTTTCCGTAATCTCTTGATTAATAATTTGTTCCCCTGACAGTTCAACACCTAATAAATTTGGAGTTTGAGAAACTTCTTCTATAAGTACCTGAGAGTTATCAGTACTTTCTATTTCTGTTTCCTCGGAATTTTCAACATTTGTGATAGATTCTTCTTGAGCGTAAATCATCGGTATATTTTGAGAAAGTGATACATTTGTTAAAATCATTGTTGCAAATAAACTTGTATAAATCATTTTCTTCATATGATTTTTCTCTCCTCTTTTTTCTGCGTGCGCTTACATTTAGTTGTAAATAATTAACTGTTGAAAAATCAACAGCTAATTTTAAAAAAATTCTATTAAATTCCGTTTCGGTCAATTACTTCTTTAATCCAATAGCCCGATTTTTTAATGGTTTTCACTTGTGTATGAATATTGTTTGAAATAAAACCATAACGGTTTCGATAAGCATTCATCCAAGACCAACAATCAATCGGGGTCCATAAATGATAGCCGAAACAGTTTGAGCCTTCTTCAATACCTTTGTGTAACCATTCTAAATGTTCTTGGATAAAATCAATACGATAGTTATCTTCAATGACACCATCATGATTCATAAATCGCTCCTCGCGAGATACACCCATTCCATTTTCAGAAACAAACCATGGAATATTTCCATAATTATCTCGGACATTAAGCGCAATATCATACAGTGCTTTAGGATATATTTCCCATCCCTTATCAATATTCATTCTTCGTCCAGGCATATCATAGTTATCAAAATAGCGATTAGGCATCCAATCACCGACAGAATCAGGTGCAATATCAGGTGCTTTTACGCGATTAGGATGATAAAAATTAACACCTAAAAATTCTATTGTGTTTTCTTTAATTATTTTCAATTCATCAAGTGTGCTTTCCCATAAAACGCCATCTTTTTCTAGTATTTCTACTAATTCTTTCGGAAATTCTCCTTTAATAGCTGGGTCTAAAAAACTACTATTATTCCAAAGTTCAGCAATATGAGCAGCTCTTAAATCTTCCTCTTTATCACTGGCTGGATAGGTTGGCGTCAAATTAAGCACTGTTCCAATTCGAGCGCCTTTTTCATTCATTTTTAATTCTTTGAACACTTCGATTACTTTTGCTGAAGCTAAATTTAAGTTATACATTACTTGCACAGCTTTTTTTCCATCTACCAATTTAGGATAATGAAATTGGTATAAATATTCCCCATCAACTACAACCATTGGTTCATTATGAGTAACCCAATCTTTAACTCGATCGCCAAACAGTTCAAAACATTTTTTGGCAAATCCGGCAAAAAGTTCAACGACATGTTTTGATTCCCAACCACCATACTTATGATAAAGTTCGACTGGTAAATCAAAATGATGCAAGTTAAAAACCGGTCGAATACCTTGTTTTATAAATTCATCAATAACTTGGTTGTAAAATCTAACACCATCTTCATTGACCGTATTTTTCTCTAAATCATCAATTAAACGCGACCATTGGATAGAGGTGCGGACTGAATTTAAATTGATTTCTTTCATTAAATCTATATCTTCTTTATAACTATTATAAAAATTTGAGGCCGTCTCAGGTCCCACTTGATTATAAAATGCTTCTGGTTCTATTTCATACCAATAGTCAAACATGTTAGCATGTTTTTTATTAAATCGTCCTTCTGATTGCGGTCCAGATGTTGCTGCACCCCACCAAAAATTTTCTGGAAATTTCTTCATTTTATTCACTCTAACCCCTATCTTCATATAATTTCTTTCTGATTATTTCCCCAAATTTAGGTAGGTACTCATGACCGTATTCAGGTAAAATAATAAGTTCTTTTTGACTATTAATTTGATTATAAGTAGCAAATTGTGTTTTTGGATGACAAACTCTATCTTCTAATCCCATGGCCCAAATAACTTCCGCTTCAATTAGACTAGCGAAATATTGAATATCAATATAATCTAAAACAGAAAATAATTTTTCTTCTTTTTCGTGTAGTGGATCTCGGAATCTGAACCAATAAGCAATCTCCTCATAGGCTGAATTATTAACATCTAAGCGATAAGCTTCACGATAATCAGATAAAAAAGGATAACATACAAATACTTTTTTAATTTCAGGTTTTAATGCAGCACAAACAATTGCTTGTGCACCGCCTTGGGAAGCTCCTGTTGCATATATTTTTTCAGTATCAATAAATTCCATCGAAAAAGCTATTTGAGTTAGTTGATAAATATCTTGAAATACTTTTCTAAATAATAAGTTTTCTTTTCCTTCATCAACGCCACGAATGATATGCCCTTTTAAAGTTCCGCCTTTAGTTTGGGTATTATCTTGCGATAACCCTCCTTGTCCACGTACATCTAATGATAAGCTTGCATAACCTTCCGCAGCATATCCTATTTTATCAGTCCAATCCCCCGAATTCGTATGATAACCATGAAATTGTAAAATCATGGGTATTTTTCCATCAACCTTAATTGGTTTTACGAATTGAGCATGAACTTCTGCTCCATCAACCCCCCAAAAAATCAAATCAAAGGCTTCAGCAACATTAGAATATAATTCATGCCTTTCTAGTCGATAGCTAAGTCCTAATTGATCAACTTCTAATTTGCTCTCTTTCCAAAACTGATCGAAATCTAAAGGTCTTTTTTGACTACCTTGATAACTCCCCCAGTCGTCCATTAAATCTTTTATGTACATACTTTAACTCCTCATACAAAAGTATTTTGAAAATTAACAGCTGCTCCTATTAAGTTAGCATCTTGTTTAAATTCACACTTATCAACCGTTATTTTTAAATCTTTAGCGCCATTTAGTTTTAAATAGTTATTTAATTTTTCTTGAATTGGCTCAATTAAATCTTCGCGTTGAGAAATGCCACCACCTATCAAAATGAGTTCTGGATCAACTAACAAACAAATATTATACATACTTCTAGCGAGTGCATCATAGATTCCCTCAACGGCTTCACGTGCATTTTTATCACCTTGATCGGAAAGTTCAAACAATTCCTTTCCAGTCAAGTGACCAAAACGTTCTGCTACTTGGACAGGACTGGCAAGTTGACTAACTGTATTATCCTGGTCTAATAGCATATAACCGATTTCACCCCCAAATAAGTTTGCTCCTTTTACGATTTGCTTATTAATACTGATAGCTCCTCCAATACCAGAACCAATAATGAAGAACACTACATTTTGAAAGTCTTTCGCTTTACCATAATATAATTCAGCTAATGCTGCAGCATTAGCATCATTTTCAATGGTTATCCGCTGGCCAAATAACATTTCTAATTCCTTTACAATCTCAAAATTGTGAATATAAGGAATTGCACTAATACCTTTAATAACACCTGCTTTTGAATCGACAGACCCTGGTGAACTAAAGCCAATTCCATCAATTCCTTTGAATTGATCTGCGGTATTTTTAAGTAATTCTTTCATCTCTTGCCAAGATGAAGGTGTCGGAAAGGAATTAGTTTGTGTAATGGTTTCATTTTCCCATAATCCATATTTAACCGATGTTCCACCCATATCAAAACATAAAATTTTCATTTTTATCACCTAATCTTTACTTAAGATGACTTCTATAGAGAATTTATCAGAACGATGCACTGAAGTAGAAAACTCAAATGCTTCACCTGTATCTAAAAAGGCAATCTGTTCCGCAACGGCAACCGGACTTCCTTCTTCTATTTCAAGGTACTTGGCCTCCGTTTCATTAGCACCTCTAACATATATTGTTCTATGCGAGCTCTTAATTTTTAATTTCAATTCTTCTTCAATAAATTCATAAATCGATCCCTTTACATTTTCTTTTTTTAAACCTACAATCAAATCGATAGGCATATACATTTGTTCCATAACTAATGGTTCTTTATCAATGTAACGTGCACGATAAATATCATAGACAAAGCTACCTTTTTCTATATGCAATTTCTCACTAACCTCTTTATTTGCTTCAATGACACTAAATTCTAGCACTTTACTTTCAACTGTTTTTCCAATATTTAAAGCTGTGGTCCCTCTAAATTGATTTGACACCACTCTCTTTTTCAATTCAGATTCAGATAGAGATTTAACAAATGTACCTGAACCTCTTCTTTTTATAATAAGACCTTCATTTACTAAAATATCAAGCGCTTTTTTTACTGTCATTTTACTTGCGCTGTACTCTTCTATTAGATCTTTTTCAAAAGGTAATTGGTCATTACTAGCAAATTCACCTTTTAAAATTCTATTTCGCATATCATTAGCGATATAAATATATTTTTCCAAAGAATACAACCCCTTTTATGTTTTTAAATAAATCAGTTTTGAATAAAAATCTCCTTGTTTTTCTCTACTCCAAAACTCTCCAACTCTATCGGTATAATTATCTGCTAAAATTAAGCCTATTTTTTCTAAATCATCACCAAATCGTATAACATTCTTTCCATGTATCATGTAATGATAACGTAATTTTGGATTAAGTCCTGGTAATTTTAATCGATGATAATGATCATTTGGTTTGTCTAATGGTTGATAAATTCCTACCAAGGCTTCAGATTGGTCCTTAGCTACCACCATCCAAGCAGTAATATCTGAGTCAAATGGACTCAATAATCTATAAAATTTTCCTTGTGTTATTAATGATTGGTATAATTTATACTTGCTTATTTCATTCGATAATAATAAAAGTTCGTCCTCATTTAATTTAGTGATATCTAATTCAAATCCGAAGGTTCCGAACATGGCTACTTCAGATCTGGTTGTTAATGGAGTCGTTCTACCTACTTGATGATTGGGTACTTCTGAAATATGGGCTCCAATGGTTGACAATGGATAAACAAAACTTGTTCCATATTGTATTTTTAACCGTTCAATTGCATCCGTATTATCACTAGTCCATGCTTGTGGTGCATAATAAAGCATAGCAGCATCAAAACGTCCGCCTCCACCCGCACAAGATTCAATCATAATATCTGGAAAATTATCGATCAACATTTCATATAATTGGTAAACACCTAGTATATATCGATGAAACAGTTCTCCCTGCTGTTGGCGTGGCAATAAAACTGAATAAGCTTCTGAAATATAACGATTCATATCCCATTTAATATAGTCAATCTTGGACTCATTTAATATTGATTCTAATTGATGGTAAATATTTTCTACCACTTCAGGGATTGCAAAATTTAATACATATTGATTACGACCATGAGAGATGTTTTTTTGCGGATGTCCAATAACCCATTCAGGATGTTTTTTATACAATGGTGTATCCATAGAAATCATTTCGGGTTCTATCCACAAACCAAATTTTAAACCCATACTATGTATTTTTTCCGATAATCCTTTAATGCCATTAGGCAACTTTCGATAATCGATTTTCCAATTTCCTAATGAACCCTCATCACTATCTCGTGTTCCAAACCAGCCGTCATCTAAGACAAATAAATCAATTCCAATTCTTTTAGCCGTTTGAGCTATTTCAAGTAATTTCTCCTCGTTAAAATCAAAATAGGTGGCCTCCCAACTATTAATTAAAACTGGACGAGGATCTTTTTGCCATTTATTATTTATGACATGAAAATTGAAAAAGTCATGAAACGTTTGTGACATTCCATTTAAACCGGAATCTGAATAACAAACGACAGCTTCTGGCGTTTGAAACATCTCATTAGGCTTCAATAACCACTTAAACTGATAGGGATTTATTCCAATTTGAAGACGTAATACTTCAAAATTGTCTCGTTCAATTTGAGCTAAAAAATTCCCACTATAGATTAATGCTATACCGATAGCATTTCCTTTATTTTCAGTAGTTTGGGCTGATACTAACGCAAAGAAAGGATTATAAACATGACTGCTCGCACCTCGTGTACTGGAAATATGTTGTACCCCCGGTTGAACTTCTTGCCTTTTAACATGACGCTCTCTTGCCCATGCTCCATCTAAATGAACCCATTCGTAATTCTCATTCGGAATATCTAAATTTAGACTCATAAACTGTTCAATCGAAATATTCTCACGACTTTTATTGATTAATCTTTGCTGACGCGTAATAATCGGCAAATCTTTATAAAGACCATAATCCAATTCTAAAAAAATGTCTGAATAACGGTTTTTTAGGATTACCGTTAAAACTTCAGCCTCTTGCTCCGAAGCGAAACTTCTAGGTTGTCCCTTTTCTCTTGTTTTACCTTTCGACAAACGATAATCAAAATACTCAAAATGAGAAATCCTATCCCCATCAGAATATTCGAGCTCTATACTAGGATATCTAAAGTCTGTTGTACCGTAAACTGGCACCTCTTGTTTTATATGTTCAAACGAGCTCGTATGGTCTCCCATTATAAAATTATTACCAGTTCTAACATCACGTTCAATTAAAAAATCATAATTATCATAAGAATTAATTCGAGGACCAAAATATAAATGTTCCAAAATATGGGTCTTCTCCATTACGCGAAATATATAACTGACATGTTGATTTGAAAGATGAAATTCTTTTTTATCTGTAATTTCTATCATAATGAAACTTCCTTTTTAGAATAAATTTTAATTAAATATAGACATATTACATTTCCCATTAGGCCTGGATAAACGAAAAATGCTAAGATGGGACTAAAGTATACGATAATTAATCCAAAAAAAATGCAACCGATAAAAAGTAGTGTTAAAGACCAATCTTTAATTATATTTTTTATGGCATTATATAACCGCTTTAAGCTGATTCTGTCTTTTACTATTGTATAGTGTAGACTAACCAGTAACACAATCAAAGCTTCTGCACTACAAATCAATATCGCCATACCAATCAATTGCTGATATTCCACTGCAATTGTGCTTACACCAATAAATGTGGCCATCGTAAAGAACATGAATAGTAAAGATAAAACATAACTCACTTTATTATCTGTCGTTTTCTCTAACTTTAGGATATTTTTTCCCAATCCCTTTTGATCGATATAGTTTAGCATTTCAATCATCGCCTCTACTAAACCAAAAATGATGCCATTTTTTAGCATTGCTCGCCAAAATATTAGCGAGGACTTTACCAAGGTGTAAAAAAAATCAACAACTTTTACCACTCGATTTGTTTTCATTTTCCTCACCTCTCGTAATATATATTTAGAAGGTCATTTCACACCCTCCTGATCATCTCTGTTTCTCTTGATTTACCGAACAATCTTATGCTTACTTCACAGAACCAGCCACTCCATTATAGATGTATTTTTGTAATGTAACAAATACTACCAAAATAGGCATAATAACAATAATAACACCTGCTAAAATAACTGGCCAGTTAGTACCATAAGGACCTTTAAAAGCAAATAACGCTGTAGAAATCACTTTTAAATTAGCCGATGGCATATATAAGAATGGATTATAAAAGTCATTATAAACACCCACTCCACTAATAATCAGCATGGTAACAATTGGTGCTTTTAAATTTGGTAGAATAATTTTCCAAAAAATTTTGAAATAGCCTGCTCCATCTAAATAAGCAGATTCATCCAATGATACCGGAATTTCATCTAAATACTGCATAAAGATATAAAGCGAAACAACATCGGTACCTAAATTTAAAATAATTACTGACCAAATCGAATTAAATAATCCTAATCCTTCAATCACCTGAAATGTCGCAACTTGCGAAGTAATACCTGGAATTAACATTGCTACCATAAATAATGTCATAATTAATTTCTTGAATTTAAAATCAAAACGATTTACAGCATAAGCAAACATGGAACCTAATGTCAATTTACCAAGCATACTCACAATAAAAATAAACAAAGTATTTTTAAATCCAAGCAACATTTGTCCATTAATAAAAGCCGTCTTATAGTTAGTTAAATCAAATTGTTTGGGTAATGAAAGCACCCCTGTTGATAAGAATTCTTCATTGCTTTTAAACGACCCAATAAATACAACGAGTAATGGTAATAGCGCTACGATTGCTCCTACAACCAAAATAAAATACTTCAAAATAGTTCCAAAGGTAACTTTTTGTTTCATTATAGTTTACTCCTTCTCACGAATAAGGACTCTTTGCATCAATGTTACCACCAAGACAATTAACAATAAGATAACTGCCATTGCGGAAGCAAGTCCTACTTTATTATATTTAAATGCGGTATTAATAGTTTCGATAACAAAAGTTGTCGTTCCATTTGAACCACCCGTCATAATATATGGAATATCGAAAACACTTAATGAACCACTAACACTCAAAATGATATTTAAAAAAACAATTTTTCGAATGCTAGGAATAATAATATATTTAAACTGATCCCATCGATTCGCACCATCAATCTCAGCAGCTTCATAAATTTCTGGATTAACGGATTGAATTGCTCCTAAAAATATAAGAAAATTAAATCCCGTATATCGCCAGACTGATGTAAAAGCAAGGGATATATTATTAATTGAACGATCACCTAACCATAAACGGATTTGATTATCTAGACCAAATGCACCCAACACTGTATCAAGGGTACCGCCACCTTTATAGAAATATAAAAAGATAAATCCAATTGCGACTCCGTTCAGTAGATAAGGGAAAAATAAAATCCCCTTCCAAAAATTAGCAAATTTAACTTTAAATGATAAAATTGTAGCAAATAATAACGCAAACCCTAATTGAAAAAATGATGCAATAAAATAATAAAAACTGGTCTTAAAAACAGTGAAATATTTCGGATTAGTCAAGATCGTTTTATAGTTTTTTAAACCAACAAAATTACTTGTTGGGCGATAGCCGTTCCAATCTGTCAAACTATATTGAACCATTTTAACTAAAGGATAGTAAGAAAAGGTTAATAACAACACGACTGGTATCACGGTAAAACTAAAGATTAACAACTTTTTTTCCAGAGAATTTGAGATTTTTTTCATTTGTTTCTCCTTTCAAATAATAAAAGGAGTAGACAAGAAGTAGAAAAACAAATTATTTCTACTTCACATGCCCACCCCTATATAATTGAGTAAATTTTAAACAAATCTAAATAGATGTTGTTTAAAGCTACAAACCCACTGGGCATTTTTAACACGTTTAGAGACTGAAAGCAATTATAGCATCGGTCATATCTCCAATAGCAAATCTTAGTTTCCTGAAACAACCTCGATTGCGTCTGCCCAACGTTGATTAAATTCGGCCATCATATCTTCAAATGTTTCTGAAGTATTTCCAACTGCTGCATCGATAATACGTTGTTTTTCAATATCAGTTGATCCAATACCTAATTCTGATTCATTGTTAATATCACTGAATAATGACTCTTTTCCTTCTGGAGCTGGATTTTCTTCCAATAAGGTTATGCCGGCTTCTTGAATTGATTTTAAAGCGGCTGGATATTCTCCATCAATTAAAGCAGGTAATCCACCATTATCTTCTGCATATGGCGATTCATTTACCATCCAATCAATGAAGATTCGTGCTTCCTCTTTGTGCTCACTATGTACACTAATACCATAGTTATAGTCACCTCCAACAGGTAAATATTGCTTACCATCTTCGGCTACCATTGGGAAAGGATGAAATTCGATATTTTCTGCATTATCTGGATTAGCCGCTTGCATCTGTGGTATTGCCCAACTTCCTAAAACCATAACCCCAATTTTACCATTTGCTAAATCAACTTTTGATTGTTCCCAATCTGTTGTAGTTGGATCTGCTTCGATAAGCCCTTCTTTTGCGACATCATACAATAATTTATAAATTTTATTCATTGTTTTACCATCAGCAAATGGTTCTTTATCGGTTGTCATTTCATTGGTAAAATCATAATTACCTGAAGCTCCTGCGCGGACAAAATCCCAATTTGATAAAGTCCACCCTGCAGCATAATTGGTATATAAAGGTGATACTTCAGGATTTTTTTCTTTAATTGTTTTTAATGCTGCAATAAAATCTTCAGGTGTGGTTGGGAATGTTTCAATCCCTGCATCACGAAAGACTTGCATATTAACAACCATACCGGTTGCGTTCATTTGACTTGGTAAACCATATTGAACTCCTTCAAAAGAACGATCATTTAATCCAATATACTTCTTCGACAACTCTTCCTTATCACCTAACGGTTCGAAAAATGTTGCATAATCTACTGGTGAAATATCGCCTGGAATCATTAAAACATCACCATATTGATCTGAATTCATTCGAGTCTTTACTTGACCTGCATAATCGGTAATTGTTTCAATATTAACTTTTATGTTTGGATGAACAGCATTAAATTCTTCTAGGTAACGATCCCATGTACCGTCTCCTGCCCAGTCAGTTTTATGATTAATAAAAGTAATTTCAACTTGGTCTTCAGCATGAGCAATGGGCATTACATGTAACGGCATTGCCATCGCACCAACTGATAATAAACTAACAAATTTTAATAGTGTTTTTTTCATGATATACTCCTTTAGTTTTTTGTTTCAAAATATTCTTTAACGACTTTTTCAGCAGGTTTTCCGTATAAAGCATAATCCCGATCTTGATAAGCATTTTCTAATGGATATAAAGTTGCCTTCCAATCCCAAAGACCATATCCTTTCATCCAATCATGAGAATCACAAGCTTCAAACATTGCTCGATACCAGTTAGCCTGAACTTCCACATCCACTTCTTGACCAAACTTCCAATCATTAGGTAAGTATTCACTTCCTACTCGACTTGGACAGCCAGCTTCACAAAAGAAAAATGGTTTGTTGTAGTTCTCAACGGTTCTTTTGATTCGTTGTAACTCTTGTTCCCATTTATCAATCGGGTAGTAACCAGATGATGAAATGACATCTACTGCATCCCACCATTTAACTGCTTCCTCTTGATACTTATCACAATTATAAGTGATTAATCCTGTATATTTTTCTCTAACTAATTTAACTAATTCACGCCATTCTTGTTCCCGTCGCATTGCATTTACTAACTCACAACCAATAACAAACATTTCACATTGAGTTCTTTCTGCAATTTCTGCATAATGAACAATAAATTCATTATAAGATTTAAACCAATCGGACCATTTCGGTTCGCAAACAGCATCGTGGTCAAAAAAGTTTATATGTGCACGCCAAGTTCCATCTGAGACATTAACCATTGGCTTTAAGAAGACTTTTAAACCCAATTGATGTGCTTTCAAAATTGTATTCTCTACTTCTTTATCTGATAAGACATCTTTAGAACGCCAATTGATTATAGTTGAGTGGATTGTGTCTTGTTCAACTACAATTGGTAAAATAATCGTATTAATAGCACAACGATTTTTTAAAGCTAATAAAGACTGTTCTGCATCAAGTGTATTCAATTCTCCTCTTCTACTCATATAGCCAAAAGTGACAGCTTTTATAAATTCCATATCACCCTCCTGTTATAAGTTTTAACTTTATAGTTTAAAAGTATATACTTTTAACTTAAATCAATTATATAACGCTTTCACTCAAATGTAAAGTGTTTTTTTTATTTTTATTAATTTATTTTATTCCGTCAATTTATTAAGCAATCAAACCATCATAAGCTAAAGCAATGGAAGAAATTAAAAAAATTATTTTCTAGAAAGATAATCTTTATGTTCGTGAGCAAAATTGTGATTTTAAATGATAAAATAATATTTCATAGCGTGCAATGCTAATTATTCTTAAGTATCAAAAATTTTGTGTATCAACTAAAAAAGTAGGGAAAGTAGCGAAATTTTCATATTTCAACCACTCTCAACCTACTCTGGTTTGTTTTATTTAATCTTCATTATAAATATATGTATTTACCACATAAGGTACTAATATAAAAGGAAACAATATAATTTCAGTCCATCATTTTAATATTTTGATTATGTGGAGATTAAGTAAGCATAACAAATTCTATTAAGAAAGTGCCGTTTCAAGCTATTCCTAATTTCAATTTTTATGCATAAATCTTTTCAATAAATCTTAATATGTTGGCAGCCGAACGTCGAACTTCTTCAATAGTAATTCCATCATCCTTTTCAAGAGATTCAATTAAACTATTATCATTTTCTTTAACTGTAAAACTTAAGCCACCTGGCATTAATATATCGACTTGCGCACGTAGTCGATATGCATTATTAGTTAAGTGTTCAAAGTTTGGATCTTGTGCTAATTGCATCCACCAGTCTGTCATCACACAACCATCATATTTCCATTCATTTCTGAGAATATCCGTAACTAAATCATAATGATAATGTGCCCATACCCCATTTATTTTATTGTAGGACGTCATGATAGAATAAGGTTTTGCTTCCTTAATACAAATTTCAAATCCTTTTAAATAAATTTCTCTCAATGCTCTTTCTGAAACTCTCGAATCGTTTTTATTTCTATTAGTTTCTTGATTATTACAGACAAAATGTTTTGGACATGCGGCCACTTTATTCGACTGTACTCCTAAAACATAATGAGCCCCCATTTTTCCAGAAAGATAAGGATCTTCTGAAAAATATTCGAAATTTCGTCCACCTAAAGGATTACGATGAATATTCATCCCTGGCGCTAATATAACTTGAGTCTTTAAAGCCTTCATTTCAGCTCCAAAAACTTTACCCATTTCCTCCACTAACGCGGTATTCCAGCTGCTAGCTAACGCTGTACCACATGGTAATAAAGCAGTATAATAATTCAATCTAATACCCGCTGGCCCATCCGTTGTAGTAATTGGTGGAATCCCTTTCTCTCTGAGGGAATCTGTTGTACCACCTAATATTCCAGCATTACCTTTAGGCCCCAAAGGACTATCCATTTTTCCCTCACCACGTGTAAGTGAATCTAATTCGGTTGGTGTCAAAGATAAAATTAATTCTTCAATAGTTTTACTGGTTGATAAATAAAGGTTATCTTTATTTGGAATAGTTATTTTTGGGGGTAAATTTTGAATAATTTTTTCTTTTAAATTTTCGATTCTAACAGGTACTTTTTGAAAAGCTACTTCTAGGTCGTTTCCAACTCTTTTTGGAAACATTCGGTTAAATTCATATTCCGCGGGTGCTTTTTGGCTTAATTTTTCAGTAACTCTTATTTTTTTTAAGTCATATGTACAAACCAATTTTAAATCTAATAAGCTAGTTCCCACTAAAATATCGTATTGACCAGGTTCTAATACATAACAATAAGGATTACCTGTAGCACCCGAGTCATCATAAGACGCCATTTCTGAAATATTAATTCTAAATTCCAGCTCTTCTGATTCTTTTGGTTTTAACTCAACTGTCTTATCAAATCTAATTAAATTTCTTAATGATTTACCTAGTTTACCTTGAGGCGGATTGTAATAAACTTGCACGACCTCTTTCCCAGCAACTTTTCCAACATTTTCAACTTGAACCTTAATTAAAATAGAGTCATCTTGTATAGACGCATTGGAATTCACGGTAAATTGAGAATAACTTAATCCATAACCAAACGGGTAAAGTACTTGTTCAGGGTGAAATGTTTCAAAATATCGATATCCCACATAAATATCTTCAACATATTCCGTTATTTCAGGTTGTCCGAAATTATTAGAACTTGGGTAATAATCATATTTTTGAGCAATAGTATCAGGTAATTTTCCTGATGGATTAGCATTTCCCACTAAAATATTAGCAAGCGCTCTGCCACTTTCCATGCCTCCTTGCCATGCAAGTAATAAGGCTGATATTTTATCTTTATAATTATTCAACCAAGATAAATCAATAATATTTCCACTATTGATAATGATAATTATATTTTCAAAAAAATTTGTGATTCTATCCAAATTACTTCTTTCAGTTTCTGTTAAATAATAACTTCCAGGTTCAAGTTCGTTTTCACGGTCCTCACCTGCGGCCCTTCCTATAACCACCACTGCTACATTAGACTGCTGACTAACTGTTTTTAACAATCCATCTTCTAATTCAAATTCATCTAAATGGCGTGGCCATTGTCCCCATAAGCTATCTTGGATTGGATGGTTTTCAATAAATTTTTGATATTTATCTAACAAAAGTTCATTTAACATTACATTTTCGGCTTTTAAACCATCAACTAAATTAATTTTATAAGGTGGATTCACTTCTCCTCCTGAACCGTATCCAACATAGAAATAATCAAATTGACTTCTCCCAAATAAAGCAATATTATCTTCCTTCTGTAAAGGTAAAACTCCATTGTTTTCTAATAGAACGATGCCTTCTTCAGCTAATTGACAGCATAATTGAGACATTTTAGTATTAATTATTTTTTCTCCTTTAACATCTCTGATGTTAAGATGCTGTGCCAATTCATTCTCGACTATTAGTTTTTTATCTGTCATTGGTTTCCTCCTTGTATTCTATTTTTTCGATATTCAGTTGGTGATACAAAAAAATGCTCTTTAAAAATTTTATAGAAGTACTCTTCATTTTTGTATCCAATTTGATTGCTTATCTCATATATAGGTAAGTTAGTAGCTATCAATAATTTAATAGCTTGTTCCATTCTTTTATCTTCAAGGTAGCGATTAAAACTTTTCTTTGTTTCCTCTTTAATCTTCTTTCCTAAATAGGAGCGATTATATCCGAACTGTTCAGCTATGCTTTTTAAAGTCATTTCATCCGCATAATTAGTATCAATATATTGAATGATTTGATGAATTGCACTTTTACTTCCAAATTCACGAGCAATTTGGTCTTGATATTTCTTCATATATATATTCAAAATTTTAACAGCTTCGCTCAATTCCTTTGTTTCATATAATTCATTTTTCATTTCAAAATGGTAATCAATTAATCCGATATTAAGTGTTTGTTGTATTTGAGTTCTAATTTGATGAAAATCAAATAAAATGAAATTTATAGCTTCGTCTTTATTAAAAGCTAAACTCTTTATACGATTAGAATATTTAATATTTGTTTTATCTGCAAATGGTGGATTTAAAATCTCATCAATATAGTCATCAATACTATCTTCCTTTGCATCGACAGAATTTCTAAAGCGCTTTAGCCCTTCTGGCCAAATTAAACTATTATCAAAAAGATACCGTTGTTTATTAAGATCCATCAATTTTGGCAGAACATCATTTAACGAAGTTTCTGCAGGTTGCCAACCTGTACTAATTACCGAACCATCGCCCGTAAAAATATTGATAAATAAACTTGAAAAATCATCGGTCATTTCTTTTGCTAGTAGAACAAAAAGTACTTTTTTCAAATATTCCAACTCTATATATTCAATCTGTAAATTGTCTAAACGTTGTTTGATATCGTTGCTATCACCTTCAATTACCCAACAAAAATTTATTTGAGAATATTGTTCTAAACCTGTATCATCAGGACCAAACAGTTTATTGATAAGTAGTGTTTTTAAATTGATATTTGTATGTTGAAATCTTTCATTATATTTTTTTAAACTTTCAATTAATTCATCTTCATCAATCGGCTTTAATATATACGAAATGACACCTGTTTTGATTGCTTTTTTTGCATATTCAAAATCTGAATAGCCAGATAAAATGATAAATTCTGATCTGATATTTTCCTGCCGTAATATCTCAATCATTTCTAAACCAGTCATTTCAGGCATTTTTATATCTGTAATAATTAAATCTGGTAACAATTTTCTAGTCATTTCAAGTCCAACTTTTCCATTTTCAGCTAGACCGATTACTTTAAAACCATATTGTTGCCAATCAATAAGTTGGCTAATACCTTCTCTGGTAATTTTTTCATCATCAACAATCAAAATTGTTTTCATCATGAGCCTCATTTCTTTCTTATCTAGAGATTATTTTCAACCCATGTCCTGAATAGTTCAGGCCACACTGCTGCCCCCTCAACAATTCCGTACCCTCCAATATTTGTTTCATAATTCGCAAGTGATAATCCATGACCTCCTTGAGTAAATAAATGAAATTCAACTGGGACTTTTGCTTTTCTTAGATTAAGTACAAAATTCAAACTATTTTCTGCAACCACTAAGTCATCTTCATCTGTATGCCATATAAACGATTTAGGGGTATGTCCAGTAACTAGATCTTCTAGAGAATGTAAATGATGCTCTGCCTCATAATTTTCTCCTAATAAATTTAGAAAAGAATCCTTATGTCCATAAGTTTTAGAAGATATTACAGGATAAGAAAGTAACAATCCATTTGGTTGAATTTGATGACTGGATAATCCATACGGGCGATAAATTGCTTCATTATGCCATGATACACCTAAACTTGCAGCTAAATGTCCGCCAGCAGAAAATCCAGCTATGATTATTTTTTGTGAATCAATATTCCATTCTACAGCTGATTCTCTTAATAATTTTAATGATTTAGCTAACTGGATTAAAGATTCCGGGTAACGGGAGGGTGCTACTGAATACTTTAAAACAGCTGCATGATATCCAAAATTATTCATTCGAATGGCAACTGCTTCAGCTTCTCTATCCGAAGTCATAGCATATCCACCACCAGGACAAATTACCACGATAGGTCGTATACGATTTTTACTAAATTCATCGTAATTATCTAATATATAAGTTGTAAGGAATGCCTTTTTCTCTTTGCCTTCAATTAAAATTTTTTGATGAAACATGATATTCCCTCTAATCTATGTTAATTTTTACGACAATTGGATACTCATTGCCTACAATTGGATTTTCAATTATTAATGCTTCTATATTAATGTTCCAAGAGATTTCCTGTTCTTGCCCTAAAATTTCAACATTACGAATGATACCTTCAAAAACTCCATATTCACGGAAACTTTTTATTTTAATCGTTGATGTATTGGGTTGCATAATAAATGCATAGATAGCGTCTCCTTTAGCGGTAAAACGAATATCTTCGGAAGAATAAGTATTTATTTCCTCATTAAATTTACCTTCTTTTATTTTTGTTGGTCCTTCTTGGCATTTTTTCCAAGGTTGAGTTGAAAAAATAGCTTCTCCATTAAGCTCTAACCATTTACCAATTTCCAAAAGAATTTTTTGATCTTGTTTCGGTATACTTCCATCCCCAGTTGGTCCTATATTAAGTAATAAATTTCCATTTCTTGACACTACTTCAATTAAATCATAAATAATATCACGAGGTTGTTTATACTCTAAATTATGAGTATAACACCAAGAATTATGAGCTACAGAAGTATCACCTTGCCAATATTGTATTGGTGGAACAGAAAATTTCCCCTTTTCTACATCTATTATACCACTTCCATAAACCATCGCATCATGCTTATATGCAATAGAAGCATCAAAACCCCATTCTTGTGCTCGATTATAATAATAAGCAGCGAATAATTTAAGGTAAGGCTTGAACGCTTCATGTTGAATCCACCAATCAAAATAAATAATTTTAGGTTGATAGTTTTCAACTAACTCTACTGTTCTCATTAACCAATCTAATAAGAATTCATCATCTGGATAAGGTTTGCTAAATTTGTCAAAGTGATTTTGTTCAACTTTTGCTGGCCAATAAAACTGGTCTCTTTCTTTATTACTTTGTACATCTGAATCAAAATCATTTCCATGACCAAAGAAAAAGAAGTGTTCTGCTCTATGGGAAGACGCACAAAAAACTAGATTCTCTTTTTCGCTTGCGATTTTTAATTCCATTAACACGTCACGCTTAGGTCCCATATCAAAAACATTAAATTTCGATAATTGACTCTTATACATTTGAAAGCCATCGTGATGCTCAGCAACTGGGAATATATATTTTGCACCAGCTTTTTTAAATAATCTCACCCACTCTTTCGCATCAAATTTAGTTGCTTTAAATAAAGGAATGAAATCTTTATACCCAAAATTTTTATGAGGTCCATATGTACTAATGTGATGTTCAAATTCTGGTGATCCCTGGATATACATATTTCTTGAATACCATTCATTATTAAAAGCCGGGATGCTATATAAGCCCCAATGAATAAAAATACCAAATTTTAATTCTTTAAACCAAGTTGGTACTTGATGCTTTGATAATGAATCCCAATTAGGTTGAAACGGGCCTTTATGTGCAATCTCTTGAATTTCTTTAAAAGATAACATTTACATCCCTCCCGACATAAAATTGAGAACATTGATTTGATAGTTGGTTGAAATTCTCAAATTAGCGGTTGGTTCTACGAAAATATCTAATTTTTGTATCCCCGGCTCTAGTTCATACTCCCTGTCATTGACCTTCACAAAGGTGTTTTCAAAAACACGTAAAGTTAATTCATACTTTTCAAATGCAAAAGAGTTTTGCAAATATTCAACCCATCCATTATTTAATAAGACTAATTCACGAACATTTCTTTCCGGTGCTTGGATATCGATATTTAAATAATGATCAAAAGAAAAAATATTTAATTCATGCTTCACATTACGAATTGAAGATTCAACATTGGTATTATTGCTATTCAATTGAATTGTTTTAATTATATCCTGTGAATTAAATCCTACTACGATTTCATGAGGCGATTGAAATTCAACATATTTTTCTGTGCGAACATCAAAATAAGTTAACTGATTCTTATCAACAGTTAAAATAATTTTTTTGGATTCATTTGGTGATAAAAACACCTTTTTAAAGGCTATCAATCGAGTCAATAATCGTGAATTGTCATTAACTCTTAAATATAATTGAACCGTATCTACCGCTAACTGCTGACTCGGATTATAGATGGTAACAGCAAATGTTATTTCATGACTTGTCTCTTGCAATAAACTAAACGTCTCAATTTCAAATGATTGATAACTCAACCCATAACCAAAAGGATATACAATGCCTTCTAATAAATAGTGATACGTTCTAGGATAATTAATAAGGTCATAATTAGTGATGAGAGGTAGATTTTTAGTATCTTTAAACCAACTTTGAGCAAGTTTACCACTTGGCATTCTTTTACCAACGATGACCTCAGCTAAGACACTACCAAAATTTTGACATCCCGTTGCAGTATACAAAATGCTCGGTACATTTTCTTTCGCCCATTCTAAATTAAAAGGATAGCCACTACTTAATACTAAAGTGACATTCGAATGATGTTTCACTGCATATTTTAATAACTTCTCTTGTAATGGAAACAAATCAAAAGAATCACGATCGAGTGTTTCTTTTGCATTAAACATCGGATGGTTCCCTAAGCAAACAATCACTTGATTAATTTGACTAAAATCTAACCGATCCTCAAATGACGAAATAACTTCAATTTCAATTTTAGCAGTTTTCCGTTTGTCATTGCTAAATGAATCCGAACCAATGAAGTTCACAGTTTCCCCCTGCCAGTTGATCAATTGATTTTCTTTAAGTACGAATCGTTCTTTTACAAACCAATCAAAAATCTCCGATTTATTCAGAATAATAGCTTTTGTTTCATCATCGAAGACTAAATATTGTTGAGTTTTAATATCTTTTAATACAAATGATTCCTTATCCCATTGTTCTTTTTGGAATAGATAGGGTTCTGTAACCTTTGTAAGAGTCTGATTCACTATTCCTAAATAACGATCTCCATGTTTTAATTGAATCAATTGATGTCCATTGTCGAAAGAAACATTTTCCCCAAATAGTTCAGTAAATCCTTGTTTTATCGTAATTTCAGAATGATGATAACCTTGATACCAATCCCTCATAAAAGTGTCAATAAGTGGACCTACTACCAAAATCTTATCCGATTCTTTTATAGGAAGTTGATTAGCTTCATTTTTCAACAAGACTACTTGTTCTTCCATTACACGGCTACTTAAAAGGCTATGTTGTTCTGAATTCAGCAAATTTTCTTCACTATCACTAAAGGGATCCTGACGGTCAAAATGACCTAATTTAGCTCTTACCGTTAATGAACGAGTGATAGCACGATTGATATCATTTTCATTGATTAATCCTTTTTCAAGTGCAAGTTTTACTGCATTTTCAACCAATTCTTTATCATCTACAAAACAATCAACACCTTTTTTTATAGAATCCGCTAATGCTTCCTCATATGAGTCATAATAATGATATTGTTCAACGTTGACAGACAATGCGCCACCATCACATACAATAAATCCTTCCATCTGCCATTCATCTCGAACAATCTTTTGTAATTCTGGTAATTGCATTCCCGGAATACCGTTAATGCCATTATAAGCCGTCATCATCGAGGTCGCAGCACCCTTTTCGATAGCTGACTTAAAAGGAAGTAAGTAATATTCTCTTTCTACTCTCAAAGGAATAAAATTAGATGTGTTTTCTCGCCCCATCTCATTATTATTGCAAAAAAAATGTTTAGGTGCCGCTGACATTAAAATGCGGTTATCTTTTTCTGTTTGCATTCCTTTAATAAATGCAGTAGAAATCGTTGAAGTTAAATACGGATCCTCACCATAACCTTCTTCATTTCTTCCCCAACGACTATCCCGAACTAAATCAATCGTAGGAGCCCAAAGTGTAAGCCAACTAGATTTACCAGATTGATAATACTTAATTCTAGCCTCATTCCCTATCGCAAAACCCATCTCATGAATTAATTCTGGATTCCATGTTTGCGCCATTCCAATTGGTAAAGGAAAAAGGGTAGTCGACTCCCCAGTTCGATCCACGACTCCATGCGCTGCTTCCCCTCCTACATGGTATTCCTGAATACCCAGTCGAGAGATAGCAGATTGGTGAGTTGATAATAATGAAATTTTCTCTAGAATTGTCATTTGCTTAACAAAATCTTGGACCAAATCCTTAATTTCTTGCATATTTACCCCTCCCTCTATCTATTCCGATATTTTTAAAATAATGGTTCCATATGGCGCGATTGAGATAGCGTTCTCAATTGATTTTCCAGAAAGAAGATCAATTCCGGGTAATTTCCAATCAAATTCTATTAGTTTATTTGAATGATTCATGATGAAAATTAAACTGAAATCATCTTTTTCTCGACGAACAATTTCAATATTGGATGGGACACGCTCAAATTGCTCAATGGTCAATTGTTCTAAAATACTCTCGATAATTTGTTCTAAAAATTCAGGGTTTGGTACCGTTCCAACATACCAAGTTTTTCCCTTACCATATTGATTCTGAACAAAAACGGGAAAATCTGCGTAAAAATCTTCGGAATAATAAGCTAATGCTTTAGCATTTTGCAGATGAATAATATCACAGACCATCGTTGCTTTTTCATTTTCAGATGGACGATGATCTTTCCAATGAATGCTATTGGACATTTCAGGCGCAATTCCATCAAACTCTTCCACCCAAATACCCAATAACTCTTTAAATGCACCAGGATAGCCACCCAATATCACATTATCATTTTCATCAACGAGTCCGCTCATAGTAGTTGTTACAAAATGTCCACCATCTGAAACAAATTGCTCGAGCTTTTCCACAATATCTCCCTTAACCATATACATAAAGGGAGCTAATATTAATTTATATTTAGATAAATCTTCTTCATAACCAATAATATCGACTGCAATATTTCGTTTATAAAGTTCTTTATAATATTTAAATACTTGGTCTACATAATAGATATCTTTATTGGGACCACTACTGTATTCTAGTGCCCAATAACTCTCCCAATCAAATAAAATTGCTACCTTAGCATGAGTCGTTGCATCTAGTAACTCATCTCCGATTCTTTTCAAATCTTCTCCAATTTGAGTAACTTCTTTAAAAACCCGAGTGTTTTCATGACCTTCATGTCCAATTACAGCTCCATGCCATTTTTCATTCCCTCCAATAGACTGTCTTAATTGGAAATAATTTATCGCTTCAGCACCATGAGCAATGGCGTGGAAACTTTGCGAGTGCAATTCTCCCGGACGTTTTAATAAATTATAAGGTTGCCAATTTTGTTGACTTGGACTTTGTTCCATTATTAAAAAGTTTTTTCCACTTTTTACACCACGCATTAAGTCGTGGTTAAAAGACACAAATGCCCAGTCTGGGATATAATGCGGATAATTATCCCAAGAAATAATATCCATTTCTTTCGCCCATTCAAAAGCATTTATTCCTTTGAAAGCTCCCATTAAATTAGTAGTAATTGGAGCATTAGACCCCATTGAGCGTATGATATCACGCTCCATTTTGAAATTATTTAATAAGCTCTCAGACATAAATCGCCTATAATCTACTGAGATACCCGCAAATGCTGTTTGGCGATCATTTACACCATCTCCCAGAAAATTAGGAACAACGATATCTTCAAACGAATGTAATGTATGACCCCAAAAATGAAAGTTCCATGCTTCATTAACTTGTTCAATTGTTTTATATTTATTTTCAACCCATTTTCTAAAGGCTCTTTCACAATTTTCACAATAGCACTCACCATTATATTCATTTGATACATGCCATAATATAAGGTGCTCTTCTTTTCCGTAACGTTCAGCAATTTGTTTTACTAATTCGCTAGCAAAGCGTTTAAAACTCGGACTATTCGGGCAATGATTGTGGCGATGACTAAAACGATGTTGTCTTCCTTCAAAATCCACTCGATTAACATCCGGAAATTCTCGTGTCATCCAAGCAGGTAAAGCAGCGGTTGAGGTAGCCATAACCATATTAATATTATTTTCTTTTAATAATTTAACTATTTCATCCAATTCAGAAAAGTCATAAGTAGTCTCATTAGGTTGCAGTTTAGCCCAAGAAAAAATATTGATACTTGCTGAATTGATATTTGCTAATTTAAATAAACGCATATCTTCTTCCCAAATTGAAGATGGCCATTGCTCAGGATTATAATCTCCTCCGTAAAACAATTTAGATAAACTCATTTTATCCTCCTATATTTCGAATGTCTGACTTCCATTTGTCAATTCAAATGTCTTCACTTTATTTTTGATATGAATCATTAACTTACCTTCAGCATCACCTGATAGATCGACTTGGAATTTTCCTCCAGTATTGATAGCTTTTAATGTTGCAACTAATTCTGATTCTTGATTATATATACTAGCCTCACTTGCAATGTTTTCTGAAGGTTCAAACCAATGAGCTGTAAATCCTTTATTAAAATCATACACAGCGTGTGAATTGACATTTCCTTCAATAATAATTGAATTAGGACGTGCTAATAGTGGTAATCCAAAATAGTCGTATTTTTGAGTATACCATTTTCCTCCTAGATATAATTCACCTGTTAAATAATTTGTCCAAGTGCCTCCGTTTGGAACGTAAAACTGTACAATTCCTTCTTCATTAAAGATAGGAGCGACCAACAAATTACTACCTAACATGTATTGTCGATCAAGAGTATGAGTATTTAAATCTTGTTCAAAATCAATAATCATAGCACGCATCATTGGAACACCAGTTTCATGAGTATAATTGGATTCCGCAATTAAATAAGGCATTAAGCTCAATTTTAACTTGGTAAATTTTCGAGTGACTTCAACTGCCTCTTCTCCAAATAACCATGGAACTTTGTATTCCCAACTACCATGATAACGGCTATGAGAGGATAACAAGCCAAATTGGGTCCAGCGTTTATAAATATCTGGTTGGCATCCTGACTCAAATCCTCCAATATCATGACTCCAATAACCAAAGCCACTTAAACCAAAGGATAATCCCGCGCGTAGTGATTCAGCCATTGAGGGATAGTCAGCTGTGTTATCTCCTCCCCAATGTACTGGGAATTTTTGCCCACCTACTGTTGCTGAGCGTGCAAATAATACTGCTTCATTTTTTCCAAGTTTTCGTTCCAATAATTGATATACAACCTCATTATAGATTTGTGTATAATAATTATGCATATAATCGGGGTCTGAACCATCAAAATACACACAGTCTGTCGGAATTCTTTCACCAAAATCTGTCTTGAAACTGTCCACACCCATATCAATTAATGCTTCTAATTTGTCAACATACCATTTAGTGGCTTCTGGATTAGTAAAATCCACAATTGCTTGACCAGCTTGCCATTTATCCCATTGCCATACATCACCATTTTCTCGTTTTAAGAAATAACCTTTTTCCATTCCTTCATCAAACATAATCGATTTTTGTGCAACATAAGGATTAATCCAAACACATATTTTTAAACCTTTGGCTTTCAATCGACTTAACATTCCTTCAGGATCTGGGAACATTCTAGGATCCCATGTAAAGTTGACCCACTCGAACTCTTCCATCCATAAACAATCAAAGTGAAAGACTTCCAACGGGATGTCTCGTTCAACCATTCCATCGACAAATTGATTGACTGTTTCTTCATCATAATCAGTTAAAAATGAAGTACTTAACCAAAGTCCATAAGACCAAGTAGGAGGTAAACCTGGTTTCCCAACTAAATTAGTATAATTTTTTAGTACATCCTTTATTGTCTGACCGCCTACTACAAAATATTCAAGAGATTCACCTGGATTTGAAAATTGTACTCTTGATACTTTTTCACTTCCGACTTCAAAACTAACTTTATTGGAAGAATTTACAAATATACCATATCGATTATTACTAACATAAAATGGAATATTCTTATATGATTGCTCAGTACCAGTGCCACCATCTGCATTCCACATGTCAACAGTTTGTCCATTTTTTACAAAAGAAGTAAATCTTTCTCCCAATCCGTAAATAGACTCTCCAACCCCGATTGTTAACTGTTCACTAATATGAGGCTTGCCGAAATTATCTATAATATAAGCTTGCCCTCTTGGTTTACTTTCCGTTAATATTCTGCCTTCATATTTAAATACTAAATGAAACTGTTCACCTTTTGCGACTTCAAGTGACATTTTTCCATTGGTAAAAATATAGTGCTCTTCTGTTTCACTTATTTCAACATCAACGGTTTCTGTATTTAATTCGAACTTCGGAAATCGATCGACTACACCTTTATGATGATATGCCTTCACTCCAATAATATTTGGTGCTGGAGCTGAGATTTCAATCGTCATCATTCCACCATCTAAAGAATATCCCTTATGGGATGTATAGCGGAAAGGTGCAAATAGCGTCAACTTTTCCTTTGTCTGTCTTGTTGTGTAAACATGTGCAGGATAACTTACTTCAAATCCTTCTTTTACTAACCAACCACCGTCTGAATATTTCATAATTTTCCTCCTTCATATAAAAGGGATACTTAAAAGTCCCAAAGGTTCTATTAAATATCCCGTTTTATTATTATTTTAATGTTTTGCTATACTACTCTTTTGTTCCCCATAATTCCATACGATCGAGTGTTAATTGAGTCATTTCTTTTTCAGCGTCTTCGATACCAATTGCTATTAATTCTTCAATCATGCCATCCCAAATCGCATCAAATTCTTCCGGTTTTGCTAAAATAGCTTGGGTGACTTTTTGAGTTGTTAAATCATCTGCTTTTTGTTGGATAATAGCTGCATCACTACTTGCAGGAATCACGTATTCATAGGCTCTACCATGTTTTGAAACCCCTAGATCCTCAGTCTTAGGGAAAGTATCAACCCATAATTCAGCATTATAAGCTTCCAAAGCTTCTTTTTCAGCATCAGAATAATTTTCAACAATTAACTCCTTGCTGTCACGGCCAATTGTTTGTCCTGTTGAATCAATATGTCCAGCACCAAGTTGTGGGAACGGCCAAATATAGGCTCCAATCCCTGATTCAATGGAATAGTTTGGATTTGTTTCTGCATTTTTACGATCTTCTTCTAACTGAACTCTTTTGCCATCTTTAATTTCATAGTTGATATCTTCAACACCCCAGTTCACAAGAATTTGAGCCTCTTCAGATGCCATCCAATCTAAAAATTCAAATGCTTCTTCTTGATGTTCTGAAGTCGTGGTAATTGAAATCCCCGTTGTACCAGTGTAACCACTATCTCTAGTACTCATTGAAATTAAATCTTCATTTAACGTTACTGGTAATGGTGCCCAAATACGATTATTTTTTCCATCTTGTTTTAAAACAGCTAATGCTTGATTGTAGTCCCATTCTTGGTCAGCAATCCCTAAAACACGACCAGTCGATAATTTTGAAATATAGGTATCATATGTTTGAGTGAATGATTCTGGGTCTAATAATCCAATATCGTTCATATGATTTAACCATTTAAAGTACTCTTTAAACTCTGGCATCATAAATTTATAATGAGTTTCTCCTGTTTCTTCATCAACATACCATTGTCCATCATCTTGAAATCCTGCAGCAAAGCCGGCAGGATTACCAACCGTAATTAACCAACGCCAATCACTACCTAATAAACTTAATCCAATCGTTTCTTGTCCATCAATTTCTGGATATTTTTCTTTGTAGGTTATTAAAGCATTCTCGAAATCTTCTAAAGTTTTAATTTCTGGATAACCTAATTCTTTTAAAACTTCAATTTGTAATTGAACAGTACCACCTGTTTTTAAAATTTGATTTTTTACTCCAGCAGTTCCTAAATGATATATTTGTGGATCTTCTAAACTATTTCTCAAACGATCGATTTGATCGCCATACATTGCCTTAATATTTTCACCTTTCTCTTCAATTAAATCATCAAGAGGTAAAATAGCCCCTGCATCAATCATTTTATTTAAATCACCTTTAGCAAAAATCATATCAGGGTAATCTCCAGAGGCAATCATCAAAGGAATTGCTTGTTCATCTCCGCCTACAGGATGACTTAATTCTAATTTTACTCCTGTACGTTTGGTAATTTCTTGAGCTACCGGATTAGTAAATGGATCATCAGTCGTTAAATCAGCACTAAAGAAAGTTAAGGTTAACGGCTCTTCAGCTGAAACTTGACCGATATTTATAAAGCCACCTAATGATAAAGCTAACGTTCCCAAAGATAATACAGATTTTTTGATAAGTTTTGTTTTCATAAAAATTTCTCCTTTTAACTTTTAACTGCTCCCAATGTTAAACCTGAAACAAAATACTTTTGTAAAAACGGATAAACAACTAAAATTGGAACGGTTGCAACGATTGTAATAGCCATTTTTATTGACTCAGGTGTCGTTCTAACCCCTTGTTGGCCTCCTCTCTGATTTAAACTATTGACATCCTGCGCTGATAACGAATTCGCATTATCCATGATTTTCATCAATTCAAACTGTAAAGTCGTTAAATTTTTGTCTGCTCTTGCGTATAAATAAGTATCAAACCAACTGTTCCATTGTCCAACGGCAACAAAAAGTGCTATGGTAGCTAGTACTGGCATACAGAGCGGTAAAATGATTCTTGTAAACACAACCCAATCTGAAGCACCATCTATTTTTGCTGATTCTTCCAAAGCATCAGGTAAATCTTCAATAAATGAGCGAATAACAATTACATTAAATGCACTGATTAACCCCGGAATAATATAAACCCAAAATGAATTAATTAACCCTAGTTGCTTAATTAATAAATAATAAGGAATCAAACCACCGCTGATATACATTGTTAGAGTAAGTAAAACATTTAATTGTTTTCTAAAAATAAATTTTTTGCGACTAACAACATAAGCTAGAACCGCACAGGAAAAAGTTGAGCAAATAGTTCCTATTACTGTTCTTAATACAGAATTTCTAAAGGCTAACAACAAATTATTGTTAGAACTAAAAACTTCTTTATAGTTTTGTAATGTAAAATCTCGTGGAATAATATGAAGTCCTCCCCGTGCCGTATCTGTCGCATTATTTAACGATATTGCTAACACATTTAAGAACGGATATAAAGTGACTACCACAACTAATAATAAGAAAACTCCTAGTATATAATCCAGCATAGTTGGTCTTTTTAATAAAGGCTTCTTGCTTTTTCTTTGCATCTTTAATCCTCCTACATTAATTGACCTTGACCAGTACGTTTCGCAATATTATTAAAAATAACTATTAACAAGATACTGACCACTGATTTAAAAATTCCTATTGCGGTACCAAATGAGTATCTGAACATGCCGATACCGTAATCTAATGCGTATTTTTCAATTACCAATGCTTCATCAGCTACGATATTATTTCCTAAAAGCATTTGTTTTTCAAACCCGATATTAATCAGATTACCAATACTCATAATTAACAAAACAATAATAATGGGACGAATAGAAGGTAAGGTAATACTTTTCATTTGTTCCCAACGACTGGCACCATCAACTTGAGCCGCCTCATACATCTCCTGATCAATACTAGTCATTGCTGCTAAATAAATAATGGCATTCCATCCTGTTTCTTTCCAAACATCAGATAATGTAACTATTCCCCAAAAATATTTAGGTACCGCCAAAAAATTAATCGGTCTATCAATCAAATGTAAAGACTGAAGTATTTGATTAAAAATTCCACTTGGAGCCAAAGTTTGAGACACAATATTAGCAACAACTACCCATGAAACAAAGTGTGGTAAATAAGAAACTGTCTGCGTAAATTTTTTAAATTTGGTAAAACGAATTTCATTTAATATTAGTGCAAACGAAATAGATGAGATTGTACCGAAAACTAATCCTAGAATTCCCATACCTAAAGTATTTTTTAGAGCTTTATAGAAAAGTGGTTCTTTAAATAAATCAGCAAAATGTTTAAAAGCAACCCAATCTGAACCAAAGAAACCATTTTGTGGTTTATAATTTTGAAAGGCGATGACCCATCCAATCAATGGCGAATACGAAAAGACTAGCAACCAAATGACAAAAGGTAATGCCATTAAAATTAAAACTCTTTGCTCTTTAATATTTTTCCAAGTAATTTTCTTTGATTTGATTTGCTTTTTTTTACTTTTTACGATTGGAGTATTACCAACTATTTCCATTTCAATCCCTCCTAATAAGTATATACTTATTTTAATTGTAAACGCTTGCTTATGTAATGAAATTATGTGACTATTTACTAAAAAAATGTGACTTTTAATTATAAAAATCAAAATAGCCCTATTTAACATCCACTATTATATATAGTAGATGTTAAACAGAGCAAAATTACTCCTTGATTTTTACTGTAGTACTAGCTTCATTTGTTCAAATAAAGTGACGAAACTCTCTTTCTTGGCAACGAATTCCATAATGTCATCTTTTTTTACTACAAACTCTGACTCATTTAAATCATAAAATGAAATATTGCGTTCATGTGTCCGTTTATCTGAACTAAAGACATATTGGATATGAGCGACAGGTTTTGTTGTTTTAATAGAGTTTAACTCACTTTCAGTTGCTACTCTTTGATAATTAAGTAAAGCAAGATATTGATATAATTTACGTGCCGTTTCCTCTTCTATCTCTTTACCATTAATTTCGAAGGTATGATTCGCTTTGATTTGAGTGTCATCTTGATGTAAATTATGGGTTAAATCCCATCGATATTTATTGTTCTGGCTCTCCATTGTAATAGTATTGACAGCATCCAGTGGTAAAAGACAAATAAAATTATCTGAATAATTTAATAATGGCAAATTAAAAACATCAATATCTTTATTTCTTACTAAGTAATAGATATTATTTTTTTGATCTAAAAGTTGACTAAATTCATCATTAATAGTTGAAATTAGCCATGAGTGTGTATCTTTACCTTTGATATCTATTTGGATAGTTGACTGATTTATCGTTTGAATAGGTTCTTCTAATTGTACACTATACAAATTTATCAAAGTAGATTTTATCTTTTCCATTATTTTATATTCAACAGATAGAACGGTATCCAAATTCGTATGAACATACCACTGACTGATAAATGGAGCTGTTTCAATTTTGGTATATGGATGTTGCTGATTAAAAGTCAATTGTCCAAAATCATTATGCAAAATAAATTCAGAAATTTCTTCCATACTATTAGAAAGTGGTTCTGTAAAGTAACCAACAAAATTATCTTCGATTATAGGAACGGCATTTAATAGTTTATAAGTTTTATCTCTAAAAATTAAATACGATTGATCTTCCTTATGTGCAAATAGTAAAGTGTCATTTGAATTATTAATGATTAGTTCATATTCTTTTACCAGTTCATCGACATTCAATTCTGATACTTCTTCAATCGTTGTTTCTTGTAATAGCTCTAAAAATTTTTCAACATTACTAGATAAAACTTTTGCAATAGAGTCAGATTCCCAAACTTGTTCATTATTTTTAGTAAAAGTATAAGATATAGTTGGTTCATCCTCAATTATGGTCCATTCAAGAGGTTGTCCAAGTCCAAGTTCACGTATTTTCATGGTATTCTTTGCATCTATCATAGTAACATTTAGCATCTGAAAAGTTATTAGTAGTAAGAAAACAATATTTTTAACCCATTTAAACATCTTTCCAACCCCCAAATTTAATTCCAAAATCAAGTATCCTTGGTTTCAATTCTCGCATCATAAAGTACGCAAATAATGCAAATACAAATAACATCATGATACTTGGATAAGCGTAGAAAATAATTGAAAATGATATAAAATATAGTACCACTTTCAAAATTGAAGAAAAATAATTAAACATAAAGACGACTATCGCCTTATACAGATTTTTTAAATCCAAGTGAATCATCGACAACAAACTTAATCCTATTAAACTAAATATAATTGATAATAAAGCCAAAAAACCAAAAATAAAAGCAATGATGATTTGTTTCTTCTCTATAAAATATAAACTATCGATAGCAAAAATACTTGAAATTAGTATTTGCATCAAACCAAATTTTAATGAAATTACAAAATTCTCTCTATAACCTCTTAAATAACTTTTTATAACATTGGTATTGCGATCTTCGACAATTTTACTTGCCGTATAAAATAAAGCAGTAGTAGCCATCGGCAGTGGTACTAAACTAAGAATATAAAATATTAGGTTAGAAAAACTTGGTTCAAAATAAATGAAACAAATAAAAAATAACATATTTCCAACTAAAAACAACAGATTTATAAATAGAAAATCCGATAAATATTTAATAATTTTATAAAACTGGCTATCATAGCCACCATTGATAAATTTCATTTTAAATCCTCTACAATCTTAGGTATTTTTAAGGTGACACAGGTATAAACATTTTCAACACTTTCAATCTCTAGGCCATACTGTTCTCCATAATAAAGTTTAATACGTTTATTAACATTAACTAAACCAATATTTTTAGAAGACATATTCATTGAATTTATTTTTTCTTTAATAGCAATTAGTTCACTCACTTCAATTCCAGACCCATTGTCATGAACCTTAATCAAAATCTCATGATTAAATTCCATAATTTTAACTGAAACAGTAACCTTTCGTGATATATTTTCCATACCATGAACTACCGCATTTTCAACTAAAGGTTGGATAATTAGTGGTAAAATAGGGTGTTCATTATTCAAATTATTGGATAACGCATATTCAATTCTTTCCTCAAAACGCATTTTTTGAATTTTCATATAATCGTCGACAAATTTTAACTCGTCTTCAATATCAATAATTTTTTTGTGTGGTGTTTCTAAGGCACGTCTCAATAAGCGACTTAAAATTTTTATGGCATTAGCTACTTGACGGTCGTTGTTTAAAACGGCTTGCATTCGAATATTCTCTAGAGCGTTATACAAAAAATGTGGGTTAATTTGACTAGCAAGAAAACTAAACTCAGCTTCTTTTAACATTAACTCTTGATTTTTATTGTCTATTTCATATTTATATCGATCGTATATTAATTTTCTTTGAGATTGCATAGTCATATATAATTTACTATAAATTTCAGCAATTTCATCATTTCCTTCGATTTTACTAGGTATATTAAAATAACCATTTGCAACTTTATCCATATTTTTCTTTAACTTTGTAACTCGTATACCAAAGTTTTTTACAAATAAAATCAATAGCAAATAAGAAAATAAAAAAGAAGTCAAAATGCCCAAATAAGCATAAATTAAATAACGATTAACCTCTTCATTTATCACCTTTTTAGGAATTGTTGCATAGATATAAAGTTTAGAATCAGGATTTTCAACTATTACATTTTTGGAATAAATATTATTTTCATCTTCAATGGCATCAATTAAGTCTTCTCCATTCGGTGGGTATTTATATTGATCAAACAAGGAATTACTAAATATTACTTGCCCATTTAAAACTAATGCCATAGGGATATCAGACTGATTTAAATTACTAATTAGATTATCAGTAAAAAAACTAATTGCTAATACACCTACTAACTGGCCATCTTCTAAATAGATTGAGCGATTCAAAGTAAGATTTTTATGAGTGCTGGTTTCATCTTTATAGACTGCCCATAATTCCCGCGTTTTTCTCTTAACAGAATTTCGATACCAAATCGTATCTCTAATTTCCTTTGTAACCGGGATAATGGTATTACCACTTAACGCTGTCTGATTCTCAACATATAGCTTAATTTTCCTGATTTCAGGATAGTATTTTATATATTCCGAAGTAATGGTGTAATTTTTATACTTTTCATAAACTTCAAAATTTGTTTGATAATTGTGTAAAGCTAAATCACTTAACTCAGTGTCATAGTATAACAAATTCGAAAGTTCCGTTCCTTTTTGAGTAAGGTCCGAAATATTTCTCGCAACTTGGGCTGTTACATTATTAATCTCACTTATTTTGTTCTCTATTTGATCGTTTCTAACAAAGATACTTAGAACAAAAATAATTACAAAGATAGGAATAGCAATGATAAAATAAATTAAGTATAGTTTACGTTCTACCGAATTAAGTAATTTATTTATTTTCATAATATCCTCCAAAATAAAAAGCGCTTACTTTTATCCTAACATTTATTTTGCAAAATACAATATATTTTTTCACCTAAACATTTTCTATTGGGTTTCAATTTATATCATTGTTGTCACAAATTATATTATACTCTTTTTTCTTAAGAATACTGATCATTCTAAAATTTTTACCACAGAAAAAACAACAACATCATTTTTGTATACTAAAAAGCCACCATGTACTCCGATGCCTTCTCAGTCATCAAAATATACATGATAGCTTAACTAAATATACACAGCCGCAACCAATTGAATATATATCAACCAACCCATTAAGACGCAGTATGATACCATTCAACCACTGCGCTGATAATTAACGAACAATAATTTGATTGATTTTATCAAGTTTTTGCTCAGCGTCGTTAATCCACCAATCAATACCGCTCAACTACCGTGCTTGATTATTAACGTACAATAACTTCACTGAATTTATCTAGTTTTGGACCCGCCTCATTCAACAGTCAAATATCTGATACTCTTCTAAACCTTATTTTCTGGCCACTATTATCTAAATCAAAAATAGCGTGATAGCCACTGGTAAGATGCCCAATGACATTGATTTTGTCGTCGGCTGGTAAATTTCTGCCTAGTATTTGTAATTCCCCTTCATAGCGTCCATATTTACAATTATCGATAGTGATGCTTCCTTTGTCCCGTTTTTGAGAATTTTTATCTGGCTGATAGGTATTGGCAACCAAGTTTTCTCTTAAATCGGATACTCTCAACAACATTTTGGGTGAATCCAAGCGAATGGTTAGTACTCGGTCATATAGCCATGTATAAGATTCTTCAAGGTTCACTGGTAAATCCATCACATCTTGATTGACATAATTATCAATTGCTTCAAGTTGTTGCGTTGATAATGCAAGATCTCCTAGAAATACCGCGTCCGCACCCCATTCAAGGAGTTGTCGATAGGCCAAAACTGGTGGTAAATGACGTGTGACTTCTACTGTTGGTAGTCCTAAAGCAAGCGGTCCACGTTTTGCTGTATCGCCAGCGATAAAGGCTAACACTTCAAAACCATCCTTTTTGAAAGTTTGATTGATGGCTACAAACTGCTCGATATCGAGTCCTGTTTCGGGACGAGGATAAAAATTATGCATGACCATTATTTTATGACCTAATTGATCTTTTAGACGTAAAATTTCTTCCCTTTGTTTTTGCTGGGTTGAGGCATTGATGGTTAAATCGATATGCCGTGGTAATGTTGCAAGTTCCTCATAACTAATTCCAAAATCAATTCTTAAGTTATCAATCGGGTATGCTTCAACGAGTTCAGTTAAATTTTTCACGTTTAAAAACTTTAGTGTATGGTGACTGACATCGGCAATGACATAAAATTGTTCGCTTTTCAACCACGCTAGCATTGTTTTAATTTTTGAAGCATAGTTACTGGATACCTCTTCGGGGATATGCAAGGAGGTAAATACTCTTCGTTCCTTGATCGCTAATTGGGTTAACCATTGCTTTTGCTCTTCAAAATGGCTAGCGTAGATGGAAAAGCCAAGTGGCTTATGCATTCGTTAAGTCCTCTGGTTTAATCATAATGCTTGTTACCACAAAGCCACCAATATAAGCGATAACTAAACCGATGAAATAATGAATCATGGTACTTGGAATCATTAATGGTAAGGCTACTAAACCGGATGGTCCCCACGCAGTCGCTCTAACGCCCATCAACATTGCATACGCACCACCAAATCCTGCACCTAATCCTGCTGTGATGAATGGTTTACCTAATGGTAAAGTAACCCCATAAATTAAGGGTTCACCAATTCCTAAAAATCCTGCTGGTAAGGCACCGGCAATGACTTTTTGTAGTCTTTCATCCTTCGTTTGTCTTGCTTTTAGGTAAATCGCAATAGCTGCTCCTACTTGTCCAGCACCGGCCATCGCTAATACTGGGAATAGTGATACACCGCCCATTTGTTCTAATTGAATCGCATAGATTGGAATCAATCCATGGTGTAATCCTAATAATACCATTGGTAAGAATACAGCTGATAAAATATAACCTGATAGTACGCTAATGATTGGGTTATTCGATGCAATAAAGATATTTAAGAATTTAACTAACCAATCAGATAAGAAACCTGACACTGGCATTACTAATAATGCCATAATAATAGCAGTCAATAATAAGCTCACAACAGGTGTCACGATTAAGTCTAATACATCTGGAACCACTTTACGCATTGCTTTTTCAATACGTGATAAGATATAAACACCTAAGATTACCCCAATAATTCCCCCTTTACCGGTCGTTAAGATTGAGTTTAATGGTGTTTCCGCATCATATAAACCAAGCAACGTTGAGAATTCTACGATTGGAGCCGCAATCGACATTGCCCCAACCATTCCACCTAGCGCTTCAGTTGCTCCGAATTGTTTCGCTGAATTAATACCAGTATAGATAGCAAAGTATCCTAGGAAGCTGGTCCCGATTAATGAGAAGATAATTCTAGTACCTTCCCAGAAATCGCCACTTAAAGTTCCTTGAGTAATCAATTGTCCAAGTAAACTACCAAAGCCTTGGAAAATACCAGCTGCAATAATGGCTGGAATTAATGGAATAAAGATATTAGCAATAAGTTCTAATGCTTGTTTTAATTTACTTTTATGTTGTTTTGATTTAACGGATTGTTTGTTTAATTTCCAATCTTCATTTGATTCATCAATATTTAATTCAGGACTTGCTTTAAATTTGTAGGTTTCAATCATTTCATCGGCTACTTTACGTGCTTTTCCTGGTCCTACTACTACTTGTACGGTGTCCGCATCGACAACGCCCATTACGTCTTCAATATTTTTTAAGCCTTCAAAATCGATTAAGTCACGATTTTTAGGTGTGATTCTTAAACGAGTCATACAGTTAGTAACGGAGGCAATATTGGATTCGCCACCTATTTTTTCTATTATTTGTCTAATTAATTCAGCATTTCTTGCCATTTTCATTTCCTCCATTCGTATTGTTTAAACGAATTGCTTCTCTAATATGTCCTTCTGATTTTTCCAACAATGTCGTGGCTGTTTCAAAGTCAACCTCTAATATAATCATTAGAATGGCTGTCTTAACATCGCCTTTGCTTTCGGTTAATGTTTGTTTAGCAACTTCAAGACTAACTCCTGTTGCTTCACAAACAATTTTTTGTGAACGGCGAACCAGTTTTTCATTCGTGGCTTGAACATCAACCATCAAGTTTTGATAAACTTTACCTTGTTTTACCATTGAAACAGTGGATAACATATTTAAAATTAATTTTTGAACCGTTCCTGCTTTTAAACGGGTTGAACCGGTCAAGACTTCTGGTCCTGGCACCGCTTCGATCACGATTTTAGCAACTTTTCCTATTTCACTATCCGCGTTACAAGCAATCGACACCGTATGTGCTCCTACCTGATTAGCATAATTCAATCCGCCAATTACATAAGGGGTTCGGCCACTAGCAGCAATCCCTACTACTACATCGTCTGCACTTAAATCGATAGCCGTCAAATCAGCTTGCGCCATTTCTTGACTATCTTCTGCTCCTTCTACCGCAAACATCATCGCCTTTTGACCACCGGCAATTAAGCCTTGAACCATTTCTGGCGATGTCCCAAATGTTGGCACACATTCTGCTGCATCTAACACACCGAGTCGCCCACTGGTTCCAGCACCTATATAAATTAATCGTCCTCCTTTCTTAAATGCTTGATCGATTACGGTAACGGCTTGTTCAATTTGTGGTAGTACTTTTCTAATAGCTAGAGGCACTTTTTGGTCTTCTTCATTCATTATGGTTAATATTTCATGAATTGACATTTCATCCAAATGCATCGTATTAGGATTTCTAGTTTCTGTACTCATTCCCTCAAGAGTGATCAAGTGTTTCATCTCCTTTCAAAATTCTCGTCCGTTCAATCATCAAGATGCCCTCATCATAAATATTATGTAAATAACTAGAAAAGATCACATCAATTAAAGTCATTTGAGCAATTCTCGATGACATGGCTGCACTTCTCATTCCTATTTCACTATTAGGAACAAATAAAGGATAAGTAGATAATTGACTTAATCGTGAGTTGCCTTCTTTCGTCATGGTGATAATCTTAGCCCCAAAATTTTTAGCTTCTTGTGCACATTTAATGACTTCATCTGTTTCACCTGAGTAAGAGATCGCAACAGCTAAATCATTAGCATTCATATTCCGTGCCATTAATAGTTGCGTATGCCAATCTTCAGATACGTGAACCATCTTATTAATTCTAGCAAACTTCATCTGAGCGTCTTTTGCGACGATTAACGAAGCGCCGATGCCAAAGAAAACTATTTTATCCGCTTTTTCAATTTCACTCACACATTGGTCGATTAAAGAATCCGAAATTAAAAAAGTTAGCTCTCTTAATATTGATAAGTTATTCAAAATCACACTTTGAATCAATTCACTTGAATTATCATTCAGACTAAAGACATGATTATCTAGTTCAAAGACATTTTCTCGCACCGCTTGTTCATAAAGCAATTCCTTATTAAAAGATTTATACCCGTCATATCCAACTTTTTTGCATAATCGGATAATCGAAGTCGGGGATGAAAAAGTCGCTTCAGCTAATTGATGAATACTCATGTTTCCTACTTTCAATGGATTCTTTAAAACATAGTCGATAATCGACCGCTCTGTTTGACTGGCTGTTGGTCGATAAACTCTCAATTTTGTCAATGTATTACTCATTCTTACCTCCATTATAAGACTCGTGGAATTTTATTACAATTAAGCGCTTCAATCATGGTACATTGTACCATAAATTGTATTATTTGGGTAAATGAAAAGGATGAAAATAGTTAATTTAAATTGAGTACCACAATATATTCGGTCTTATAACTAGATACTCTCCTTTAAATCTTAAATGTGCCATAAAGGAATTATTTTCCCTATTATGAACCTTTGATATAATGAAGATAATCAGGAAGGATATGACATTTGTTAATAATGATAAATGCTACCTATGAAAAATTAGGCGCGTGTTCAACAGACATAAGTAAAATTTTAAGTCCTGAAAATTACAGTCATTAAGCGATATTAACAGTATACGAAAGTATAGTAAACATCGCTTCACTGGTGTTGAATGGAAAGAAATAATCATATTGTTTTGTCTACTTAATAATTTCAAAAATCACTTACAAGTTTTATGTTCAAATGAAACCTATAGAAAGTTAATAAGATAGTTCGGCAATCATCCAATTGGTGCCAGTAAACATTGGTTGAATACTTATAGAAAGAATAAAGGAGAATAATCATGCTCGAAATCTGTTGTGGTAGTTATGAAGATGCTTTAGCCGCCTATAATGGTGGGGCCAAACAAATTGAGTTGAATGCTGCTCTGGCACTCGGTGGTCTGACCCCAAGTTTAGCTAGCTTAACTCTAACCAAACGTCATACTGATTTAAAAGTGATTTGTATGGTGCGCCCTCGAGGTGGTGGCTTTTGTTACAGCGAGAAAGAATTTGAAGTGATGATGGCTGATTGTCAATTATTGCTTGAAAATGGTGCTGACGGTATTGCCTTTGGCTTTCTAAATTCAGATCTGACTATTGATACAATTCGCGCTCAAAAGATGATTAATCTTATTCATCAGTATAAAAAAGAAGCGGTCTTTCATCGGGCGATTGATGTGGTCAATGATTATGAAACCAGTATAGAAACCTTAATTAAGCTTAATATCGACCGCATCTTAACGAGTGGTCAAAAGGAAAAAGCGCCGCAAGCAGTTGAACGACTCGCATCGATACAAGCACAATACGGAGCACAAATAACCTTCTTAATAGGTAGTGGTGTCAATGAGACGAATGCCGTAGAGTTAATGCAAACAACCGGCATTACCAATATTCACTCGTCATGTAAAGACTGGTGCCTCGATCCTACAACTGAAAATCTCGATGTCAGCTATGCTTATACCGAAAGTCCTTCGCCACTGGCTTATGATGTCGTCTTAATGGAAAAAGTAAGAAAATTAGTGCGAGTTGTCACAGAATAAATAACAACGCTATAGTTGTACATGGTCAGTAAGTAAAAAATCTAATGATTTTCGTTTTGTCTGTCCGTCCCCGCACCCCCTCAAAGTTGAGTGGGTCTTAAACTAGTCATTATGATACAGTTTGAGACTACTCAACCTCTTTTTTATAAAATGACAGATGAATCATACGGTATTTTTAAAAGTTGTTGCTCAATCTCGCTAGAGAATTTTTTGTATCATTTTATTTTGGTGCTCATTCGTTTTTCAATTTATTTCATAATATCTACTTTACTTTCACCCTCATCCATTTTTTATTTCTATATGAACATATAAATTTCCGAAAATATGTCTTTTTTTAATTAACTCCACTCTCATCTGTCGTACTACTCGTATTTAGATATTTCATTCCCTTACATTTCCATATTTCACAATCATCCTTATTTCCATCTTTGCAACTAGTCTATTTTCACAAATACACACGGATGTCATGAAAAGCTTTCATTTGACATTTTTGTCAAAAAATCAGGCAAAAACACTAAATTTTGTTTTCATAAATTTTCAAGATGTCTCATTTTGAGACACGAAAACCCATGTTTTTTGAATTTATTTTCATTTTCATAAAGTTTAAAAGTTTTAGGCGACAAACTTATGATTTTCTTAATAAACTGTGATAAAATGTCTTAAAATGAGACACGGAGGTTTGTTATGAAAGTCAATCTTCTTATTATCACTTCTGACTACTATTTAGTTGAAAAATTCAAGCACTGCGCCAAGGATTTTCACAATCTTAAAGTGACCATTCTAACTGACAAGCCGACTAAAGCTTTCCAATATCTCGAACAGCATCAACAAATTTTTGATGCGATATTATGTTATGGTTATCCATTAACGGACATTCGGCAATATACCACTCTTCCCGTCTTCACAGTGGAAAATAATCCTTTTGAACTATTAAGAATTCTCACTACCATGAAGCAATACCAAGATAAGACACTGATAGTCGGTGAGCCATCATTCATTGAGTTATGCCAGGATTTATGCCAACATCTAAACGTCGAATACCCCAGCATCGTAACCAAATCCTTAACTAATTTTCAAGAACATATGTCACGTTCAATTCTGAACCAATATCAATATTACATCTGTAGTCCTGCCCTTTATTCAATTTTAAAATTATACTCAGTCAAGCAAATTCCCTATACATTAGATGAGAACACCATCCGAACAAGATATATTGAAATCTTAAATATCGTGATGCCTATTAAGCAGACACAATTACAAGCACATATTCAAAATCAATTGACTCTAAAATTATCTATGAAATATGCTGTCACTGATCAACAAAATCGGATTCTTATTTCTGAGTTTCCTAAGTTAAACTCAAAAACCTTACAAAAGCAATTACAAAATTTAACCAAAGAACAGCCGATTATTGATGAAGCTAACAATCGTTATCAAGTAATCTGTAATATGATTACTTGGAAGGATTCGTTTTTTAATTTATATCAATTTGAGAAACTTCCACTATACCAATCGATTAAGCATCCGGCTATTAAAGCTTTAACAATCGAAGAATTAAGCGATCAAATTCAAAATGATTTCTTTTATTCAACAGTCCAAGAAGAGAGTCGTAATCTTGATATTAATAAATTGATTGCTCATTATTCAGCTATCGTCATTTATGGTGAAAGATACACTCTAAAATCAACAATGGCGCATCTTTTAGTAAGCCAGCTTTCTAATCAACTTATCTATCAAATTGATTGTCGCTATATCGATAAACCTTTTTGGATGTTATGGCCAGAAATATTAAAGCAAGAAAATATCATAATCATCTTGAGGCACGTTGAACAGCTTGACCATGCACAAACGCAAATAATAATTAGCCATAATAAACACCCGTCACCGATGATTACGATATATGAACTTAATGACAATCATCCCAAACTTAGCAGCGCCTGGAATTCAGCTTATCGAATCCATATGGAGCCACTATCGGGCAAACAAGAAAATTTTGAAGAGATTATTGATATCTTAACACTTGATTTGAATTCGATACACGAAGGGATAGTGAGTACCTATACAACAGAAGCGATGAATACTCTAAAAGATTATCCATGGCCAGAAAATTATGGTGAGTTAACCAATATCATTAAATATCTGGTCATCAATACCAAAAGTAGCGTCATCAATGAAACTGAAGTGAAATTCGCATTTAACCAATTATTAAAACACCCTATGCGAGAAGATTTAATAAACAAAGTAATATCTTATAATCACCCTAGCTTAGAAGAATATATTGAAGAGATTATTCGCTATAAATTAGAAGAGAATCAAGGAAGTATTACAGAAACTGCAACTGATTTAAAAATTAGTCGGAGTAAAATTTATCGGTATTTGGATAAAGAGGAGCGCAACCATCAAAAATAAATGGTATCACCCTATACTATGCAAATATAATAGATTTGTAATAAACCATCAAATATTATAAGATAAATGAAAAGAAAATTAGGAGGCAATATGAAATTAATTAAAGCAAGTTTTATAGCGTTCTTAATCACGATGATTATTTCCTCATTTATTTTATTTTTCACCTTAGATATTGGCGAATCTCCGGAAAAATCAGATGTTATTATTGTTGCTGGTGGACAATTGTACCGTGAGGCCAAGGCAAAAGAACTTTTAGAACAAGGATATAGTACCTCTAATAAAGTGATTGTTTCGCCTATTACACAAAATCAAAAAAATGCTCGTCCCCCTATCAATGATGATATCGTCAATCCCGATAATATAATTGCAGAACCAAAGGCAACGTCTACTTGGACAAATGCCACAGAATCAATTAAAATAATGGAACAACATGGTTGGAAATCTGCCATAGTGGTAACCAGTGATTTTCATACCAGAAGAACCAAAATGGCCTTTGAACGGGCAAAAGGCAGCAAAGACCTGAAATTCATTTATGTATCTGCCTATCCAAAGCAATCAGATTATAAAAATTCATATTTAACCAATAAAAATAATAGAAAATGGGCATTACACGAAATATACAAATATTGGGGATATTGGTTTGAATTGTATTATTATATTGATATCTGAAACTAAAAAAACAACAACTTCTCCAGGGGATTGGGTCTCAACAACTTCTAGTGGGGAGTAAAATCCTCCACTAAATGTTGTAGTTTGAATAGACTATGGTTAAATAACCTCCTAAACTGATAATGATCGAATGTTCGTATTATCATTAGGAGGTTATTATTTTGGAAAAAAATGATGAGAGTAAATATTTTCTATCGCAGCTACTAAATTTACCTTTACATGAAATTAGTTAAGTCGTTGCTATGGATGAAGTAATCCTTTCATGTTCATTGGATACTAGGATTCAAAAGTGCCCTTATTGTCGTTCTTCTCATCTTCACAGCAAGGGTACTATAAAAAGAAGTATCGTTTATCTTTTAACCATAGTAAATTCAAGATCGTTCTGCTTAAAATTAAATGTTTTAACTGTCAAGATTGTCACGATTCTTTCTCGAATAGTATGAGTCTTACACGTCAAATTTTCACTATTCCGTATTCAATAATAAACGGTATTATAGAAAATCTTAAGAAGCCAAAGAAAACGTTTTAGTGATTATCAATCGTGATGTTACCGCGAAAATAACTTTATAAAGATAATTTTTAAGCATTAAAATCCAATCATTTGAATTTTCCTTAAAATATTTAAAGTATTTTGTTAGGAAATTCGTATTTAAATATAGGGAGGTGAATGATTATGTTAAACTTACAATTTTTTAGAAAAAAGAAAGGCTTTACTCAATCTCACATAGCTAGAGAAATAGGAGTTACACAGCAAACATATTCCAAATGGGAAACTGGAAAAAGTAATCCTAATATTGATAAAATACCCAAAATTTCAAAAGTTTTAGAAATTCCAATTACTTCTCTTTTTAGATAAATAAAACATAGTGAAAATATTATTATTTTTGGATTCATACTTTGCCTCTATACTTTTTGGTCTAGGTGAACAGAAATTGCTCTGCTCACCTACACCTTTTTAAATTATTACAAAAAGTCATGGAATTCGGTTGTAATCTAATTTGGGTATTGCCATCAAATAGCTTAAGCCGTGCCATTGTGATCTCCACCCTTTGATAATTTTTGCTCCAGTCAGTGCCAAGAATTACTCCAACATTTGCAAATAATGACTCAACCTATTTCCAATATGAGACCCACTTAAACGGTAAGCGTCCTATAACAGAGTATCTATCAATCATTTTCAATAATCTTCTGTACTCAATTTAAGAGAGCGACTGGCATCAACGACTAGGTCGTGGGGTTCATGCTGATGTGATTATGGACCGTATTGTTCATAACTCGGTGTGGTTAGATGCTGGACAATTGAATATACGAGAACACTTTGTCAACCAAAAATATAACTTCATTCATAGCCGTGCTCCATGAGTATGGCTACCCTCTTGCCTTGAAGCGTGGAATCATTGCCTTGAATTGGCTACAGCTTGCCCTGAAAGCGTGGAATAATCATTTCTACACCAGCACTATTTTTATACACAAAAAGCCCGTGATTTCCTCTATAATTAAGTTGCACACAAAAATATAGAAAGTAGGAAATCACATGGCTACATACAATCATACTAAAATTTTACTAGGAATGGAAGACCTTAATATCCATCTAGAACAGAATGATTTTGAAGAAGAATGCTATTTTTCAGTTCATCAATTTAAAAGTTCTACTAAAAAAATGCTTTCTGTCTCAAAAGCCTTTAAAAAAGTATTAACCGTTACAGGTACTCTAAAGAATCCGCCTAAAGTGTGTCCTCATTGTCGTAGTAGTAATAATGGAGCGGAAGATATGATTGATTATGGATCTTATAGGACCGTCATCCTAATTGGGCAATATAACCTTCAACCTGCTTATCTTAAACTGACTAAACAACGATACCTTTGTAAACATTGTCAAAAAACAACGGTCTCTCAAACTAACTTAACCAAACAGCACTGTACGATTTCATCACCCTTAAAGGTAATGATTCTTCAAGAATT